>NZ_JBIARC010000295.1:0-1000 GCF_042889625.1 Streptomyces sp. NPDC002573 | reverse complement strand
GAGCTGTGCGCCACGAGGCGCGATGTTGATCGAGAGGCGGTGAAAGACCGCATCCATTGGGCCGTCGCAGCGGCCTGATCGAAGCTTGGGGGCAGTCCGATCCGGGGAACGCCGGTGAGGGTGGCAAGCGGCCCCGACGAAGACGAGACGTGCCGGAACTACCAGACGGCGCGGGTCCGTTCAGCGAGGTCAGAAGGTGTAGCGAGAGCGAACCAGTGGTTGAAGCTCCGTAACAGCGAAGCCGGGTCAAATCTGGTGGATATGGGCCGGTGTGCAGTGCGTGGGACTCCGTCCGGACGGGTGGTGTTTCAACTCCGAAGCCGTGTAGCTCTGACGGTGGGGAGGCCACGTTGAAGGTCTGCGGCGTAGACGTGGCGATGCTGCCGGAGTAGAGCTGGGCGCCTCCCTGACCGATCGATCACATGGTGAACGTGGGAACCATCCGCGGTCGCCCTTCCGCCGGGCAGCCGGTCCGGCGGTGGGCAGGTCCGTTGCCGGCTGAGGACCGTGGGATGGGGCGGAGGTCCCGTAGTAGTCGCGGGCGTGACGACCCGCCGTGGAGGCCGTGAGAGACGGCCGCAGGGCGAAGGGGACCAGCAAGTCGGCAGTTGAGGTTGCTGGAATGCCGGGAGGTTTTCGCCGGTGAATACCGACGAACTGGAGCACGCCTTATATATGGCGGAGCGCCGGGTACTGAATATCCAGACCAAGCTGCACCGTTGGGCTCGTGATGATTCTCATCGCAGGTTCGACGACCTCTACAACCTCGTTGCTGATCCCGGCTTCCTTCTAGTGGCCTGGGACCGGGTGCGGGGTAACAAGGGTGCCCGCACGGCCGGAGTGGACGGGCGCACGGCCCGTTCCGTAGAGGCCGGACAGGGTGTCGGGGAATTTCTCGACGAGCTGCGGTCGCAGTTGAAGGACCGTAGTTTCCGCCCGCTTCCGGTCCGGGAGCGCATGATCCCGAAGACAGGCGGGAAACTTCGCCGTCTCGGGATCG
>NZ_JBIARC010000294.1:0-1018 GCF_042889625.1 Streptomyces sp. NPDC002573 | reverse complement strand
CGAGGCCGAGGCCACCGCCCACATCGGCGCGGAGCCCGGCGAGCACACCGAGACACGCACGACGATGCGCAACGGGCACCGGGAGAAGGTGCTGACCACGCAGGCCGGGGACCTGGACCTGGCGATCCCCAAGGTCCGCACCGGCTCGTTCTTCCCGTCGCTGCTGGAACGCCGGCGCCGCATCGACCAGGCCCTCTACGCCGTCATCATGGAGGCGTATGTGCAGGGCGTGTCCACCCGCAGCGTGGACGACCTGGTCAAGGCCCTGGGCGGGGACACCGGGATCTCCAAGAGCGAGGTCTCCAGGATCTGCGGCGACCTCGACGCGGAGCTGGGCGTGTTCCGCACCCGCCCCCTGGATCACACCCGCTTCCCCTACATCTATCTGGACGCCACCTACTGCAAGGCCCGGGTGAACCACCAGATCGTCTCGCAAGCCGTGGTCATCGCCACGGGCATCACCGAGGACGGCGGACGCGAGGTCCTCGGGCTGATGGTCGGCGACAGCGAGACCGAAGTCTTCTGGAGCGAGTTCCTGCGCTCCTTGCGCGAGCGGGGCCTGACCGGGGTCCGCCTGGTCATCGCCGATCACCACTCCGGCCTGGTCAAGGCCGTGCGCAAGGTCATGCTCGGGGCCGCCTATCAGAGGTGTCGCGTTCATTTCCTGCGCAACGTCTTTGCGGTGATCCCCAAGGACGCCGCGGAGATGGTGGCCGCCACCATTCGCACGATCTTCGCCCAGTCCACGGCCGAGGCCGTGCGCGCTCAGCTCGAGACCGTCGCCGACATGCTCGGACGGCAGTTCCCCAAGGTGAGGGCAATGCTCCTGGAGGCCAAGGTCGACCTCACCGCCTTCGCGGACTTCCCCGAGCGACATTGGAAGAAGATCCAGTCGACCAACCCCCTGGAGCGGGTCAACCGGGAGATCAAACGCCGCGTCGACGTCGTCCAGATCTTCCCCAACCCCGGCGCCCTCGAACGCCTCACCACCGCCGTCCTCATCGAGATGCTTCCCAAT
>NZ_JBIARC010000293.1:0-1044 GCF_042889625.1 Streptomyces sp. NPDC002573 | reverse complement strand
CCCATTCCGTCAGGTTCATGCACAAGATCGTACAACACTCATGACATCTAAAAGACACTCATGGACACTTACCCGAGAGCAGGTTCTGACCCCTCCAGGCGCCGGCACGCTCCAGGAAGACGCTCAGGTCATGCAGGCTGTATGCGGTTCCCAGCGTCTGGCTGCCGACCTGGATGCGACGGCCGCCGCCCTCTCCGGGCGGGAACACGATCACGCGATGCTCAGCCATAGCCTCAGCCTCGCCCAACGGCAGGTGAGGCGCATTCGGGGGACGGCTGTCAGTGGCGGCGGTTGCCCCACGGGGGTCGCGTTGTCGTCGTGGGGTCTTGTGGCCGAGCTACACCAGCCGGTGTAGTGTCGCAATCAGCAGTCGTGGTTCCGAAGTCCCGTTCGCCCGTGATCGCATCGCGGGCGTTTTTGCTGTTCAACGCCTCTCCGGACCAGGGCGATCACCTCCGGGACCCGCACGGTGCGGGACCCGATACGAGTCCCCCCTCGAAGGAGACAGGCACATGGCCAAGGGCACTGTGAAGTGGTTCAACGCGGAAAAGGGCTTCGGCTTCATCGAGCAGGAGGGTGGCGGCCCCGACGTCTTCGCCCACTACTCGAACATCGTCGCCCAGGGCTTCCGCGAGCTGCAGGAGGGCCAGAAGGTCGAGTTCGACGTTACGCAGGGCCAGAAGGGCCCGCAGGCGGAGAACATCCGCCCCCTGTAACGCCACACGCAAGAGAGGCCCCAGCTGGTGGGTACATCCCGGCTGGGGCTTCTTCGTTCCCGTCCGCCCCCGGTTGCGCCTGCCGGGGCCTGTCCTTGCCGAAAACCCCATCCGCCCAGGTGGTGAGGCGGTGGGCGGCCTTCGCGGAGCTTCGACGATGGATGCTCACGCCGCGGTTGCGCGGAAGCCGATCAGCACTGCAACGTGATCGTCCGTGCTGCTGCGACTGGCCTACATCGGTGTGAGCAACGCGCTCGCGCTGCTGCGCCTACTGCCGATGAGTGATCGGGACAAGGACATCGAGATCCTGGTGCTGCGGCATCAGATC
>NZ_JBIARC010000292.1:0-1047 GCF_042889625.1 Streptomyces sp. NPDC002573 | reverse complement strand
AGGTTGTAGACAACATGGCGACCGGTTCTGACATCGGGATTAGGGTTCCAGCGCGGTGACATAAACCAATGCTAGGCTCCCGATTGTGAGTCAAGCCACCCTGATCAAGCGGCAGTTCGGGCATCGTGCCCGGCTTGAGCTGTCTCCTGCCGGGGTTCGCGCAGCGGATGATCAGGCACACGCGGCCCGCGCAATGTGGAACCTGCTGCACGCGTGGTGGCGGATGATGCCGAAGGAAGAGCGGACTCTCGCGAACGCCGACGCCGCGATTCGCCAGGCCCGCCAGGACATCGGCTTCCTCGCCGTCCTGCCCGCGCAAGCCGCGCAAGCGGTGCTCAAGACATACTTCCAGGCGTGGAAGAACTGCTGGGACGGCCGCGCCGACACCCCGAACTTCAAGGGCCGCCTCCGCACGGTGATGTCCGTGGACATTCCGCAGGGCCGGGACCTGAACATCACCCGCGTGCACCGCCGGTGGGGCATGGTCAACATTCCCAAGGTGGGCCGGGTCCGGTTCCGGTGGACCAAGGACTTGCCCGTGGGCAAGCACGCCAACACGGAGAACCGGATCACCGGGGCACGACTGATCGTGACTGGTTTGGTGGTCCTGGCGCACTGAGTTGATCTTGGCGTCCTGCTGGTTGATCATTGGGTCTCGTGTCCGAGACCCCGCCGCTGCCGAGCTACGCGGAACTGCTGGCGCTCGTCGGCGAGTTGCGGAACGAGCTGGCGGCTGCCCGGGCAGAGATCGCCGAGCTGCGGGCGGAGAACGCGGAGCTCAAGCGGCGTCTGGGGATGAACTCGAAGAACTCCTCCAAGCCGGTGTGCCACGAACGTGAAGGCGGTGCGCGGATGTAGAGCGATGCCGCTGGAGCGATGGTGTGTGAGAGATGGAGGTAGGTCCTCCGGAGTCGCCTTGCAGGAGGGGGCTTCAAGCCACCGCAAGCTGCGACGGTGAATGAGCCGGGGTGGTGAGCGTTGCGGAAACGGCGTGCCGATGAGCGCGTCAGGTATGGGTCACGAAGGCGAGCGGAAGCGAACCACTGA
>NZ_JBIARC010000291.1:0-1050 GCF_042889625.1 Streptomyces sp. NPDC002573 | reverse complement strand
CCTTGACGGTGGCCGCCGACCAGCCGACGATCCGGCGGGAGAAGGTGTCGACGACGAACGCGACGTAGACGGTCGCCGACCAGGTCTTCACGTGGACCGCACTGATCACATGGGTGGCATCGGTACGCTGCTTACCGCCAGCCTTCACCAGTCCGGCCTCACGGCAGTGCTCCAGTAGCCGGTCGAAGACCACCCTCTCCATGGCGCACTCGGCCAGTCTGGCGCGGAACTTCGACAACGCGGAGAAGTCGAAGCCGGCATCGGACAGCTCAGTGCCCAGCGCGTACTTCCACGACAGACGGTCCCGCGACGCATCCGCGGCCTGCCGGTCGGTGAGGTTCTCGGTGAACTGCAGCACCGTCACCAGGGCGAGCAAGGCCGGGGACTGGGCGGGTGCGCCGCGGTCGGGAAAGGCATCGGTGAACAACGAGTCGTCGAAGACCTCGGCCAGATGGTCACGGACCCGCATGGGCAGGCTGCCGCGAGGGAAGGCCGCGCGGGCCGTCCTCGCAGTCTGCTCGGGAATGGGCGGCAGTTCTCTCGGCCGCATGGACACCGCACCAACCCCCTGCGGCCGGGACAGACAGAACGACCGCACCGACGATCATGCCGGGCTGGCCCCAAACCCCCGCAGGCAATTCAGCAACAGAGTCGCCGAGATCGTCAAAGCCGACGGTGAGCAGCAGCCGCACTGTCCCCACGCCGTAGCCCACGCCCCGTGCATCCGGGCGCAGCGCGAAGCCCATGGTGGCCGCGCGCTGCTGGTGGGGGTCGGTGGCCAGGTGGCCGAATCCGATCAGCTCGCCCGTCTCCCGCTCGATGACGGCGAGCGCGTACTCCGTAGCGCCGCTCCCGTCACCCCGCGCGGCCCAGCTGAGCGGTCCTTGTCCCCGGTTGGCGCTGTCAGAGGCTGAAGACGCGTTCGGCCTGGTCGCGGTGGGTTGTGTGCAGCTCTCATTGAAGTGCTCTCCCGGCTGAAGCCGGGAGATTCCTGCTTACCTTGCGGTAGCGGGCTTGACGCGCTTCGCGCGCCTGACGACTGCCCTCCCG
>NZ_JBIARC010000290.1:0-1053 GCF_042889625.1 Streptomyces sp. NPDC002573 | reverse complement strand
ACTTCTCCAGCAACGGGACTCCTGGTCTTGATGATCACCTTGCTCGACACAAGCTGATCTACCAGGGGTCCCGTTTCCACTGTTCAGGCGGGGGGTGCCACCACCTCAAGATCCCTAACGCAACGGCGTTGGTGAGCCTACTGCTTGACGATCTTCAGTTCGAAACCGGCGTCGTCTGTCGCGGTGCGGGGGCGGGGCACGGCGGCCGGTGACAGATCGAGCCGCTTGTCCATCTCCAGCCGGAAGTTCCGTACGGGTTGACTTTGGACCAGAACAACGCGGTCAGCCCGCGCCGGTCCTCGTCGGTGAGCATCTTTGCCCACGCCGGTTCGTCCAGCACCTGTTGGAGCAGCAGTGTGTTGACGTGTTGACGAGTGCGGACTGCAGCAGGTGCAGCGCGAGCCTCGACGTCTCGGCGTGCTCCTTGTCAGGGCCGGTCAAGACGCCGTCCTTGCCGTAGTGCAGCACGGTGTTGGCGCTGTTCCGGTTCTCCACGACCTGGAGCCCGCCGTGGATCTCGCGGCGTAGGCCGGGGCTGGCCAGGTAGCCGCAGGTGAAGATCGTGCGTACGGCGCGGCCGAGTTCTTCGAGCGCGGCGTAGGCGGGGTGCTTCGGTCCGCCGCGAGTGAAGCGGCGCAGCACCTGCCCGGCCCCCGCAGTCCCCAGGCGCAGAGCGGTGGCGTACTTGACCATCTGGTCGTACTGCTGGGCGATCAGGTCTCAGCGGATCCCACAGGTCAGGAAGCCTCCGAGTGCCGGCCAACCGGGCGGGTCGTCCTCCGGGCGGTACAGGCGGATGCTCCCGATGTTCTTCAGACGGGGCAGTTGCTCGCGCTCGGCGCCAGGCCAGCCGACACCGGCCGGACCGGCACCGGGAACCGCCAGGCCCTGGCCGACCCGGACGGCAACGATTTTCTGTCTCCTGCACGTCCGACTCCGGCCCTGTGATTACCTGCGTGGTGGCGCCAAGCAGCTCGGCTGTTCGGGTGCGGCCGGGGAGATTTGCTCGTCGGCCAGCGCCCCGGGCCTGCGCGTGGGTTGCGCCGTGTTCAT
>NZ_JBIARC010000289.1:0-1066 GCF_042889625.1 Streptomyces sp. NPDC002573 | reverse complement strand
CGACACGCGAAGGCCCCGCCCGCGATCACGCGGGACAAACAGGGCGAACCATCAACCTCATCAGGCAATCGCGACCGCTGACGAATCGAGGCTAACGCACCTTTTAGCGAACCGCTGCGTCCGCAGAAGCATCTCTGATGAGATGTCTCGGTGAGCGACTCACTGCTTACCGCGATCATCGCGGCACTCACCGCACTTGCGGCGTCGGGCATGACCTCTTGGTTGACGCTCCGGGGCGTGCGCCACCAGGTGGAGGCACAGCGAGAAGTTGCAGCAGAGGATCACGCTGAGAGGCGGGCGGCGGAGAATCGGGCGACACAAAAGAGCGCCTGTATCCAGTTCATAGAGACGGCCATCCGCTGCGCCGCTCTCATTCCAAGAGATCAGACGACCGGGCATAGCCAACGTCGAGTACCAAGATCGCCTGAGTGCGGCGCGAGACGCGTTGTCTGACCTGGTCCGAACTCAAGCGGTACTGAGCGTCGAGGGGCCCAGTAGCGTAGCTGTGGCTGCCTCTGAGGCTCGCTGGAGCCTTGACCGCGAGTTCGCGGCGGCACGTGCCGAACGCACCGATGAGGCTGCTACCGAAGCGGTAAATGCCGCAGGCGATGCCAGGCGCCAAGCTGTGGGTCGCGTTGGTCGGGCAGCCAGGCGTGCGTTCGGTAGTGACGACGGACCTTCGTTGGCTGCTCCTTGCGTGGCGTCCGTTGCCTAACGGCACGGCCGGTGACAGTTGATCGGGCAGCGCGGCGCTGGCCGGCAGGGCTACAGCCGGTTCGTACTGAGCGGGGACGTTGACACCCGCATTAGGAGTTCGATCCGAGCCCGCTGCGGCGGCTGTCGTCGACTGGTGCGACGGCCGGACAGAGACGCTGGTGTACGCCTCCGTCCGGCGTCGTTGATGTCAGTCGTGGATGTCATCCGACGCGTCGCGTCGCGTCACCGACCCCGCACCCGCCAGCGCTGTCACCCGGGTCATGTCCCGCGGGGTGGTGTAGTCACGGCAGCTGTTTCGGTTCCGGTTGTGGGGTGATCTGCGGTTCAGGTTCGGTTGGCTTGGTGGTGA
>NZ_JBIARC010000288.1:0-1067 GCF_042889625.1 Streptomyces sp. NPDC002573 | reverse complement strand
GGTTGGAAGCCTAGAGAACTCCCATCCTCGCAGGTCACAAGGCACGTCCTCTCCATGGGGGCACCGTCAGCCGGTCACCGATCGATGGATCCAGGCTCAGTCGTCGGTGAGTCTGTAGACCGTCAACTCGTTTCCGTTGATGCGGACGTGGAAATCGGGTGGTCCTGTGCCGAGTGTGGGAACGGCGTTGTTGACGGTCTTGAGTTCCGCGGCGCTGAGAACGGCGGCGGCGGCTTTGATCATGTCGGTGAGCGTGGTTTGCGGTATCTGCGGGAGTGTGTCGCCGGAAAGCAGAATCACCGCTTCGCCGGTGCTGCTGCGCACGACAGCGGTCGTGGGGGCTCCGTGTACGACAAGCACCTGCTACCCCTCTCGGCGTGGCCTTTTCGACCCGCTGGATGCCGGCACGGCCAGAGGATATCCCGTGCTCTTCCCGGGAGCGTGATGCGTGGTGGAGGCACTGGATTTCGGGAAGATTCGGCCGAGCTTAGTGGGAGAGGCATTGCCGGGTGGACGGACCCGGCGGGCGTGCATGTGCTCGATTCTCCGGGGCCGCAGGTTCGGCGGTGCTGTCGGTGACCGCGGTTGCGCGGCGAGGCGGCCATGGCCCGGGGCCGCAGCGCCGCGTCGGACCGGCCGCAGCGCCGCGCCGGCGGCAGCGGCCGGCGCGGGTGATGCCTGCCGGCCCGCTCGCTGCGTGATGCCGGGCCGGCGGGCGGGCGTTGCTCCTGGGGCGGTTTCAGTTCATGCCGCGAGGGCCGGCGTGCGGTGATCCGCGCAAGGGGATCCTGGCGGGAGCGGTGTCATCCGCGTGTGCGCTGTGCGCGCCGTGTGCGTTTGTTTCCCGCGACGGTCTTGGGTCCTGGGCCGCGTCGATCTCCGCCTGGAGTTCGATCGCGTGAACGATGCTCCTGTTGAGTGTCCTGCGGATGATGGGGTCGGTGATTTTCCATGCGGTCATGGCGTCGTCCGGCGAGAGCGGCGCCCCCTTCGGTTCTCGTCGTCGTGATTGTGGCCCGCGCTGTTCGGGGATGAGGCCGCTCTCCACCAGAATCCTCCGATGATCA
>NZ_JBIARC010000287.1:0-1079 GCF_042889625.1 Streptomyces sp. NPDC002573 | reverse complement strand
CTTCGGCTTCGGCTTCGGCTTCGGCTTCGGGGAGAGTGTGGCAGGTCTCGGTCAGATGGACCTTATAACCCAGCCAGAACAGGTCGTCGCCCTTGGCCGCCCAGCGGGCGTCGGGGTCGTAGGGCGAGGCCAGACGGATACTGCCGGGCGGGACGCCATCCGTGTCGGCCTCCCGCTTCCTGATCACCTCCCGCCCGCGCGCGTCGGTGTGGACGTAGTAGGTCTGGACCGTGATCTGTCGCAGCAGTTCCATGGCCTCGATCCCGCGTAACCATGGTGGAGTGCCAGGGGCGTGCACCGCCCGCAGCAGCGCCAGAGCGTCGGTGCCGAAGACCTGGGCGAGCCGGTCGCGCTTCGTCTTCGAGGCGGGCATCGTCCAGCCGTTGACGCGTTCGCCGTAGCGGTGCGCGAACTCCGCCACATCGATCACACCGGCAAGCCAGCCCGGGGCGGCCACGGCCAGCGCCTCCAGGGCCGCGCGCACGCTCTCGCCGGCCAGTTCGGTGCGGTTGAGGTCCCTGACCGCGCTGATGACGTGGGTGGAGTCGGTGCGCTGCTTACCCCCGGCGGCGACCAGCCCGGCGTCCTTGCAGTGTGCCAGCAGCCGGTCGAAGACCTCCCGCTCCAGGCCGTGCCTGGCCAGGCGGCCACGGAAGCGGGGCAGCACGCTGTGGTCGAAGCCGGTATCGGTCAGCTCCGCCCCGATCGCGTACTTCCACGACAGACGGTCCCGCACCGCATCCGCAGCCTGCCGGTCGGTGAGATCCTCGGTGAACTGCAACACCGTCACCAGCGACAGAACGCCCGGCGAGTACCCCGGAGCCCCGCGCACCCCGAACGCGCCCGCGAACGGCTCATCCGCGAAGACCCCGGCGAGATGGTCGCGGACCCGCATCGGCAGGCTCCCCTTGGGGAACGCGGCACGGGCCGTCCTCGCGGTCTGCTCCGGGACCGGCGGCAGGCCCCCCGACTGCAACGACAACGCACATCACCCCCGCAGCCGCACGACAGGGAAGCGACCGCACCCGTGATCATGCCGCACCCAGCCGACCCGACGTCACGAATTGCGCACCAGAGTC
>NZ_JBIARC010000286.1:0-1104 GCF_042889625.1 Streptomyces sp. NPDC002573 | reverse complement strand
CTGCCGGCGTCCGGCGCCCTGGTACGACGCGGGGCGGGGGCGGCGCCGGTGGCGGGACCTCGACCACGGGGTGCTGCGGGTGTTCCTGGAGGCGGCGGCGCCGCGGGTGGCCTGCCGGGAGCACGGGACGACCGTCGCCGCGGTGCCCTGGGCCCGTCACGGCGCCGGGCATACCCACGCCTTCGACGCCCAGGCGGCATGGATGGCTGCTGAGTGCTCCAAGAGCGCGGCCGCGCAGCTGATGCGTACTTCCTGGCGGACCATCGGCGCGATCGTCGAGCGGTACGTCGCCGACCGCGACCGGCTGGTCGACCGGCTGTCGGGGCTGCGGCGGATCGGCATCGACGAGATCAGCCACCGCCGCGGACAGAAGTACATGACGGTCGTCGTGGACCACGACACCGCGAGGGTGGTGTGGATGGCCGACGGGCACGGCAAGGACGTCCTGCACCGCTTCTTCGACCAACTCGGCGCCGACCGCGCCGCCCGCTTGACGCACATCAGCGCCGACGGCGCCGCCTGGATCGCCGACGTCCTTCAACACCGGGCCACGCATGCCCTGCGCGTCATGGACCCCTTCCACGTCATCGCCTGGGCCACCGAGGCCCTGGATGCCGAACGCCGCTCGAGCTGGAACCGCGCCCGCCGCCAGGCCCAGGACCACGAGCGGGCCCGGGCATTGAAGGACTCCCGCTTCGCCCTGTGGAAGAACGAAGCCGACCTCACCGACCGGCAGGCCGCGAAACTCACCTGGATCGCCGCCACCGATCCCCGCCTGCACCGCGCCTGGCGCCTGAAGGAGGCCCTGCGGGCCGTGTTCACCCTGGCCAAGTCCCGCCCCGCCGCCGCCCTGCGGGCACTGGACAGGTGGATCGGCTGGGCCCGCCGCTGCCGCATCGGCGTCTTCGTCGACCTCCAACGCCGTATCCGACGCCACTACCAGGCAATCCGCTCCGCGCTGACCACCGGCATGAGCAACGGACTGATCGAGTCCACCAACACCAAAACCCGTCTGATCATCCGCAGAGGCTTCGGCTTCCACTCCGCCGACGCCGTCATCGCCCTCGTCATGCTCACCCTCGCCGGCCCCCGCCCCCAGCTCCC
>NZ_JBIARC010000285.1:0-1106 GCF_042889625.1 Streptomyces sp. NPDC002573 | reverse complement strand
GTGAAGGACGTACCGGACGCGAAGATCGAGCATCCCTGCGACATCATCGTCAAGATCACCACCACCAACATCTGCGGTTCGGACCTGCACATGTACGAGGGCCGCACCTCGTTCGAGGCCGGCCGCACCCTGGGACACGAGAACCTGGGCCAGGTCGTGGAGGTCGGCCCGGCCGTCCGCAAGGTCCAGGTCGGCCAGTACGTGGTCCTGCCCTTCAACATCGCCTGCGGCTTCTGCAAGCAGTGCGAGCAGGGTCTCACGAACTACTGCCTGACCATGCAGCCGGAACCGGCCCTCGCCGGAGCCGCCTACGGATTCGCCGACATGGGCCCCTACCAGGGCGGCCAGGCGGAACTGCTGCGTGTGCCCTACGGCGACTTCAACGCGCTGCGTCTGGGCGAGGACGCCGCCGAGCGCCAGACCGACTACGTGATGCTCGCCGACATCTTCCCCACCGGCTACCACGCCACCGAGATGGCCCATGTCAAACCGGGCGACCAGACCATCGTCTTCGGGGCCGGTCCCGTCGGGCTGATGGCGGCCTACTCCGCCCTCATCAAGGGCGCCGGCCGCGTCTGGACGGCCGACTACCAGCCCGACCGGCTGCGCAAGGCGGAGGAGATCGGGGCCATCCCGATCAACACCGCCGAGCAGAACCCCTCGGAGGTCGTCAAGGAGGCCACCCTCGGGCTGGGCGCCGACAACGGCTGCGAATGCGTCGGCTACCAGGCACACGACCCCCAGGGACACGAGGACGCCAGCCTCACGCTCAACGGACTGATCGACTCGGTCAGGTTCACGGGCGACATCGGCGTGGTGGGCGTGTTCCTGCCCCAGGACCCCGGCGGCGCGGAGGCCCAGGGGGAGCTGGAGGCGCAGGGCAAGGTCCCGATCGACTTCGGCATGATGTGGTTCAAGGGTCAGCGCATGGGGACCGGGCAGGCTCCGGTGAAGAAGTACAACCGGGCGCTGCGGGATCTGATCGCCGGCGGGAAGGCGAAGCCGAGTTTCGTCGTCTCCCACGAGCTCAGCCTGGACGAGGCCCCCACCGCCTACGAGCACTTCGACGCCCGTGACGAGGGCTGGACCAAGGTGGTCCTGCATCC
>NZ_JBIARC010000284.1:0-1112 GCF_042889625.1 Streptomyces sp. NPDC002573 | reverse complement strand
TCAGCACCTTCTCCCGGTGCCCGTTGCGCATCGTCGTGCGTGTCTCGGTGTGCTCGCCGGGCTCCGCGCCGATGTGGGCGGTGGCCTCGGCCTCGATGAGTTCCTGCAGGATCCGCTGGGCCAGGACCCTCATCAACTCGATTCCGTCCGCCGTACGCAGTGACTCCATCAGGCGGAGTAAGTCATGCTGGGACAAGGCCATCGCGTCACCTCTCGTTTCAACGAGCTTCGCCACTCGGAGAGTTGCGCGATGGCCGCCCCATGACCAGGGGCTATGCGGAGATCGCTGCTACACCACTCGGCGGGACACCATCGGCGAAGAGGTCATCGGACAGGTCATCGGCGAGCATGCAGGGATACTTGTCCGCGAGAACAACGCGCTGTTCGAGGGCCAGCAGCATCTGCCGCCAGGCCCGCCGCCCCTTCTCATTCTTGATCGTGAAGGGAGGCATGCCCAGATGGGTGGTGCGACGGCCCGTCTGGGCCAGGGCGGCATCGCTCTGCCTGTCCCCCTCGCTGAACAGACCTTTCCCCGCGAGACCGACACCGATCATCACCAGGGTCACGGGGAACTCGTTGGCGATCCATTTGAGGTGGTTGCTGACCTCGATGCCGTTCGTTTTGCCCACTTCAAGAAGTGCAGGTCATCGAGTACCAGGACACGGACCTCGCAAGATAGAACGCAGTCCAGGGCTTGCTGGCCGAGCTGGGCGGTGGTTCCGCGGATGCGGCCGGGGTGGCCGAAGAACTCCACCAGGGCCCGGTTGAGGTCCTTCATACCGGTGTTGCCCGTGAGTCCGACCCTGCAGACGGGCCAGCGTTCATGGCCGGCCGCGGTGAACTCTCCCTGTTCGGCGATCTCCCTGCGGTGGAACTCCCGCGCGAAGGCCAGCACCGAGGTGGTCTTCCCCAAGCCGGGGAAGGCGTCGACGGCCACTCCTGCGTTCCGCGTAATTCAGCGGCATAGAGTCACGAATCTGGGGTCTGACCTGCGCGGACATGGGTGAGGGCGCCTGGGAGGCGTTTCTCTAGGCGCTGGTGTTCGTGCTGGTCAGCGGGGTGTGGGTTCGAGGGCGATGATCTGCTTCGGTGTGGGGATGTCGAGCTTGGCC
>NZ_JBIARC010000283.1:0-1118 GCF_042889625.1 Streptomyces sp. NPDC002573 | reverse complement strand
TCGTCGCCTGCGTCCTGACCAGCGGCGAGGCCGCCGTCCTGCCTGGCGACGAGCACACGTGCCAGAACCTAGCCTTGCCAACGCTGGCCGACCGCCAGTAGATGTGCTTCTGCCATTGGTAGACCGACTTCGGGCTGATTTGTAACCGGCGGGCCACCTCAGGTGGCCTGACCCCCTCGGCGAACAGCCCGACGGCCTCCAACCGCACCCCCTCGCGACGCTGGCGGCCCTTTGCCGTCAGCCCGCCCCCATCCGCATAGCGCATACCAACGACATAGCGCACAGGTGACCAGCAGTCAGTAGCCCGAGTAGATAGTCACCTCAAAGCGGAAGCCAGTAATAGCGGCAACGCGGCTGTATGGACGGAGTGAGACACCCAGGTGTTACCTCGGATCGCGATGGCCCAGTGGAAGCGTCTGCTGTGCCGGCGTGATCAGCGGGCGCCCGCGGTGGCAGGTGAGAAGTCGAGCAGGGCGAAGTTGGCGACGGGGCGGTAGCCGATTCGTTGGACGAGGCCGTTGCTGGTGGGGTTGGCCAGGTTCGTGAAGAGGAGTACCTCCTGCGGACCGGTGGTCAGGGCGGCCCGTGTCACCTCGGTCATCGCTGCGCCGGCGTAGCCGCAGCCTCGGAAGTGGTTCGGGGTGTAAACGGTGCCCAAGCGGATCTGCCTGGCGACCATCGGGTTCACGCCGACCATGGCGACGGGGGTGCCGTCTGGGGTCTCCCACAACGTGATTCCTCCGGAGGCGATGCGTGTGTCTGCCCACTCTTGTGGGTCTCTGGAGGGGGGTTCTCCGATGGACGCGGCGAAGCCCGCGTAGAGGCGCGCAACTTCCGTGCGGTCCTGCTCGCTCGCGACGCGGGCATGGCCTTCCGGGAGTTGCTGTGGCGGGGTGAGGGTGTCCAGGCGATACAGGCACTGCCGCTCGTGGAGTGTCGGCAGTGCGCCTGTGTGGCGATGCCAGGCGGCGGCGAAGGCCTCAGCGGTGTTGTGGTCTGCGTAGACGCCGGGGAGTTGGTGGCCTAATACTGCAACCGCATCTGGGGTGACGATCAACGGCGTCTGTCGTTGATGTGACTGTGTGCTGATGTGTTGACGGTCGAGCAGGTTGAGTCGT
>NZ_JBIARC010000282.1:0-1133 GCF_042889625.1 Streptomyces sp. NPDC002573 | reverse complement strand
CGGGCATCCGACAGCCGCTCCACCAACAGCAGCCCCACACCCTCCGACCAGCCCGTACCATCAGCCGCCGCCGAGAACGACTTGCACCGCCCGTCCGGTGCGAGCCCGCGCTGCCGGGAGAACTCCACGAATGCCTGCGGAGTGGACATGACGGTCACGCCGCCGGCCAGCGCCAGATCGCACTCGCCCTGCCGCAGCGCGTTCGCCGCCAGATGCAACGCCACCAGCGACGACGAACACGCCGTGTCCACCGTCACCGCCGGACCCTCGAACCCGAAGGTGTACGACAGTCGTCCGGACGCGATGCTGCCGGCGGTACCGGCTGCTCGATAGCCTTCGAGCTCCTGGCGGGCGGGTCCCGCTCCCGAGCCGTAGTCGTGGTACATCACCCCGGTGAACACGCCTGTACGGCTGCCCCGCAGGGAAGCGGGAACGATCCCCGCGTTCTCCAGCGTCTCCCAGGCGGTCTGCAGGAGCAGACGCTGCTGCGGATCGGTGGCGATCGCCTCGCGCGGAGACATCCCGAAGAATCCGGCGTCGAACTCGTCCGCGTCGTACAGAAATCCACCATGCCGCGTGTACGACGTGCCCGTGTGATCCGGATCCGGGTCATACAGAGCATCCACATCCCAGCCCCGATTGACCGGGAACTCCCCCACCGCGTCCACACCCTCGGACACCAACCGCCACAGATCATCCGGCGACGCCACACCACCCGGGTAACGGCACGCCATCCCCACGATCGCGATCGGCTCGTCCGACGACGCCACGACCGTCGCCCGCACAGCGGGAGAGGATCCGGCCGGCTCACCGGACAGCTGCTCCAGCAGATGGGCGGTGAGGGCCGCGTGGGTGGGATGGTCGAAGACCAGGGTGGTGGTCAGGCGCAGTCCGGTGGCGGTGCCGAGGCGGTTGCGAAGTTCTACGGCGGTCAGGGAGTCGAAGCCCATTTCCTGGAAGGGCCGGTCGTCGTCGAGGTCGTACGGGCCGGTGTGGCCCAGGACGTGGGCCACGTGCGTACGGACCAGTTCGGCCACCGCCCGTTCGCGCTCCTCGGGTGCAAGGCCGGACAGCCGCTGCGCCCACGGCACCTCGGAGGGGGCCGTGGCCTGCGCGGCAGTACGGCCACGGGG
>NZ_JBIARC010000281.1:0-1151 GCF_042889625.1 Streptomyces sp. NPDC002573 | reverse complement strand
GACGCGGTCGGCATGGCCGCACCCGTCCAGCCCGCCGGGCTCGGCGACCGTCTGCAGGGGCTGGCCCTCATCAAGCTGCTGCAGGGCGGCGACTGGGCCGTGTGGCTGCTGGGCGTGCTGATGTACGCGGCCGGAGCGATCAGCGTGCTGCGCGCGGTGGTCGTGCTGATCGCCGCCCGGCGGCACCGGCGCCTACGGGCCGGTCAGCGGGGCCGGTCCTGGGGGCCGCCGGTGACCGATCCGGTGAGCGTCATCGTCCCCGCGTACAACGAGAGCGCCGGGATCGAGGCGGCCGTACGCTCACTGCTCGCCTCGGACCATCCGGTCGAGATCATCGTGGTCGACGACGGTTCGACCGACGGCACCGCCGACCTGGTCGAGTCGCTGCACCTGCCAGGCGTGCGGGTGATCCGGCAGCAGAACGCGGGCAAGCCCGCAGCGCTCAACACCGGACTCGCGGCAGCCACCTGCGAGCTGGTGGTCATGGTCGACGGTGACACGGTCTTCGAACCCGACGCCGTCCGCACGATCGTCCAGCCCTTCGCCGACCCCCGTGTGGGCGCGGTCTCGGGCAACGCCAAGGTCGTCAACCGCGGCGGCCTGCTGGGCCGTTGGCAGCACATCGAGTACGTGGTCGGGTTCAACCTCGACCGCCGCCTGTTCGACCTCGCCGAATGCATGCCGACCGTTCCCGGAGCGGTCGGCGCGTTCCGCCGCCGGGCGTTGCTGGACCTCGGCGGTGTCAGCGACGTCACCCTCGCCGAGGACACCGACCTCACCATGGCCCTGTGCCGCGCCGGCTGGCGCGTGGTGTACGAGGAGGGCGCGGTGGCCTGGACCGAGGCGCCCGCGTCCCTGAACGCCCTGTGGCGGCAGCGCTACCGCTGGTGCTACGGCACCCTGCAGGCGATGTGGAAGCACCGCGGCGCGCTGGTGCAGCGCGGCGCGTCCGGAAAGCTGGGCCGCCGGGGCCTGGTCTATCTGCTGCTCTTCCAGGTACTGCTGCCGCTGCTCGCACCCGTGGTGGACATCTTCGCCGTGTACGGGCTGGTCTTCCTCGACCCTGTCCGGATCATCGGGCTGTGGCTGGCCTTCCTGCTGCTGCAACTCCTCATGGGCTTGTACGCGTTCCGCCTGGACGGAGAACGCCC
>NZ_JBIARC010000280.1:0-1205 GCF_042889625.1 Streptomyces sp. NPDC002573 | reverse complement strand
GCTAGGAGCGTGGGTCAGTAACAGGCAATTGGCCGGCCGGTCGTGATCGGGGTGATTGATTGCGGTCGCCCGGTCGGGCGACCGGGCGACGGGGCCCGGGGTCCCGGCCTGCCGGGCCGGTCACCCGGTCAGTGCGGTGAGCCCTGCCATTCCGGCGTGTCGGAAGATCTTGCGGAGGTTGTGGCAGGCGGCCAGCAGCCGCCACTCGCCCCGTGCCCCGTTCTCGCCCCGCAGGAGGAGTCGGCGGCCATTCTGGCAGGTCATGATCTGACCGAAGACGGGTTCGACGATGGCCTTGCGGCGGCTGTAGGCGGCCTTGCCGGGCTTGGTCCGCAGCTTGCGGGCCATCCGCTCCTTCAAGGTGGCGTCCTTGGGGATGCGTCCGCGGGGTGCGGGCGGGACCTGCTCGTCGTGCTTGAGTCGGCCGGTGGCCATGAACGTGTCGGTGCCGCAGGACAGTTGGCGCTTCTTCGCGGCTTCCAGGTTCGCCTCCGAGCAGTACCCGGCGTCGAGCAGTGCCTGCCGAGCATGGGCGCCGGTGTTGTGCGCGGACTGGTCGAGCATCGTGGTGTAGTTCAGCGCGTCTGACGGGTTCGTCGTCACGTCGGCGGCGGTGATGACCTGGTGCTTGTCGTCGACGACGGCTTGGGCGTTGTAGGCCTGGATGTAGGCGCCGTCGCTGTTCTTCATGATCCGCGAGTCGGGGTCGGTGAAGTTGGCCTGCGCCTTGGGCTTGGGCCGGGCCTTGGCGGCGGCCTTCTCGCCGGCGTCGGTGACGGCCTGCTCGTCGGCGGCGTGGGCGCGCTCCTGGCGTCTGCGCTCCTTGTCCTCGGCGTGAGCGCGGGCCTTGTCAGCGGCCTCGGCCTCGATCTGCGCGCGGGCAGCCTGCAGCTTGGCCAGGCGCTTCTCCCGGCGGTCCAGCTCGGCGGGCAGGTCCACGTCCTTGCCGTCGGCGCCGAATGCCTCATCCTCGGCGGTGTCGGTGGCTTCCGCCTCGGCCAGCAGAGCGGCGGCCTTGGCCTCCAGTTCGGCGATCTCGGCCTCGACGCGCTCCTCCTTTTCGGTCAGCCGGCCGTAGCTCATCGCCTTGTGCTTGGAGGCGCTGGCCTCGAGCTTGGTGCCGTCCAGGGCGACGCGGCCCAGCCTGACCATGCCCAGCTTCTGCGCCAGGTGCAGCGACTGGAGGAACAGGCCGGCCAGCGCGT
>NZ_JBIARC010000279.1:0-1226 GCF_042889625.1 Streptomyces sp. NPDC002573 | reverse complement strand
GGTGCCCGAAGTGAGATGCTGGACGCCATCTCCTCGGAGAGCCACGAAAGCGGTGAGGCCAGTGTCGAGTTCTGCCACTCGATGCCCGTAGACGACGGCATGCGTCATCGTCAGGTCGATCGCTTGTGCTGAACCGCTGAGCCGGTTGAAGCGGGCACCGCGACGGACCGGTCCCCTCAGGCAGCGCACAGTGACCGTGGCCTTTTCGAAAGACGCGACGATGACCCGGTCAATCTGCTGTTCTACGCTGCTACGAAAGCTGCCCGGGCTGGGGATCTCGCTCACGCGGCTGCCTCCTCCCGTTCGACCAGGACGCCGTTCTCAAACGTGGCGCCCGTGCGGACGAGGGCGACGAGGTGGGCTCCGCGGATTGCGCGCCAGCGAGTCTGGGCCGATTCGACGAGCTTGAAGACCATGGCGAGGGCTGCGGCCGGGCTGCCGGCCCCGCGAGTGACTTTGGTCCGCAGCTTGACGGTGGAGAAGGTCGACTCGATCGGGTTCGTGGTCCGCAGGTGGATCCAGTGCTCGGCCGGGAAGTCGTAAAAGGCCAGGAGTTCCTCGCGGTCCTCGGTGATCTTCGATACGGCCTTGGGCCATTTCGCGCCGTAGGTCTTCGCGAACGTCTCGATCGCCTTCTCCGCATGCATGCGGTCCTCGGCGTTGTAGATCTCCTGCATCGCCTTCGTCGCGCCTGGTTGGGCCGACTTCGGCAGGGCATTCGCGACATTCCTGGCCTTGTGGACCCAGCACCGCTGGTGGCGGGCAGTCGGGAACACCTCGGCGAGCGCTTTCCACAGGCCCATCGCGCCGTCGCCGACGACGAGCTCGGGATCGCGCATGCCGCGCCTGCGGCAGTCGCGCAGCAGGTCGGCCCACGACTCGGCGGACTCGCGCAGCCCCTCGGCCAGCGCGATCAGCTCCTTGGTACCGTCCAGGCGCACTCCCATCAGGACCAGGACGCAGGAGTGTGCCTGCCCGAGCCGGACTTTCGGGTGCACCCCGTCCGCCCACACGTACACGTAGTCGCTGTCGGACAGGTCGCGGGCCTGGAAGGCGGCGTGATCGTCGCTCCACTGCTTCGTCAGCCGGGTCACGGTGGCCGGCGACAGGCCGGCCGCCGAGCCGAGGAACTGCTCCAGCGCGGGCACGAAGTCCCCCGAGGACAGTCCGTGCAGGTAGAGCAGCGGCAGTACCTCGCTGATCTTCGGTGACTTGCGGCACCACGG
>NZ_JBIARC010000278.1:0-1250 GCF_042889625.1 Streptomyces sp. NPDC002573 | reverse complement strand
CCTCACGCCAGCTGATCAACCCAGCTACCGCAACGAGACAGTCACCACGCCGGACACGGCGCTCTCACCGACCTCACTCAACAAGAAACGCACCCGTGGCGGGTTTCGGTCTTCTGGCGGGAGTGCCGATCGAGCGTCGTAGTTGACGAAAACCTCGGCGGACGCGGCCTGGTGTCATCGGTCGGTCGGAGGGGACCGACGGTTCCCAGGGGCGTCGCAGATCACGTGTCAGGGTGCGGGCCAGCCGGAGTTGGGCGTGTGCCGCCAGGATCATCCAGGTCCAGCGTTCCCCCTGCTCGGGGGTGCGGATCTGTGGGCGTGTCCAGCCCAGTGCTCCCTTGATCAGCCGGAAGGTGTGTTCGACGTCGAACCTGCGAAGGTAGGTCTTCCACAGCAGGTCCAGGTCGAAGGCCGTGTCCGCAGGCGCGGTGTGCCACAGCCACAGATCCTGTGGTGCCCGGTTGCCGGGCAGCCGCTCGACCTTGATGCGGATCACGGTGCCCGGCACGATCGGCATCGGTCCGACGAAGCCGGTCCAGCCGGCCTGCCTGGTCAGTTTCTGGTGCAGGCCGTGCCAGGCGGTAACCTCCACCGCGCCGTAGCGCGGGTTGTCCGCAGCGAGTTGCTCGTCGGGAACGGGCCAGGTGGCGGGGCTGACCAGTTCGAACCGCTCCCCGTGCTTCCTCGGCCGTCCGGGCTGTCCGTCAGGCCGGTGCCCGGACGGAGCCGTGTAGTAGACCCGGTCCGAGCGCACCCGCCCCAGGATCTGAACTTCCAGGCTGTCCTTGCTGGTCAGATAGCTGGTGCGGGTCAGGTCGCAGCCGGAGTCGAAGATGAACACCGGGGCCGGACGTCCAAGGAGCAGACCGGCGGCGTCCAGGCGCTCGACCACCCGCCCCACTTGCCGGGTCGTCACGAGGGTGGCCTCGTCATCAGGCCCGATCCGGGCCGCGTCCAACAGCGTCGTCCAAGAGGAGGCGCCCCACTCGAGGCCGGCGGCGAAGGAATACGGCCAGCCCGGGATGGTCTTGCGCGCACCGTCGCAGCGGCAGGACGCATAGCAGTGGCACAGCCCGTCGGACGTCACGGCGTCCGGCCGTGGCCACGGCGAGACGTCCACTGCCATCTTGACCGGGCCGTCATCCACCGCCTGCCAGATCGCGTCCCATGAAGTGGTGTAGCCGGGCGTGGTCCCGGAACGCGCGGGTGTCTGCCCGGGGCGTGCATCCGCTGACGGTGCGTGCTCCCTG
>NZ_JBIARC010000277.1:0-1269 GCF_042889625.1 Streptomyces sp. NPDC002573 | reverse complement strand
GTCTCGGGGCGGGATGAGGTGGGGTTGCGTGCTCAGGCGGGGCGGTTGCGTGAGCACTTGATCGGGCGGCCTGAGGCGGAGCCGGTGGATGTGGGGTATTCGCTGGTGACGGCGCGTGCCGCGCTGGAGCATCGTGCGGCGGTTGTCGGTGCGAGTCGTGAGGAACTGCTGGCGGGGTTGCAGTTGCTGGCTGAGGGTGCCGTTGGTGGTTCGCAGGTCGTGCGCAGGGGGCGGACGGCGTTTGTGTTCACGGGTCAGGGTGCTCAACGGGTGGGGATGGGCGGGGAGTTGTATGCGGCCTTTCCTGTGTTCGCCGGGGCGTTCGATGCGGTGTGTGCGGGGCTGGATCCGTTGTTGCCGCGTGCGTTGGGGGGTGTGATCGCGGGCGGGGAGGGGCTGGATGAGACCGGTTTCACGCAGCCTGCGTTGTTCGCGGTCGAGGTGGCGTTGTTCCGGTTGTTGGAGTCGTGGGGGGTGCGGCCGGATGTTGTTGCGGGGCATTCGATCGGTGAGGTGGCTGCGGCGCATGTGGCGGGTGTGTTGTCGCTTGAGGATGCCTGTGTGCTGGTGGCGGCTCGTGCCGGGTTGATGCAGGGGTTGCCGGCGGGTGGGGCGATGGTGGCGGTGGAGGCGGGGGAGGAGGAGGTGCGGGCGCTTCTGCCGGGTGGTGGTCTGGTGGGGCTGGCGGCGGTCAACGGGCCTGGGGCGGTGGTGGTTTCCGGGGCGGAGGCGGCTGTGGAGGAGGTGGTGCGGGTTCTGCGTTCGCGGGGGCGCCGGACCCGGCGGTTGTCGGTGTCGCATGCGTTTCACTCGCCGTTGATGGATCCGATGCTGGAGGAGTTCGGGCGGGTCGCCGAGGGGCTTGACTATCGGCCGCCGCGTATTGCGGTGGTGTCGGCGGTGACGGGTGAGTTGGCCGATGAGCAGACACTGGCCAGTGCCGGGTACTGGGTGCGGCATGTGCGCGAGCCTGTGCGGTTCGCGGATGCCGTGCGTGCCCTGGAGAACGACGGCGTCACCACGCTGCTGGAACTGGGGCCGGACGCCGTCCTGACCGCGATGGCCGACGCCGCGGTCCGGAACACCGACGCGGTCGTGGCCGTACCGGCGCTGCGGGCCAGGCAGCCCGAGTCGCGGACCCTGCTCAACGCGTTGGGTCGCTTGTTCACACGTGGGATTGCGGTCGACTGGCAGGCGTTCTACGACGGGACCGGCGCACGCCGCATCGACCTGCCGACCTACGCCTTCCGCCGCGACCGCTACTGGCTC
>NZ_JBIARC010000276.1:0-1273 GCF_042889625.1 Streptomyces sp. NPDC002573 | reverse complement strand
GGCCGCCCAGGCCGCCCAGGCCGCCCAGGCCGCCCGCGACAGTCTGCTGGCCTGCTCCTTCACCGAGCGGGCCGGCCTGCTCACCTGCGCGCCTGCCCGCGGAACACGGGGGGACTGGTACGACCACGCGGTCGTCGGGGCCTTCTGGGACACCGTCCACCGCGAACTTGACGACCCGTCCCCCTGGCCGGACACGCCCTCCCTGAAGGACCGGCTCATGGAGACCTTCGACCGCTTCACCCGGCGCACCTGAAGCCGCCCCAGCCGGCCCACCCACACCAAGGCGGATCAATTGGAAACGACACCACCTCTGCCCGCCACCAGCGGCCCCCGACCCGACATCCACGCAAGCCAGGACACCTCCACCGCCCACGCCCACCGGCTGCGCCTGTACGACGCCCTGGACCGGGTGTGCGTCCCCCTCGCCGCCGTCGACGTCCAGGCCGTCTTCCACCTGGCCGAACTCGACTGCGTCATCGTGCACGCCGTCATCGACTGGATCAACACGGCACGAACGCTCCCACCGCCTCCGCGCCCGAAGTGACGGGCCCCCACGGGCGGCCGGAACGCCCCGCTCCCCTACCGGGTGCCGTTCGCCTGCAGCAACGACTCGACAAGGACGGCCACATGCCGGCGGTCCGTCGGACTCAGCTTGTGCACGCTCGCAATGAGGATCGCCACCTCGGGATCCGCGGCCTCGGGGGCGTCCTCGAGATACAGGTTGACGCCCGCGGCCTCGGCGGCGGCCCGCTGCACCGGCGCCACCGGGATGCCCAACCCCCTGGCCAGGCCCTCCAAAGTGGTCTGCTGCGGCATCTGCGCCAGCCGCGCCGACGTCGCCAGATGGTGGACCGTCGAACGGGAGATGCCACCGCGGCGCGCTACATCGCTGTAGGACCAGCCGTTCTGGTCCAACTTGTGCCTGATCATTTCCTGCAGTGTGTTGGGCACGCCGGTTCTTCCTGTGGAGAGGGAGTTGACCGCCTGTCAATGAGTCTAACGGCCCTGCCGCCGGGGCGTTCTGCACCTTCATTTCCACCGCCACCCTGCGCTATCCTGCCCTGCGACTGCACGTCGCGGCCGGCACTCGCGGACCGGCTCAGCCCGCACCGTGAACACACGGCACATCCGCCAGGACCAGTCCCCTACCGCAAGCCGCGCCCCCCGGCGCCCTGTCGTTGAGCACCCGGCCGACGCCCCCGCTCGGACGCCGACCACCCACAGCCGACTCCACGCAAAGGCCCCTCGCCGCGGCATCCGCGGCCGCTCATCG
>NZ_JBIARC010000275.1:0-1285 GCF_042889625.1 Streptomyces sp. NPDC002573 | reverse complement strand
CTTCGCCTACGTGGAGGCCGAACTGGCCGACGGCGAACGAGTCAAACTGATGCGGCTGCGCTACACCGGCGCCGTCGGCAAGTGGGGCTTCGCCCCCCTTGTCTGCTGCGGGTTGGAAGCCTAGAGAACTCCCATCCTCGCAGGTCACAAGGAACGTCCTCTCCATGGGGGCACCGTCAGCCGGTCACCGATCGATGGATCCAGGCTGAGACAAGCCACCTGTAACGCGACAAGAGCCATCCCAAAGCCGGACATAGCCTCACTCAGAATTGTCCCGACCCTCCCACCGCAAGCTCAGTGCACAGAACAGTGCGACGAGTCGCGGTTCGATGCGACGGGACACCTGCTGCACCAGCAGGGTGTTGACGTGCCCGGGCGCGCACTGGAACAGGTGCAGCGCGAGCATCGAGGTCTCGGCGCGTTCCTTGTCCGGGCCGGTCAGGGCGCCGTTCTTGCCGTAGTGCAGCACGGTATTGGCACTGTTCCAGTTGTCCACGACCTGGAGCCCGCCGTGGAATTCCCGGCGCAGGCCGGGGCTGGCCGGGTCGTCTCAGGCGAAGACGTGCGGACAGCGCGGCCGAGTTCTTCCAGAGCCTGGTACGTGGGATGTTCCGGGCCGCCGCGGGTGAAGCGGCGCAGCACCTGCCCGGCCTCCGCCGTGTCGGGGCGCGGTGGCGTACTTGACCATCTGGTCGTACTGCTGCTCGATCAGTTCCCAGCGGACCGGCCGGGTCGGCGAGGCGCCGAGGGCGGGCCAGCCGGGCGGGGTGTCGTTCGGTCGGTACAGGCGGACGCTGCCCATGTCGCGCACGCGTTGAAGCAAAGAGCCCCCGGAAGGGGCAGACCACCCAGGCCGAAATCCCTGGAAGGACTCCGTTGGGAAATCCGTGAACCGGTTGTGGGCGGGCTTCTGTGCGGCCAGGTCAAGTCGGGTTAGGCGCGAGGTTCTGGTCTGGCCGAGTGGGGTTTCGGTGAGCCAGGCGTCGGGTCGGATGATGTTGATGGCGGTGGCGGCGAAGACGTGGCTGAGGTGGGTCTTGGGCAGGCCGGTGAAGCGGGTCCGGCGGATGCGGGTGCGCCGCACTGCCTGGGAGATCGTGCCCTCCACGCCGGCACGGATGTTGTAACGCTGCTGCCATTCGTCGGTCAGCTGCTCGCGGCGCCGCGCTTCCAGCGCCTCCTGCTGGTCCCGGGGAAGCAGGGTCAGGCTGCGGCCCCATTTGCCGTTGGCTGCCTTGGTGCACTTCTCGCGTAGGGGGCAGTTCCCGCAGTCCTGGGCGGTGAA
>NZ_JBIARC010000274.1:0-1294 GCF_042889625.1 Streptomyces sp. NPDC002573 | reverse complement strand
GGATTGCGGTCGACTGGCAGGCGTTCTACGACGGGACCGGCGCACGCCGCATCGACCTGCCGACCTACGCCTTCCGCCGCGACCGCTACTGGCTCAACCCGACCGCCGAGACCGCCGATGCGTCCGGACTGGGCCTGGTCCCGACCGGACATCCGATCCTGGGCGCGGCCGTGGAACAGGCGGACGGCGACGACATCCTGCTCACCGGCCGTCTGTCGCTGACCAGTCATCCCTGGCTGGCGGACCACTCCCTGCACGGTGTGGCCGTGTTCCCCGGCACCGGCCTGCTGGACCTGGCACTGCGGGCGGGGAAGCAGGTCGGCTGTGAGCGGGTCGCCGAACTGACCCTGTCGGCGCCCTTGGTGGTGCCGGAGCGTGGCGGGGTGCTGGTACAGGTGGTCGTGCGCGCACCCGACTCCGAGGGGCGGCGCAGGATCGACGTGTACGGCCGTCCCGAGACGGACACCGGTCTCGAACAGCCGTGGACCCCGCATGCGACGGGATACCTGGAGACCGTCGGCGAGGACGGCCCCGACCTTCCCGACGGCCCCGACAGCCTCATGACCTGGCCACCCGCCGAGGCGACGGAGATCGACCTGAGCGGTGCGTACGAGCGGCTCGACCAGGGCGGTTACGGCTACGGGCCCGCGTTCCAGGGGCTGCGCCGCGTGTGGCAGGGAACCGGAGGCGAGCTGTACGCCGAGGTGGCCCTGCCCGAGGAGCAGCGCGCCGCTGCCGTCGGCTTCGTCCTTCACCCCGCCCTGCTGGACGCCGCGCTGCACCCCCTGCTGCCCGGCGTCGCGGGGGACGCCCCCGACCGGCTGCCGTTCGCCTGGACGGACATCGACGTGCACGCCACCGGCGCCACGGTGTGCCGAGTCCGTATCACCGCGACGGGACCGGAGACCGTGTCCGTGACAGTCGCCGGCGACACGGGCACAGCGGTCGCCTCCGTCGGTGTCCTCACCCTGCGGCCGCTGTCGAAGGACGCGCTGCGCGCGGCGGGCGGCTCCTCGTCGAACCGGCTCCTGCGGATCCACTGGTCGCCGGTGCCGGGACCCGAGCGCGCCGACGAGCAGTGGCGCGACGGCACCTTGGCCGTGATCGGCGACGACACGCTCGGCCTCGGCGAGACCGTCCGAGCCTTTCCCAGCCTTGACGCACTGCCGGACGACGTACCCACCACGGTGATCGTGCCGCTGCCGTCATCCGCCGGCGCCGACGACCCGGTCGGCCAGGTGCATGCGATGACGGTCGGTGTGTTGGGTCTGGTGCGGGGGTGGTTGGCGGAGGA
>NZ_JBIARC010000273.1:0-1338 GCF_042889625.1 Streptomyces sp. NPDC002573 | reverse complement strand
CCGGGATCAGCTGCTGCAGACGCAGGGCGATCCGAGTACACGAGGGCTGATAGCCGAGAACCTCAGCTATGAGCACGATGCGCTGGGCAACCCGTCCATAACCAAAAGCAGCGCCGAAATCTACGTCGCCGCGACGGTCTATACGGATTATGGTGCGCCGTCCCTGGTCACCCAGGGAGCCTCGACCAACCCGGCCAAGGTCACCTACAGCTACGACGACCAAACCCTCCGGCTGACCGACCGCCTCGTCAGCCGGACCCAGGCCCCCGGCCCGACCGTCGACGACACGAAGTACCTCTACGACGCCTCCGGAAACCTGACCCGCACCACCGACCAGCAGTCGGAAACCGGCAACACCGTCACCGACCAGCAGTGCTACAACTACGACACCCTGGACCGGCTCACCGACGCCTGGACCGCCAACGACAACTGCGCCGCCAACCCACCCACGGCCAGCACCCTCACCACAACGCCCGGCTCCTACTGGCAGTCCTTCAACTACGACGCCATCGGCAACCGCCACCAGAGCATCGACCACGCCATCGGCACCTCAGGCACCACTGCCACCACCACCTACGCCAACGGGTGCACCACCAACTGCAACTCCACTGGCGCCCAACCCCACACCCTGACCGCCACCACCGGAGGCACCAACCCGACCAGCTTCACCTACGACGAAGACGGCAACCTGCACACCCGCACCCCCACCACCGGCCCCGGCCAGAACCTGACCTGGGACGACGAGGGCCACCTGGCCCAGGTAGACACCACGGGTTCCAGCCCCACGACCACCAAATACCTGTACGACGCGGACGGCAACCAGCTCATCCGCCGCGACCCTGGCCAGACCACCCTCTTCGCCGGCGACACCGAGATCGTCGCCAACACCAGCGTCACCCCCAACGTCCTCCTCGGCGCCGTCCGCACCTACACCCACGGAGGCACCGGCGCACCCATCGCCGTCCGCTCCAGCCTCGCCAACGGCGGAGTGAAGTACCTCTTCAACGACCCCCACGGCACCGCGACCCTGGCAATGGACACCACCACCCAGCAAGTCGCCCGCCAGCAATACACCCCCTACGGCCAGCCACGCACCAGCGGCAACTCCACAACCTGGCCCGACCCCACCCACTCCTACCTCGGCAAACCCCAGGACACCTCCACCGGCTACACCGACGTCGGAGCCCGCAAGTACGACCCCACCCTGGGCCGCTTCATCAGCGCCGACCCGCTCCTCGAAACCACCAGCCCCCAGCAACTCGGCGGCTACACCTACGCCGCCGACAACCCCATCACCGGCAGTGACCCCACCGGCTTGATGGGCTGCGAAAGCCCTGA
>NZ_JBIARC010000272.1:0-1350 GCF_042889625.1 Streptomyces sp. NPDC002573 | reverse complement strand
CCCGGCACCCCGCCACCCAGTCGGCAAGAAACAGCGCAAAGTGGACATGCCGCGACGCGGCGGAGCCGAGCAGCAGCCTTAAAGATCAAGCTTAGTCTCGGCGTTTCCCGGCCTGATGCGGGTTTGTTTCACGGCATGGCGGGGGAGAAGTGGCGGCGCGGGCAGCGGGCCACAAGGTCGCCCTCAACTCCGCGACGGCTGGACCAGGTTCGGCCCGCTGCGAGGGCGTGAGAACCCTTCTGGCGCATGCGCAGCTGCCGAGGGCCGACGTATGTCAGCAGGGCGTGCCGCTGCGCGTTCTGCGGCGGTCGCGTCCGCCCTGAGCCACGTCGCTGGCTACGCGGGGGTGAGTTCGGCGCGGCCGAAGAGCAACGCGTAGCCGGGGGGAAGCTGGCGCAGGATGCGGGTCAGCAGATCGGGTCCGGCGTAGGCCGCGACGGCGGAGAAGACGGATCCGGTGTCCCAGCGGGTGGTGCCCAGGGTGGCGTCGGTGCGGGCGGCGAGGTCCTTGACGAAGGCCCAGCCGGTCAGCGGTTGGGTGTCGGGGATCTGGGCGGTGAGGACGCGCGCGGCCTCGAAGGGCAGGCGGGCGGCCAGTTCGACGCGTTCGTCGCCGGTCAGCTGGCGTCCGAGTCCCGCGAGGACGAGGCGGACGGCTTCCTCGGCCTTCTCCCGGGTGGGGTAGGCGCCTTCGTAGCGGACCTTCTTCAGCATCTGCTCGTACGCCCTCCCGTAGGGCTGCTGAAGCGGCGCGCTCTGGTCGGACATCATTGCGGTGGTTGCCTTTCTGTCACCAGGGTCGTGGTGGCCGACGTGCGCCACCAAGGGGTCAGGTGGGCTGGGGGCGGCCGAAGAGGAGGTCGTAGCCCGCAGGGAACTGGAGCAGGATCTCCGTCAGGAGGTCGTCGCCGGCGGTGTCGGCGACGGTTGACAGGACGGCGCTGACGTCCCAGGCCGCGGTCTGTTCGGTGGCCCCTTCGATCCAGGCCGCGGTCGCGCGCACGAACCGCTCCGGGGGCAGCGGCTCGGCGCTCTGCAGCGGGTTGAGCAGGATCAGGACGAAGTCTTCCGGCAGCCGCGCCGCCAGCTGGGCGCGTACCTGGCCGACCAGGTGCGCGCTCAGCAGGGCGAGCACCACACGGGCCGCGCGTTCGGCCTCCTGCAGGGTGTCGTATTCGCCGCGTTCCCGTACACGGTCAAGGAACGCTTCCCGTCGCACAATCACGTCGGCTGCCACCCCATTTCTCAGGTCCATGGGGCGCGGAGGACGGGCGAGGGGGAGAGATACCCGTCCTCCGCCTGTGTTCAGCCACTCATCGGGTCCGGTTCAGCTGGAGATCTCCTGGCGGC
>NZ_JBIARC010000271.1:0-1352 GCF_042889625.1 Streptomyces sp. NPDC002573 | reverse complement strand
GGGGGTTCCCCCCGAGAAGTGGACACCGGTTTGTATGCTTATGCGGCAAGTGTGAGTGTAGCTGAGTGTCGGGCCTCGTAGGCGACGGGGCTGAGCTGGCCGTTCTTCTTGTGTCTGCGGCGGGTGTTGTAGCGCGTGAGCCAGCGGAACACGGACAGCCGGCAGGCGCGGGCGCCGTCCCAGCGGCGGGCGCCTTGCAGTGTTTCGCGTTTCAGGGATGCGTGGAAGCTCTCGCAGGCGGCGTTGTCCGCGCTGGTGCCGACGGCGCCCATGGACTGGGTGACGCCCAACTCCTTGCACAGGTCGGCGAATTCCTTCGACGTGTACTGGGCTCCGTGATCGCTGTGGAAGATCGCCCCGTCCAGGCTGCCGCGGGTCGCGGCGGCCATCCGCAGCGCGTCGGCGACCAGTTCGGTGCGCATGTGGTCGGCGATGGAGTAGCCGACCACCCGGCGGCTGAAGCAATCCAGCACGGTGGCGAGATAGAGGAACTCGCCGTCGCCGACGGGCAGATAGGTTATGTCGCCCATGTACTTCGCACCCGGCTCGGCGGCGGTGAAGTCCCGGCCGAACAGGTCCGGCACCACCTGGTTCGCCGGCTCGGGCACGGTGGTGCGGACTTTCTTGCGCAGGTGCACCCCGACGATGTTGAACTTGCGCATGACGCGAGCCACCTTCTTCTCGTTGATCTCCATGCCGTGCGTGTCCCGCAGCTCGGCGGTGACGCGCGGGGAGCCGTAGGTGCCGTCGGAGTCGTCGTGCACGGCCTTGATCTTCGTCGCCAGGGCCGCCTCGGTCCGCTCCCGCGCGGCGCGGGCCGCGAGGCCCGCCCGCCACTTGTAGAAGCTGGAGCGGTGCACGTCGAGCACCTGGCACAGCCGCTTGACCGGGTAGGTCTCGCAGTGGTCCTCGATGAACTGGCAGCGGCCTACCAGGTCATCTCCGAGGCGAAAAACTTCGTCGCCTTGCGCAGAATGTCCCGCTCGGTGGCGAGCGTGGCGTTCTCCTTGCGGGCGGCCTTCAGCTCGGCCTCCAGGGCCTGGATGCGGGCTGCGAGCTCCTCGCGGGTGGCCTCGACGGCCGGGGTGGTGCTGGTCACGTTCTTCCTGGTCAAGCCGGTGGTGCTGCCGCCGCGGGCGCGGTCGGCGCGGATCCAGTTCCGCAGGGTCTCCGCGTTGAGTCCCAGGTCACGCGCGGCTTGCGCGATCGTGAGATCAGCATCCGAGTGGAACAGGGCCACGGCGTCGGCCTTGAACTCGGGCGAATAGACCTTCATCACCATAATCGGTCACCCTCTCCCGACCCCCACCGGGGTCGAGGTCAGGGTGTCCACCACTCAGGGGGAGGCTCCG
>NZ_JBIARC010000270.1:0-1360 GCF_042889625.1 Streptomyces sp. NPDC002573 | reverse complement strand
CCAGGGCTTGATCAAGTTCCGTAGGTGTCTGGGTTGTTGGTGATGCCCAGGATAGTGAGTGCTCGTTCGGGTTCGTTGCGGATGGCGCGGGTGGTTTTGGCGATGTTGTCGGCTCCGAGGAGCTTCAGGGTGCCGATGGCGAGGTTGCGGAGGGCGGCCATGGCGCGGGGTGCGGTGCCGGTGTGGACGGTGGAGGCGTCCTCGGCGAAGGTGACGTCTCTGATGTGGTGCGAAGAATTTTCCACTCCCCAGTGCCCGCGGATCGCGGCGGCCAGATCGGCCGGGCCGGCCTGGTGGGCGTCGAGACTGGTGACGGCGTAGACGCTCTCGCGGCTCTCACGCTTGCCGGTGGGCTTGCGGCGCCGGTGGACGCGGATGGCGAGGCGGGCGTGGGGGAAGAGGATCCCGCCGAGTTCGTCGGCGATGGCGCAGGTCTTGATCGAGCGGGACTCGCGTCTGCCGTGGCCGGTATCGGAGGCGGTGTGCTGGACGGCGATGTCCCGCCACGGCAGGGCGGCGAGCTGACGGTGGGCGATGGGCTGGTTGGTCTTGATCACCGCGATGTAGTGGGCCTTCTTGGTCTCGACCAGCCAGGAGATGTTCGCCTTGACCGAGTGCAGCGCGTCGAAGGTAACGACGGCGCCGGCCAGGTCCAACGGCGCGAGCAGCGGCCGGAAGTGGGTGGTTTCGTTCGTCTTCGCGCCGACCTCCACCTGAGCGAGGGTCACGACCGGGCGGTGGGTGACCGCCGAGAGCAGATGGCGGCGGGGCGAGGTCAGCCGGGCCGAGCCCTTGAGCGCCTTGCCGTCGACGGCGACGACGCGCCGTGGCCCGGTCCCGGGCCTCTGGGCCATGGGGGTGGTGCGGCGGCGGTCGGCCAGGAAGGCGCCCACGGCCTGGTCCAGTGCGTCGCCGTCGAGGCCCTGCAGGACACGGCCGATCGTCGTCGGCGACGGGCAGCGCCGCCAGCCGAGCAGATGCCGCCGGATGCCGAGGGCCGCAAGCTCTTTGCTGGAGGCGCGCTCGCCCCACTCGGCGAGTTCGTCGATGCTCCTGGCGCCGGAAACGGCCGCACAGGCGCACACCAGCAAGATCGCGGTCAGCGAGTACCACCGGCCGCGGCGTGAGCGTGGGTCGGGCAGCGCATCGAGGTAAGAGCGCAGGTCAGCGATCCGGTCCGCATCCAGCGGACCCAGCTTCACCAGCACGGCAGGGATCGGGGAAGATACGACAGCAGGCACGGGACACTCTCGGGATCATCAGGCGTAAGACACCACAATGATCACGAACCCCGTGCCTGCACTGCTACCCGCCCGTCACCCAACGATCCACCCAGCCACGGAACTTGAAGCCGCCCTGG
>NZ_JBIARC010000269.1:0-1375 GCF_042889625.1 Streptomyces sp. NPDC002573 | reverse complement strand
ACGACATCACAAGCCGTCACTCCCACCAGACCACCGACCCCATGCCCCACCAGCGAAAACGCAGTCCTCGCGTCCGGAAAGACAACAGCTTCTAACTGCGCCACCAGCATCCCCTAACAAGGCGCAAGGACATGAGACGGCCAGCCACGGCAAGCGCTACGGCCGCATGTGAGCCCTGTGGGACTGCTCGTTGGCGGCTCCGACCCAACACCTGGTCGGCCTGGCGGCGCGAACGGTGCGGGCAAGACAACACTGTTGAGTCTGGCGGTCAGCCTGGCCAGAGGCCCCGCGCTTGCCGCTCGCGCCGCGGTGTTCTGCCGGAGAGCGGCGGCATGCGCTGCTGCCGCCGCTCTCCGGCTGCTGCCTCCGGTGCCGACAGTCAGGTTCCGGTGCCTGTTCACCCCTTGCCGGTGTGGCAGGTCCCGCCGCTGACTGCCTCAAGGTGCTTTGCCACTGTGGGCCGGACGGCCTGGGCGGCCGCGCGAATCTTGGCGGCCTTGCCGGAGGACACTTCCTTGTCGATCAGTGCGAGGGCCTGCCGGTGGTTCATGTCCTGGCCCTGCAACCACACCCGGTCGTAGTCCCGTTTTCCATGCAGGGACTTCAGCGTGGTGAGCTGTTTCTGCTGGGCGGCTGACGCTGCGGAGGGCAGGATGATGCCCTTGCTGTGGGCCAGCGCCACGACCTGCGCATCGAACTTGGTGTGGTCACGCACGAACATGTCCGCTACCTGTTTCACGCACGCGCTGGTTGTGTGCTTCTGGGCATCCTTCGAGGTGGCGATCTCGGCGAGATTGCCCTGGTGAATCATCTTGAGGAAGGTGGCGTCGGGTCCGGTGACCGGGGCTGCCGCCGTGGCCGGAGCGGTGAGCCCGGCCACGGCGAGCGCCATGGCCGCGACGGCTGTGCCGTAAGGGCGGTTCATTCGCATTGTGTCCTCCACATGTCGTGGAACCGGATGAGGAGCCGGCCGATGAGCCGGGCGCCCCGTGCAGCGGACGCGCCGGACCCGCCGCCTCCCGGGCCATGCTGACTGCCTTCGCCACCCGCTCGCTTTCCGAGCTACCCGACGGAAGTGGCACTGCCTCCGGGGAATCCGGGCCTGGCCTGAGCAACGAGACCATGCGCGGTCGCATGACCAGGTACACCCGGACGAGTGAAGAGGGGGATCGTCGCCCTCGGGCCGTTGCCCCGTGCTGCGGCCGCTGGCGCGCTCGCCTCCCTGTGTCCTTTGGCAAGTACGGCTCAGGACGAGTCCACTCCCGACCCGACGGTCACCTTGAACCGCCCCGGTTCGAATAGAGACTCGATTTTATGAAAGGATCGAGTCATGGCACGACCTTCCCGTTACCCGCTTGAGCTCCGCCGCCGTGCG
>NZ_JBIARC010000268.1:0-1408 GCF_042889625.1 Streptomyces sp. NPDC002573 | reverse complement strand
GATGGTGTCCCGCTGGTTGGTGCAGCCGATCACTGTGAGGGCGTGCGCCGGGACGTGTGCTCACGCGGGTTGCGCTCCCTGCCTGTGGAGCGGGCCACCGTGCAACTCTCCCAAGTGAACTGCCAGTTCAACGCGGGAGGTGCAGGGTGGCCCTGTCCCAGTATGACCTACTCCGACTGCTGGAGTCACTACGCTCAGCGGACGGACTCGAACTCGTCCGGTCCGTGGCCGAGAGGATGCTCCAGGAACTCATCGAGGCCGAAGCCACCGCGAAGATCGGCGCGGAGTGGAACGAACACACCGACACACGCACCGCCTATCGCAGTGGCCACAGGGACAAGACGCTGACCACCCAGGCCGGCGACCTGGACCTGGCGATCCCCAAACTGCGATCGGGGAGCTTCTTCCCCGTACTGCTGGAGCGGCGGCGCCGGATCGACCAGGCCCTGTACGCAGTGATCATGGAAGCCTACGTCCACGGCGTGTCCACCCGCTCGGTCGACGACCTGGTCAAGGCCCTCGGCGCGGACAGCGGGATCTCCAAGAGCGAGGTCTCGCGGATCTGCCAGGACCTGGACGGTCAGCTGACCGCGTTCCGCACCCGTCCCCTGGACCACATCCGCTTCCCGTATGTGTATCTGGACGCGACCTACTGCAAGGCGAGGGTCGCGCACCAGATCGTGTCCCGCGCCGTGGTCATCGCCACGGGAATCACCGAGGACGGCGGCCGCGAGGTGCTGGGGGTGATGGTCGGCGACAGCGAGACCGAGGTGTTCTGGACCCAGTTCCTGCGTCACCTGCGCGAACGCGGACTGGCCGGGGTTCGGCTCGTGATCGGCGACCACCACAGCGGCTTGGTCAAAGCCATCCGCAAGGTCATGCTCGCGGCCGCCTACCAGCGGTGTCGTGTCCACTTCCTGCGCAACGTGTTCGGCGTGATCAACAAGGATGCGGCAGAGATGGTCGCGGCGACGATTCGCACGATCTTCGCCCAGCCCACCGCCGACGCGGTCGGCACCCAACTCGACACCGTCGCCGACATGCTCGGCACACAGTTCCCGAAGGTCAAAGCGATGCTGCTGGAGGCGAAGGACGACCTGACCGCCTTCGCAGTCTTCCCGGAGCGACATTGGAAGAAGATCCAATCGACGAACCCGCTGGAGCGGATCAACCGCGAGGTCAAGCGCCGCACCGACGTCGTCCAGGTCTTCCCCAACGACGACGCACTTCTGCGGCTGGTCACCGCCGTGCTTTTCGAACTCCACGACGAGTGGATCGCCTTCCCCCGCCGCTACCTCCCCGAGGGCAGCATGGACCAGATCTACCCCGCCAAGCTCCCCGAAAGCGCCCCCGCACTACCCAACACCCCGAACACGCCCACCCAATGATCGGCTGCACCACCAGAAGG
>NZ_JBIARC010000267.1:0-1422 GCF_042889625.1 Streptomyces sp. NPDC002573 | reverse complement strand
AGATCAAACGCCGCGTCGACGTCGTCCAGATCTTCCCCAACCCCGGCGCCCTCGAACGCCTCACCACCGCCGTCCTCATCGAGATGCTTCCCAATCTGGAAGTCAAGTCGCGTGAGCGACTGGTGGCGTGGCGGTGTAGCACCGGCGGTCACGAATGAGGGCCCACAGGACGTTGACGCGACGACGAGCCAGGGCAAGCACGGCCTGGACGTGTCGTTTGCCCTCGCGTCGCTTCCTGTCGTAGAAGCGACGCGAGTTGGGGTCACATCGGATGCTGACCAAGGCGGAAGTGTAGAAGACACGCTGCAGGGATCGGTGGTATCGCTTGGGGCGATGGAGGTTACCGCTGACCTGTCCGGAGTCTCGTGGTGCCGGCGCCACGCCTGAGAACGCGGCGAGCCGGTCCGGCGTGGGGAACGCCTCCATGCTGCCGCCGGTGGCGGCGAGGAATTCGGCACCCAGGGTGGTGCCGATGCCGGGCAGGGAGGTGATCACATCGGCGAGTTCGTGTTCGCGAAACCGGCCCTCGATGAGCTTGTCGGTCTCAGTGATCTTCTCGTTGAGGGCCATCACCTCCCTCGCCAGGGTGTTCACCATCTTGGAGATGGCCTGCTCACCGGCAACGGCCGTGTGCTGGCGCTCCGCAGCCTCGACGGCTTTGGCGGCGAGGGCTTCGGCCCGGTAGACCTTGCGGTTGCGCAACCAGGTCGCCAGGCGCCGTTTGCCCGTGCGGCGAATCGATGCCGGGCTCTGGTACCCCGTCAGCAGCACCAAGGCGCCGACTCTTCCCATGTCGAGGGCCCGTTCCAGGGCCGGAAACATGCTGTTCAACAGGGACTTGAGGCGGTTGAGTGTGCGGGTTCGGTCTTCGACCAAGTCGGAGCGGCGCTCGGTCAGCAGCCGCAGTTCGATGGCGGCCTCGTCACCGGGGCGGATCGGCTGCAGGTCCCGGCGCATCCGGGCCTGGTCGGCGATGACCTTCGCGTCCCGGGCATCAGTCTTGCCCTCGCCGCGATACCCGTCGGTGGCCCGGTTCACCGCGAAACCGGGGATGTAAACGAGTTCCTGACCGTGAGCGATCAGCAGCTCGATCAACAGAGCGGGCTCACCACCGGTCATGTCCATCGCCCAGGTCACCCTGCCACCGTCGGCGATGTCGAGAACGTCGCCGATCAGCTCCAGCAACTCGGGCTCGTCGTTGGCTACCCGGCGCGACAGCAGCGTGTCGCCCTCGGCATCCAGGACCAGGCAATGGTGGTGGGTCTTGCCGCAGTCGGTCCCCGCCCATATCCGGCTCATCGCACTCCATCAGGTCGTTCCAATCTTGCGTACCACGGACGACCTCGCCGGCATTGCTCTACACAGCGACACATTCGCACTTCCCAATCGGCGGCCGAGTCGTCGTGGGGATCCGGGCGGCCA
>NZ_JBIARC010000266.1:0-1424 GCF_042889625.1 Streptomyces sp. NPDC002573 | reverse complement strand
AGATCAAACGCCGCGTCGACGTCGTCCAGATCTTCCCCAACCCCGGCGCCCTCGAACGCCTCACCACCGCCGTCCTCATCGAGATGCTTCCCAATAGAGATGTCAAGCCGCAGCTGTGACGGGCGGTGTGACCTGGTAGCACCGTCCGTCACGGATCAGGGCCCACAGTACGTTGACACGGCGGCGAGCGAGAGCCAGCACGGCTTGGACGTGCCGTTTGCCCTCCGCGCGCTTACGGTCATAGAACGTGCGGGAGTTGGAGTCACAGCGGATGCTGACCAGCGCGGAGGTATAGAAGACGCATTGGAGCCTTCGGTGATACTGGCTCGGTCGGTGCAGATTGCCGCTGACCTTGCCCGAGTCCTTCGGCGCGGGGGCCACCCCGGCAAAGGCCGCGAGCGCGTCCGGGGAGGCGAAGCCGTCCAGGTTTCCGCCGACGGCGGCGAGGAACTCCGCCCCGAGCACCGTGCCGATCCCGGGAACACTTTGGACTATGACGGCAAGTTCGTGCTCGCGAAACCGGTCCTCGATGAGCTTGTCGATCCCGGCGATCTGCTCGTTGAGAGCCATGACCTCTCCGGCCAGGGTGCGGACCAGCTCCGCGATGGTCTTCTCCCCGGGGACGGCGGTGTGCTGCCGTTCAGCGGCCTCAACCGCCGCTTCGGCGAGGGACTTTGCGTTCTTGACCTTGCGGTTTGCCAGCCACTTCGTCAACCTCGCGGTCCCGGCGCGGCGGATGGCCGCTGGAGTCTGGTAGCCGGTCAGCAGCTTCAGAGGGCCGACGTAGGTCACATCCAGAGCCCGCTCCAGGGCCGGGAACATGCTCAGCAGGGTGCCCCGCAGCCGGTTCACCACACGGGTCCGATCCTCGACCAGGTCGGCCCGGCGCCCGGTCAGCAGCTTGAGGTCGACGACAGCCTCGTCGCCGGGACAGATGGGCCGCAGGTCACGGCGCATCCGGGCCTGGTCGGCGATCACGTAGGCATCGCGAGCGTCGGTCTTGCCCTCGCCGCGGTAGCCGTCCGAGGCCCGGTTCACCAGCCGTCCGGGGATATAGAGGATCTCCTGGCCGTGGGCGACCAGCAAAGCCAACAGCAGCGCCGGCTCGCCGCCGGTCATATCGATCGCCCAGGTCACCGGGTGGCCGTCGGCCAAGTCAAGGACGTCGCCGATCAGCTTCAGCAAGTCGGGCTCGTCGTTGGCCACCCGCCGCGACAGCAGTGTCCTGCCACCGACGTCCAGGGCCAGGCCATGGTGGTGTCCCTTGCCGCTGTCGATCCCCGCCCATATCCGGCTCATCGTGCTCCTGAGGTGCGTGTTCGTCTTCTTCGTACCACGGACGACCTCGCCGGCATTGCTCTACACAGCGACACATTCGCACTTCCCAATCGGCGGCCGAGTCGTCGTGGGGATCCGGGCGGCCA
>NZ_JBIARC010000265.1:0-1452 GCF_042889625.1 Streptomyces sp. NPDC002573 | reverse complement strand
GCCGGTGGCGCCGAGCGGGGGTGGAGCACGGCCGGCGGCAGCAGTTGGTCCGTCTGCCGCCCGGCCCGGCTCCTGATTTCGCGTACATCCCTTCCATCATGAAAGGCATCCCTATGAACAACGACTGGCTCGAGGCCGAGACCGCCGAACTCCTGCCCGGCCGCGAGGCGCTGGGCAAGTTCTCGTTCAGCTTCGCCAAGATGACGACCGTCTCGAAGAAGATCGCGCACGTGGACGCCCACAACGAGTCGATGGCGGTCAACCAGTACTCGCCGTTCGCCCTCGCCCAGTCCCAGGCCTCCCAGGCCATCAGCGTCCGGCAGTAGCACGACCCCCGGCGCAGGGGCAGGCCCCGCCCCCGGGGCGTGCCCCTGCGGCGGGGCAAGGGTCGAGGCTCATCCAGCATGCCGGGTGACGGCACGGCCGGCGGCTGGTGTCCGTGCAGGTACCGGACGGCCGATGCCTGCCGCCGGTACCAGAATCCTTGCGGCGTCTGCCGGCTGAGGGGAAGGCACGTCCCGGCGAGCCGGTCCTAAAACGCGGGGCGGACTGCGGATGTGGCGGCATCCACCGGCAGACACCAGGCCGCCGGCCGACCCCCGCGCAGGCCCCTTTCACCCGTCCTTCGGCAGCGGCATGAACGAGTGTGATCCCGTGAGCAGTCCTCACCCCGCAGACTTGCGCACCCGCGCGGAGCAACTGGTCTCTGAAGGGCACCCGGCGAAGGAAGTGGCACGGCAGCTGGGCGTCTCCGTGCAGACCGTCTACCGCTGGCGGCGCTCAGTTGCGGCCGGGTCGGACCTGGCGCAGGCCCGCACCCGCATCGGCGAACTGGAGAGGGAAGTCCTTTTGTGCCGTGAACTTATCGCCACGATGCGGCAGATGATGCCCCCAAAAGACGGTACGAGGTGATCCACCGCATGGCATCGCAGGGTTTCCCGGCACGCCAAATCACCCTACTCCTTAAGGTCTCGGAGTCCGGGTACTACGCCTGGCGCGCATCCGCCCCCTCCCCACGAGCGCTGCGCCGGACCTGGCTGACCCGCCTGATCCTCGACATCCACCAGGAGTCCGGCTCCACCTACGGATACCGCAGGGTGCGGCAGGAACTCGGCCACCGCTACGGCATCGACATCAGCCACTCCACCGTGGAGCTCATCATGAAGGAGGCCGGGATCCGCGGCAGAGCAGGACGGCTGCACGAACAGGCCCCGCAGGAAGCCGCCCGCACGCCCAGCCGGCGCTGGACCGTCGACGTGCTCACCTTCACCACACCCCAGGGCCCCCTGTACACGGCCGTCGTCCTCGACACCGCATCCCACCGCCTGATCGGCTGGAGCACCGCCCCGACCGCACACCCCCTGCTCGTCCACCACGCCCTCATGGCCGCCATCACCCGCGCCGCCCACGCCGAACCGGCCGCCCAGGCCGCCCAGGCCGCCCAGGCCGCCC
>NZ_JBIARC010000264.1:0-1452 GCF_042889625.1 Streptomyces sp. NPDC002573 | reverse complement strand
GAACTTCACCAGAAGGGACACCTGATGACGATCCAGAGGACTCACTCTCTCGAGACGGTGGGCGGCGTGTCGCTTGCGTCCGGTGAGGCGGCTGCAGACGGTGCAGGCGTGAAGAGGATGCCGGAGAGTGTGGACGGGCTGAGCCTGGACCTGCTGGACGCGCTGACGCTGCTGGCGCAGGACCAGGTCCGCGCTGGCGGGCTGAAGCTGGTGGGTGAGGGCGGGCTGCTGCCCGCGATCACGCAGCACCTGATGCAGGCCGCGCTGGAGACCGAGTTGGAGGAGCATCTGGCGGCCGAGGCGGAGCGGGTCGGCGGGCGGGGCTCGCGGTCGGGCGGCAACGGCCGTAACGGCTACCGGCAGAAGAAGGTGATGAGCGAGGTCGGGCCGATCGTGCTGCAGGTTCCGCGTGATCGGCGGGGCACCTTCCGGCCGAAGGTCCTGCCCAGGCATGCGCGGCGGACCGGCGCGCTGGACGAGATGGTCCTGTCGCTGACCGCGCGGGGCATGACCTCCGGCGAGATCGTCGCGCACCTGGACGAGGTCTATGGGATGAGCGCGTCCAAGGAGCTGATCTCCACGATCACCGACAAGGCCCTGGACTCGATGAACGAGTGGCGCACCCGTCCCCTCGACGCGGTCTACCCGGTGATCTTCATCGACGCGATCCACGTGAAGATCCGTGACGGGCAGGTCGCCAACAGACCGATCTACGTGGCCATCGCGGTCACCGCCGACGGCTACCGCGAGATCCTCGGCCTGTGGGCCGGCGACGGCGGCGAGGGCGCCAAATTCTGGCAGCAAGTCCTCACCGACCTGCGTAATCGCGGCGTGAAGGACGTCCTCATGCTGGTCTGTGACGGGCTGAGTGCGCTGCCTGACGCGGTGGGCAACGTGTGGCCGCAGACCGTCGTGCAGCGATGCGTCGTTCACCTGATCCGTCAGAGCCTGCGCTACTGCTCGCGGCGGAACTGGCCCGAGGTTGCCGCCGACCTCAAGCCCGTCTACACCGCTGTCAACGAGGCCCAGGCCCGCGAGCGGCTCGAGGAGTTCGACGCCAAGTGGGGCCACAAGTACGGCAGCATCGCCGCCGTCTGGGAGCGGGCCTGGAGCGAGTTCGTGCCCTTCCTCGCCTTCCCCGACGCGATCCGCGAGGTCGTCTACACGACCAACAGCATCGAGTCCCTCAACGCCCGCTACCGTCGCGCGGCCACCGCCTGCGGACATTTCCCCAACGAACAGGCAGCGCTCAAGAGGATCTACCTCGCCACCCTCGCCCTCGACCCCTCCGGCCGCGGCCGCAAGCGCTGGAACAACAAGTGGAAAGCCGCTCTCAACGAGTTCGACCAGCTCTTCGACGGCCGCCTTACCGCCGGACGGGTATAGGCCGACCGGACCAACCAAATACCACTAGGCTAAACGGCCTAAAAACACCTAAATCATGATAGACCC
>NZ_JBIARC010000263.1:0-1461 GCF_042889625.1 Streptomyces sp. NPDC002573 | reverse complement strand
TCCTTACCTTCTTCATCGGGTCATTCCGGTCCTTCGTAAGATCGGGAAGCCCAGGAGCTTCGGGTGTGGCTCATGGTGTTCCTGCCCTCGATGGCTGAAGCAGATTGGCCACCTGAAGCTTCGCGACGACTCGACTGCTAATTGGGATGAGCGAAGTGGATCGCTGTGTAAGGACACGTCAGCGAGGTCGTCTTCTGGGACGGGAACATGCACGAGGACAACGGAGGCGCTGGTGCCCAAGCTCTGGGCTGGTACGGACGCGGGCAAAAGCGCGCATCACTGCACGGTGATTGATGCCGACGGGACCAGGGTCCTGTCGCGCCGGGTGGCGAACGACGAGCCCGAGCTCCTGGAACTGATCAAGGATGTCCTGGCCATCAGCGAGGACGTGACCTGGGCGATCGACCTCAACGCCGGCGGGGCCGCCCTGTTGATCGCGCTGCTGGTCAACCATGGCCAGAAGCTCCTCTACATCCCCGGCCGCACTGTTCACCACGCCTCCGGTTCCTATCGAGGGGACGGGAAGACCGATGCCAAGGACGCCTACGTCATCGCCGATCAGGCCCGGATGCGCCGGGATCTTGAGCCACTGGCGACCGGGGACGAGATCGCGGTGGACCTGAAGATCCTCACCGCTCGGCGCTACGATCTGACAGCCGACCGCACCCGCGCCGTCAACCGGCTGCGCGCACAGATGCTGGAGTACTTCCCTGCACTGGAGAGGGCGTTCGACTACAGCACGTCCAAGGCATCACTCATTCTGCTTACCGGTTACCAGACTCCTGCGGCTCTGCGCAGGATCGGAAGGAGCCGGCTCGCTGCCTGGTTGAAGAACCGCAAGGCCCGCAACTCCGCCGGTGTTGCGGCGGCCGCGGTCGAGGCCGCCGAGGCCCAGCACACCGCTGTCCCCGGGGAGAAGTTCGCCGCCGCTGTGGTGGCGAAGCTGGCGAGGGAGGTAATGGCCCTCGATGAGGAGATCGCCGAGACCGACGTCCTGATCGAGGATCGGTTTCGCGAGCACCGGCATGCCCAGGTGATCCTCAGCTTGCCGGGGATGGGTCCACTGCTGAGCGCCGAGTTCATCGCGTTGACCGGCGGTGACCTGAGTGCCTTCGGCACCTCCGACCGCTTGGCCGGCGTCGCTGGCCTCGCTCCCGTGCCACGAGATTCGGGACGTATCAGCGGCAACCTGCACCGGCCCCGCCGGTATAGCCGACGTCTGCTGCGGGTCTTCTACCTCTCTGCCCAGGTCGCCGCCCGATGGTGCCCAGTATCCCGAAAGTTCTACGAGCGAAAGCGCGAAGAAGGAAAGGGGCATAAGCAGGCAATTCTGGCTCTCGCCCGACGTCGACTCAACGTGCTGTGGGCCCTCATACGTGACGGCCACACCTTCACGATCAGCCTGCCGCAAGAAACAACATGACCCAGGCACGATGCGCCGCCAATCGCGCTTGACAACAG
>NZ_JBIARC010000262.1:0-1482 GCF_042889625.1 Streptomyces sp. NPDC002573 | reverse complement strand
GCCGATGTCCGGGCCCTGGTGGGGCTCGGGTGTGCCCTGAAGGGTCTGGACGCGGAAGGCGATGTGCCAGCCGAGCGCGTCCTTGATCAGTCGTGACTGATTTGGTGGTCAGGCAGGGGTGGGGATCCAGGCGCCTCGGCCGTCGAAGAGCCGTGTGATGGCGTCGAGCAGGTTGCGGCCCTGTTTGGCGGCGGTGGACAGGTAGCCGCGCACGGCGAAGAAGCGCTCGGCGCCGAGTGCTGTGCGCCAGCCTCCGGAGATCTTCTGCTGGATCTTGGCCATTCGGATGGCCTGTTCGCTGGTGTTGTTGTCGAAGGGCACCCGCCAGTCGAAGGCGAACCGGAGCACCTGGTCGCGTTCGGTGTCGAGGCGGTCGAGCAGGTTCGCGGCCTTGCCCCGTTTGCGGCGCGGTTCGCCCGGCGCGCGGGGCGGGTGCAGGTTCCGCCCGGCGGCGATGATCTCCTCGTAGCGGGCCGTGAGGCGTTCGAGGGCGTCCACGGTGAAGCCGGTAGCGTGCGGGTGCGCGGACCGGATGTCTTTGATCTCGTCCCAGGTGTCCACCAGCAGCGCGACGAGGTCCCCGGCCCAGTCCTCGGGGCGGCCGGCGGGCGCGTTCTCCACGACGGCGGCAAGTTCCCGCAGGTGGTGCGCGTTGCACAGGGCGTGGGCGGTACGGGTGTAGGTCTTGTAGGGCTTCCAGCCGTCGTGGACCGCGACGCCGGTGAACTGTGGCAGGACGCCCATCGCCTCGAACGCCTGCACGCCGCGCTTGGCGTGGACCTGGTAGAGCGTCAGTGAGCGGGTGCAGGCGGTGTGTACCCAGCAGGTGCGGCCGGCGATGCGGGTGCCGGTCTCGTCGAAGCCGACCACTTCGCACTCGATGAGCTGGCGGCGCACGGCCTCGGTGTGCGGGGCGAGCGCGTCGGCGGCCTGCCCGGCCCAGCCCAAGAGGGTGGCGGTGGCCACGTCCGCGTCCGCGTCCAGGCAGTCGGCCAGCAGCTCGGCGCACCGCTCGTAAGGCAGGTGCTGGCGGGTGAGCAGGTAGACCGCCAGGCTCTTCAGCCGGGGCCCGTACTGGGCCGGGGCCGCGGGGACGCCGGACGGGGTGGCGGCGGTGACCTGTCCGCACGCGCAGCGGCGGTGCTCGATGCGGTGCTCGGTCACCCGCAGGCGAATCTTGGGAAGGTCGAAGACCTGCCGCCGCTCGACCGAGACCACCCCGGCCTCGGTCAGGTCGCCCGCGCAGCCCAGACAGGTGGCCGGGGCGTGGATCTCGACCACGTCCGGCTCGTCGACTTGCATCAACGCGCCCCCGGCGGCGCCGCGGGGCTTGCCTGGGCCCCGACCGGAGGGCTTGCGCAGCGACGCCGGACGCGCCAGACCGTCACTGGACGGGGCGAGTGGCCGGAGGGAATCTCACCCTCCGGCTCTCTCAGAACCGGGCGTGAACCTCTCGATTCACCCGGCTCCCACCATCCAGCC
>NZ_JBIARC010000261.1:0-1486 GCF_042889625.1 Streptomyces sp. NPDC002573 | reverse complement strand
GCAACACCGTTGCGTTAGGCCGACGGGCGGGTCGTCAAGGGGGGAACATCAGGACGGGACCTCGGGTAAGTCCCTTGGTGTCGAGCCAGGGCGAGCAACCCGGAGGTCCCGTTGTTACCTAAACCTGCCAGCGTCTCGTCGATACCGACAGGCCCGGACGTATACGCACCCGGCCATGTCGGTGAGCTGACCCAGATCATCGATCCCGTCCTCGTGGATGCGGTCATCGAGGAAACCGCGGCGAGGGAGCAACGGTTGCGTCTGCTCCCGGCGCGGGTCGTGGTGTACTTCGTCCTCGCCCTGGCCTTCTTCGAACGGTCCTCCTATCAAGGTGTCTGGGGCAAGCTCACCGTGGGCCTGGGCGATACCGTCGTGGCTCGTCCGTGCGCGTCGTCTCTGTCGCGGGCCCGTCGCCGGCTGGGCGTCGCACCATTGCGTGCCCTGTTCACCGTTCTGGCCGGGCCGGTGGCCACCCCTGCCCAGACCTGCGCCTTCTACCGCGGGCGACGCGTGGTCGCCATCGACGGCACCACGCTGAACGCCCCCGACGAGCCCGCTGTGACCTGGCGCTATCCCAAGCACATCGGTCCTGTGCGCGAGTTCGGCTACCCGATCGTGCGCCTGGTGACCCTGGTCGAATGTGGCACCCGTGCCCTGATCGACGCGGTTTTCGGCCCGGACCGCACCGGGGAGATCTCGTACGCCCACCGCCTGCTGGGCGGCCTGGACGGTTCGATGCTCCTGCTCGCCGACGCCTACTACGACGCCGTCGGCTTCCTGACCGCTGTCTCCGACGCCGGCGCGGCCTTCCTGCTCCGGTCCACCCGCAAGCGCCGCCCGACCATCCGGCATCCTCTGCCGGACGGCTCCTACCGGACCTTCATCCAGTCCAACAACTACCGGGCAGGCCGTGGCTACGGGCAGCGCCTGGAGGTGAGGGTGATCGAGGCATGGGTAACCGTCACGCTCGCCGACGGGACCCGACGCACCGAGCTGTGGCGTCTGCTCACCACGCTCCTGGACGCCGAGCGCCATCCCGCCATGGAGCTGATCGAGCTTTATCACCGGCGGTGGCAGGCGGAGACCTGCTACTTCTCGCTGAAGTCCACCATCCTCGACGGGCGCATCCTGCGGTCCCGGACGGTCCCCGGCCTCGAGCAGGAGATCTATGCCCTGCTGACCGTCTATCAGGCCTTGGTCCGGATGGCCGGCGACCTCACCACCGCACACCCCGAGCTGTCTCCTCGACAGGTGAGCTTCACGATCCTGCTGCAGGCTGCCGCCGACCAGATCGTCGCCGGGAACGGCATCACCATCACCGAGCCGGTGACGCTGGTCGGCGCCATCGGCCATGTTGTCTTGGCGAACCTGGTCCAAGAGCAACGGCGGTGGCGGGTGAAGTCACGGATGCTGAAGAGGTACAGCAAGTACCCCTTCAACCGGACACGGCACCCCCGGAAGGCCCAGAAGTACACCCTCCACACCG
>NZ_JBIARC010000260.1:0-1493 GCF_042889625.1 Streptomyces sp. NPDC002573 | reverse complement strand
TCGCGGCGGCGCGTCTCCCGCTCGGCAGCGGTGCGCGGCAGGATGTCGGCTGCCGTGCGCACCACCGGCGTGGCGTCGTAGACGGCGGTGACGGTCGCCATCCGGCGCCGCCCGCCGCGTTCCCGGTCCGCCAGCTGGGCGGAGGGCGGCTGGGGACCGGCCTGCGCCTGGGCTTCGGCCGCGGCGCGGGTGGCCTCCCGCAGCCCGGCCGGGATCATGTTCACGCCGGTGGCGTCGCAGGAGAGCACCAGCAACTCGCCGGCGGCGGCACGCGGCGCGGCGGCATCCGGCGGGGCCGCGTAGAACGCGTTGATGTCGGCGGCGGCACGCACGCAGATCTCCATCAGCTGCCGGGTGCCGATCTTCTGCCCGGTGGCACGCTGAACGGCCTGGGCGGCCTGCCGCAGCGACCCGGACGCTGCCTCGTGCACAACGGCGCGCTGCAACGGCCGGGAATACAACTGGGCGGGAAGAGCCAGCTCGGCGTCCGCGACATGCAGGTTGCCCACCTTCACCGCCGGCGAGCGATAGGCGATCCGGGAGACCTCAACGCGGCCCACCGTGGTGGCCAGCAGCCGCACATGCCCACGTTCGGCACGCGTGCGCACCACACCATCCGCACCGGCCACCTCCCGGCGGCGCCCCTCCGCCGCGGCGCGGGCATCCAACTGATCCTGCATGATCTGCCGTATCAACTCCCGCCCGGCGACGGTGACGTAGTCCTCCAGCACCTCCTGGGTGCAGGCCATCATCACCGGGTCGGACAGACGCGCGAGCATCTCCTCCATCCGGGTACGGCTCGCGGCGAAGGCATCGGCAGGAGCCATCTCGGGCGCGTAGGGTGCCACCAGGTCTTCTTTCTCACGCGGTCAGGCGGATCAACCCGGCCAACGAGGAGAAGACCTTCCTCTTGCCCCACCTCACCCGCCCGCCGCGACGGTGCCACGCGCCAGGGTGAACAACCCGCCCGGGGTCTGCACCACCAGCCCCGCGGCCACGGCCTTCTTCAACCGGTGCCGGACCACCTCCACCTGGCGGGCCGTCACCTCCAGACCGAGATCCTCCACCACCTGCCGACAGCGCACCGGACCGGCATACCGTGCCAGCACCGCAAGCAGTCGTTCCCGAGCCTCAGCATCCGGCAGACGTCCACCCCGGCGCGCAGCCGGGACCACGGCCAAGGCCACCGCCGCAGACGCAGCCGGCACCAGCTCGACGCGCGGCAGTTCACCCACGACCTGGCACGCCGTCGTGATACGGGCCAGCTCCCGCTCGCACGTCGCCAGCAGAGCCGTGATCCGCTCCGCCTCCGCCCGAAGCCGCTCGGCCTCACCGCGGCAGGCCGCCTCCCGTTCCCGCAGCAGCCGCAGCACCTCGTCGCAGCTCATCCGACCTGCCCCTCACGCCAGCTGATCAACCCAGCTACCGCAACGAGACAGTCACCACGCCGGACACGGCGCTCTCACCGACCTCACTCAACAAGAAACGCACCC
>NZ_JBIARC010000259.1:0-1512 GCF_042889625.1 Streptomyces sp. NPDC002573 | reverse complement strand
GGTGAGACATCCCATGGCGTAGGGGTGTCAAGCGGCGGTGGTGAGGGTTGCGTGGTGTGACCACGCTGTTGCCTCGTCGTAGAGGGTGCGGGTCTTCAGGCACCCGTGGAGGATGCTGACGAGGCGGTTGCCGAGCTGGCGCAGGGCGGGGTTGTAGCCCGCGTCGCGCGCCCGCTGCTTCTCGTAGTAGCGGCGGGCGCCGGGCGAAGTGTTCAGCGCGGAGAATGCCTGCTTGTGGAGGGCGTCGGCGAGGCGGTCGTTGCGCGCATAGCGGGCGTGGACGGCGTGGGTCTTGCCGGAGGCGCGGGTGATCGGGCTGGTGCCGGCGTAGTTCTTGCGGGCCTTCGCGGAGGTGTAGCGGGTGGGGTCGTCCCCGAACTCGGCGAGTACCCGGGCGCCGGTGATCTCGCCGATGCCAGGCATCGACAGGTAGATCTCAGCGTCCGGGTGCGCGAGAAAATGTGCGCTCACCTGCTCTTCCAGGGCGTCTATCTGCTCGTTGAGCGCGATCAGCAGCCTTGCGTGCGCGACCGTCGCCGCGCCGTAGGCGGCGGCCACCGAAGCGGCGACGCCGAGCTGCGCCTCGTGCAGCGCAGCCTGGATCGCGGCGGCCTTCTGGTCCCGGTTGCGGCGGCGGTGCCGGGCCAGGACCGCGGTGATCTGTGGCCTCGTCAGCTTCGCCGCCTGCTCCGGGGTGGGGGCCTTGATCAGCAGTTCCAGGGCGTCGGTGCTGGTCAGCTCCAGGGCAGCGTAGGCGGTCAGCGCGCCGGGGAAGTACTCGCGCAGCGTGTTGCGCAGTCGCTGGAAAGTGCGGGTTCGCTCCCAGATGAGGGTCTGGTGGGCGCGGGCGACGACGCGGATGGCCTGGGCCTGGTCGCTGTCGCCGGCGACCGGACGTAGCTGGCTGCCGTCGATGCGGACCATGTCCGCCAGCGCGTGGGCGTCACCTCTGTCGCTCTTGGCACCGGAGGTGCCGTAGCGCTCCTTGAACCGGGTCGCCTGGCGGGGGTTGATCCCGTAGACCCGGTAGCCGGCCGCGATCAGCGCCTGCACCCACGGGCCGCGGTCGGTCTCGATCCCGACCATCACCCGCCCGGCTTCCAGTTCCCCGCCACCGTGCCGGGCGACCAGCGCATGCAGCTTCGCGATCCCCTCGACCCCCTCCGGCAGCCGCGCGGTGGCCAGCCTGCGGCCCGTCGCGTCCTGCAGCTCGACGTCGTGGTGGTCTTCGGCCCAGTCGTCGCCGATGAACAGCACCAGCTTCTCCAACCTGTCGCGTCCAACATGCATGCAGCCAGCGGGAAGCGCGGCTCGCGCCCTAATGGATCCAGTGCTCACGCCCAACCGCCCGGCGGGCACGCCATCCCATTAGCGGTCAGGCCTCCCGGCCGACCAGCAGGGGCACGGTCTCACCTCAGAGCTCACCGGCTCCGGAACTTGTAGTGCTCACCTGCTGGCGGCTACGGACCGTAGTCTCTCCTACCGCCCGCTGAGCCCCATTAGGAACTTGTA
>NZ_JBIARC010000258.1:0-1513 GCF_042889625.1 Streptomyces sp. NPDC002573 | reverse complement strand
TCGGATGGGCTGTCGTAGTGTCCGGAAGATCCAGTGGCCCGGGTATGGCTTGTGGGTGGTTGCCCGCGATGGCTCGCTCTACCTGGCCGCCCGGGCCACACGACGACTCGACCGCTGATGAGGAGCTGCGCACCCCTGGGGTGATCGCTGAGTAGGACCACGCTGGCGAGGTCGTCCGGATGAACCGCGTCCATCGAACGACCGGAGGAAGCTGTGGCCCGAAACTGGGCGGGGACCGACATCGGCAAGACCCACCACCATTGTGCGGTCTTGGACGCCGACGGCGAGAAGCTGCTCTCGCGCCGAGTTCTGAACGACGAGCCCGAGCTGCTAGAGCTCATGGGCGACGTCCTGGCGCTGGGCGAGGACGTGGTGTGGGCGGTGGACGTCGCCGACGGCATGGCCGCGCTGCTCGTCAACCTGCTGCTCAACCACGGGCAGAAGATCGTCTACATACCCGGGCTCGCGGTGAACCGCGCTTCGGCCGGCTACCGCGGCATGGGCAAGACCGACGCGAAGGACGCCATCGTCATCGCCGATCAGGCCCGGATGCGCCGTGACCTGCAGATCCTTGAGCCCGGCAACGAACTGGCCGTCGAGCTGCGAGTCCTGACAGACCGCCGGGCGGACCTGGCCGCAGAACGCACCCGGAAAATCAACCGGCTGAGGGCCCAACTGCTGGGAATCTTTCCCGCGTTGGAACGGGCTCTGGAGTTGACCAACACCGGCCCGCTGGTACTCCTCAGCGGCTACCAGACGCCCGCCGCACTGCGCCGGGCCGGTCACAAGCGACTGGAGTCGTGGCTGGCCAAGCGGAACGTCCGCAACCCCGGCCCCCTGGCCGCCGCCGCGGCCGAGGCCGCCCAGCGGCAGCACACCCAGCTCCCCGGTGAGGCCGCGATCGCACAGGTGGTTCACGACCTGGCGTTGGAGGTGATCGGCCTCAACGAGAAGATCCACGCGCTGGACAAGCTCATTGCGGCGCGGTTTCGCGAGCACGAACTCGCCGCCGTGATCTCCAGCATGCCCGGCGTAGGCCCGCTGCTGGGCGCCGAATTCCTGGCCGCCACCGGCGGAAGCCTCAGCCGCTTCAGCAGCGCCGACCATCTTGCGGCCTTCGCCGGCGTCGCCCCGGTGCCACGCGACTCCGGCAGCGTCAGCGGCAACCTTCACCGGCCCCGCCGTTACCACCGAGGGCTCCAGCGCGTCTTCTACACCTCCGCGCAGATCAGCATCCGCAGCTGCCCAGAATCCCGCCGCTTCTACGATCGCAAGAGGGCGGAGAAGAAGCAGCACAAACAGGCCGTACTGGCCCTGGCCCGCCGACGCGTCAACGTCCTGTTCGCCATGATCCGTGACGGAGAGTGCTACCACGCTCCAACTCCTGTCACAGCTGCGGCTTGACAACAGCATGAGGAGGTCGAGCGTTCGCACTCGTGGATGAACGGCTACGGCAAGCTGCGGCGCTGCACCGAGAAGGACGGCAGCGCCGTGGACTTCTACCTCTACCTCG
>NZ_JBIARC010000257.1:0-1529 GCF_042889625.1 Streptomyces sp. NPDC002573 | reverse complement strand
AGACCCGCACCCTCTACGACGAGGCAACAGCGTGGTCACACCACGCAACCCTCACCACCGCCGCTTGACACCCCTACGCCATGGGATGTCTCACCTGGTGCGCGGACGCCGACATCCCCGAAGTGCGTACCCTCGCCACCACCGTGGACCGCTGGTGGAACGAGATCGCCGCGTTCATCGACACCGGACACAGCAACGCCAAAAGCGAGGGCATCAACCGCGTGATCAAGCTCGTCGCCCGAGCCGCCTTCGGGTTCCGCAACGCTACGAACCAGCGGCTACGCACACGCTGCGTCACCACCCGCCGAGCCCGCGGATACCTCCGCACCGCTCAACTTTGAAGACCCCCCTAACGACCGGGTTCTTACCGGATCTGACGCGCTCGGCCGCGCGTGCCGGCTCGTCGGTGTGCGCGGCCGAGTGGGCAACGGTGGTTACCTCGCGGGCCCCGAGGCGCAGGGCGGATAGCGTCCCGGCGGTCGCGTCTGCCCTGCGCCGCGTCGCCGGCTACGCGGCTGGGGTGAGTTCGGCGCGGCCGAACAGCAGCGCGTAGCCGGGGGGAAGCTGGCGCAGGATGCGGGTCAGCAGGTCGGGTCCGGCGTAGGCCGCGACGGCGGAGAAGACGGATCCGGTGTCCCAGCGGGTGGTGCCCAGCGAGGCGTCGGTGCGGGCGGCGAGGTCCTTGACGAAGGCCCAGCCGGTCAGCTCCTCGGTGTCGGGTATCTGGGCGGTGAGGACGCGCGCGGCCTCGAAGGGCAGGCGGGCGGCCAGTTCGACGCGTTCGTCGCCGGTCAGTTGGCGTCCCAGTCCCGAAAGGACGAGGCGGACGGCTTCCTCGGCCTTCTCGCGGGTTGGGTAGGCGCCGTCGTAGCGGACCTTCTCCAGCATCTGCTCGTACGCCCTCCCGTAGGGCTGCTGAAGCGGCGCGCTCTGGTCGGACATCATTGCGGTGGTTGCCTTTCTGTCACCAGGGTTGTGGTGGCCGGCGTGCGGCCGCCGGGGTGGGTGGTCAGGTGCGCTGAGGGTGGCCGAAGAGGAGGTCGTAGCCCGCGGGGAGCTGGAGCAGGATCTCCGTCAGGAGGTCGTCGCCGGCGGTGTCGGCGACGGTTGACAGGACGGCGCTGACGTCCCAGGCCGCGGTCTGTTCGGTGGCCCCTTCGATCCAGGCCGCGGTCGCCCGCATGAACCGCTCCGGGGGCAGCGGCTCGGCGCTCTGCAGCGGGTTGAGCAGGATCAGGGCGAAGTCTTCCGGCAGACGCGCCGCCAGCTGGGCACGTACCTGGCCGACCAGGTGCGCGCCCAGCAGGGCGAGCACCACGCGGGCCGCGCGTTCGGCCTCCTGCAGGGTCTCGTATTCGCCGCGTTCCTGCACGTGGTCGAGGAACGCTTCCCGTCGCACGGTCACGTCGGCTGCCCCCCTTTCCTCAGGTCCACGGGGCGCGGAGGACGGGCGAGGGGGAGAGATACCCGTCCTCCGCCTGTGTTCAGCCACTCATCGGGTCCGGTTCAGCTGGAGATCTCCTGGCGGC
>NZ_JBIARC010000256.1:0-1554 GCF_042889625.1 Streptomyces sp. NPDC002573 | reverse complement strand
TGCCAGGTCTGGCCGAGGCGGTCGGTGTGGCCGAGGGCGAGGTCGTAGACGCGGCCTCCCAGGCAGTACGGTTCGGTGGCCCTGTGCGCCGCTTCCTCCAGGAGGCGGGGCACGGCGTCCGCGGTGAGACGGACCTCCACACCGTCGAGGTGCCCGGTGGCGGTCTGGACCCATCCGCTGCGGTGGGTCGGCGCGTTCAGGGGTGCACCGATCGCGGTCAGCCAGTACTCCCAGTCGTACAGCGACAGGGCGTGGATGTGGACGGTGACGCGTTCGTGGTCCGAGGTGATCTGCGTGACCTCGAGCCGGCCCGCGTTCTCGGCCCGCAGCCGGGCCGCTGTCACGGCGGCCGCAGGCTGCGTCTGGTCCCCGTCGGCCGTGCGCGGCTCCTCGGCGCCGGCGCTCTGCCCGGTGACCGCTGCGAGCGCGGCGGCCTGCTGGGCGGGGCCCGGGGCGGGCGCTTCGGCTGGGGCGGGCGTTGCGGCCGGTGCGGCCGGTGCGTCGAAGGAGTCGGGCACGCTCGCGCTCGCGGGGGGAGTCTCGGACACGCCGAGGATGCGCAGTGGGCGGGGCGCCTGGGGTACGCGGGGTGTGTCCTGGCCGGAGCGGGGCGCGGTGATCAGCTCCCACGGGGCGGGGGCGCCCGGTGCGCGCTGTCCGGCGGTCTCGGTGACCTCGGCGTCACTGGGTTCCGTCTGCGGCAGAGGGTGTTCCGCCTGCGGCACGGGGTGCTGGGTCCGGTTCTGCTGCCGCAGTCGTCGCAGGGTGTCGGCTCCGCCGCTCTCCACCAGGCGGCCCTGTGCGTGCAGATCGGCGATGAAGGCGTGGACGAGTTCGCTGAGTCGCGCGGTGAGTTCCTGCTCGACGTCCGTGCCCTGGCCGTAGGCGATGGTCATGCCGCAGCTCCCACGTAGGCCTTGCGCAGGGAGTCCAGCGCGCGCCACTGGAGCATCTTGACGGCGCCGTCGGTGGTGCCCATGGTGCGGGCGGTCTCGCGGACGGACAACTCGCCCAGGAACCGCAGCCGGATGACGACCTGCTGACGGGGGGCGATCTCGGACAGGGCGTGATGCAGGTCCTCCAGCGCGAGCGAGGACAGAACCATGTCTTCGGGGTTGCACCCCAGAGGGGCCCAGGCATCTGTCACCTGGGTGATCTGGTCCACGAAGGTGAGGTGGCGTGTCGTGGCGGTCTTGAAGTGATCGGCGACCACATTGCGTGCGATGGTGCACAGCCAGGCACGGATCGACGTCCCGTTCCACGTGAACGTGGTGATCTTGGCCCAGGCCTTCATGAAGACGTCCGCGGTGAGGTCCTCCGTCAGCGCGGTGTTCGATCTGACGCGCTGGCCGATGAGCGTGGCGATGACGCCGTGGTGCATCCGGTACAGCTCGGCGAACGCCTCGCGATCGCCCTGCTGGGCACGGGTGATGAGGGCCGGTTCCCTCGTGGCGCCGCCGTCGAAGACAGCGTCGTGAGCCTGACTGGTCAAGAGTGCTCCCGATCGTACGTGGACAGAAATGAGCTGGGGCTGTGACAGAACTCGGGTAGTCG
>NZ_JBIARC010000255.1:0-1558 GCF_042889625.1 Streptomyces sp. NPDC002573 | reverse complement strand
CTCCGCCGCGTCGCGGCATGTCCACTTTGCGCTGTTTCTTGCCGACTGGGTGGCGGGGTGCCGGGGTGGAGGTGCGGCCTTTGGGGCGGCCTGGGCCGGGGTGGGAGGCTTTCGGCGTGCTGGCCGGGGTGCCCAGGGTCCGCCGGATACGGGGAAAGCCGCGCCGGACCCGTCCGGGGGTGAGCCGATCCGGTGTCAGCGGCTTCTCCCAGGGTCTGCGCAGGTCCTGGGCCAGGGGTCGGGCGAGGCGGAGTTGGGCGTAGGCGGCGAGGGTCAGCCACACCCACCGGTCGGCTTGTTCGGGGGTGCGCAGGCGGGGGCGGGTCAGGCCGAGGGACTGCTTGAAGAATCTGAAGGTGTGTTCGATGTCGAATCTTCGAAGGAAGATCCGCCACAGGCGGTCGACGTCGTGGGCGGCGGCGTCGGGGTCGCTGTGCCACAGCCATAGCGGCTTGGGGTCGCGGCCTCCGGGCAGGTACTCGACGGCCAGGTGGACCAGTGTGCCTTCGACGAGGGGCAGTTCGCCCTGGTGGTCGGCCCACGAGCCGCGCCGGTCCAGTTTCGGGTGCAGGCGGCCCCAGCAGCGGGCGGTGACCTGGCCGAAGCGGTCGTGGACGCCGGTCGATTCCTGTGCCGGAGCCGGGTGGGTGGCAGGGTCCGCGAGACGGAACTGCTCGCCGTGGCGGGGCTGACGACCGGGCCAGGGTCCCTTACGACGGCCGGCCGGGGCGTGCATCACGCGGTCGGAGCGGATCCGGCCGAGCAGTCGTACCGGTTCCTCGCGCAGCAGCCAGGTCAGACGCACGATGTCGTAGCCGGAGTCGAACACGAACAGCACCGGCGGGTCGCCTTCACGCCACTGTCCGGCCTCGCGTAGCCGGGCCAGCAGGTCGCGGATCTGGGCGGCGGTAACCTCGGTGGGGTCGTCGTCGGGGCCGATGCGGACCGCGTCCAAGGGCCCCGTCCAGGAGGAGCGGCCGCCGCCCAGGGCGGCGGCGATCTGGTAGGGCCAGCCGGGGATGGTCTGACGCACCCCGTCGCAGCGGCACGGACGGTGGCAGTGCAGGCGCTCGGGCGAGCACTCGGCGTCCGGCCGCGGCCAGGGCGTGACATCGAGCGCGACGGACAGCTGCCGGTCGGCCCCGCGCGGCAGCTCCAGCCCCGCCAGAGTCATCCGCAACCGTGAGACGTTGATATGCCCTTGGGCGAGTGCGTCGTACATCGCTCCGTGTCCGCGCCGATGCACCTCCACCAGCGAAAGTTCGGGCAGCGAGGTCACCGGGCCCTGCGCGCACAGCACCGCGTCCGTCAGTTCGAACAGCGTGTCCGCCCGCAGTGTCAGGCACGCGTAGAACTCCCGGCGGAACCGGGACAAGGCGGTCAACGCCTCGACGCGGGCGGCACGATCTTGCAGACTGTCCATCACGGCCTTTGGTTGCTCAACGTGTCTCTTGGCGGAAACACATGATCAATCAGAGGCCGCCTTGCTGTCCGGACAACGACGAAACCCGTGGCCAGCTCTTCGAGCCGACCACGGGCAGGGGTTAAAAACGAAGCT
>NZ_JBIARC010000254.1:0-1628 GCF_042889625.1 Streptomyces sp. NPDC002573 | reverse complement strand
TCGGCGAGAGCCGGGCGAAGAGCATCGCGCGGTCGAAGATCGGGTAGTGGGTCGCCACCACCACGTCCCGTGCCGTGACCGTGTGCCCCGCCTCGATGCGCAGCCGGCAGGGGTCCGACTCGTCCAGCCCGACGACACGGAGCGTGGCGGCGTAGATGCCACGCTGGAAGGCGCTGAGTTGCGGAAAACGGCTGGTGAAGGCTACGCCGAGCACGAAGGCGAAGAGAATCTGCACACCGGTCTGGGCGACGCGCAGTCCTGGAGCAGTTCGACCAGATTGCGGTCGGCCCGCTGCTCCGGCGTTTCGTATCGCGGCGGCTGTGGCATCGGCCTTGGCTCGATCGGCATGATCCTCACTGTCCGGGCGAGCATCGCGACACGCGAGTAGGAGCAGGCACACGAATTACCTGTTCACCTGTGGCCGGGTGGAGCCAGGGGCGAGCGACCTGCGAGCGAGTCACCGCCGAGCCCCCTCACAAGCTGCGTCATGAAGCGGACTGCCGCGCGTACAGCTGTGCTTGGCTCCGCACCAGACTCAAGGTTACTCGCAGAACGACGGGATGCGATGTCCGTCAGGATAGGTGAGGAAATGCCGGGTCGAGTTCCGGAACGATATGTGGTGCGGCGCATATTCCACGGCTCTCGGCCGGAAAACCGTCCCGCGCTGATCGCCGGGGCCTGCACGCTCGTGGGAGTCCTGGACATCGCAGCGGGCGTCTTCCCCGCTTCCGGCGCAACCGTGTGCACCGCACATGGGCCGAGGTCCTGCCGGTCTACCCCCAGTCGGGCGGCCAACGGTTCCATCTGACTCTCCGCCAGGGGATTCTCTTTATCGAACTGAGACCTAAAGGAATTACCTAAAAAGACTTACCGAAATCCGAAAAAGAGCCCCTATCCTTAACGAGCCTTACTAAAGATTTGCCCTGCCTGGTCTCTCGAAAATATAGCCTGCGGCGAAGATCCGGTCTGGGGGTGCTGGCGCTTCTGGGACGAAACCTCTCCGCTGCAATCCGGGTATCCGGCCACATTGCGCACTCTGGGACGGTGTATTGGGAGTGAGGTTCGCTCCCCAATCACAAGGTCGGTTCAAAACCGAAGGGAAGTCCGGGGCAAGCCCGCGCGAAGGCGTGAGTGCGCTCCAGGGGACGGAAAGCGCAGTCAGGGAAAGGGCCCATGGGTCTCACAAGCAACAAAGTGCTGGTGCTGGCGTTGATGCTGGCCGTGCTGCTGTTCGTAGGCACGGTCTGGTACTGGCCGAGGCTGGCGCGGCGCAACTGGCAGGCCGTCGGCGGACGGGTCGGCCTGCTGTTCGCCACTCAGCTCATCGTTATCGTGTCGCTCGGACTGGCCGCCAACCAGGCCTTCGGGTTCTACGCCAGTTGGTCCGATCTGTTCGGTCAGGAGAACGGGCAGGGCGTGGTCGTCGACAACGGTGCCGCGGGATCGAGCGGCGGCCCCCTCCAGGTGCTCGGCACGCAGACGGTGAACGTCTCGGGCGGCGCGCAGCCGCAGATCGGCGGCCAGATTCAGAGAGTCACCATATTCGGACCGAAGACCCATATCGCCGCGCCCGCGTACGTCTACCTGCCGCCGGAGTACTTCCAGCCGGCGTTCCGCACGCGCTCGTT
>NZ_JBIARC010000253.1:0-1666 GCF_042889625.1 Streptomyces sp. NPDC002573 | reverse complement strand
GCCGCGTTGCTGGGTGAACGCCGGCTGGAGCCGCAGTGTGGATCTTGAGAGTGCGTCGCAGTGGGCGGGCCTTGATCCCGGGGCTTCCGACGCGGAGGAGGTGCGCGGCCTGGTGGCGGTACTCGTCGCCGCGGACAGCACGCGCTCCACGAAGGCGCAGGTCGCGGGTTTCCTGCTGGACGTGTGGTGTCTGGGGGTGAAGAACGCGCTCGCCCCGGAGCCGATGAGTGAGCGTCGGCTGGCCGAGCACCGGGGGCTCTACTTCAGCGCCTTCGAGGGGCATGTGCAGGTTCCGGCCGGCCTGGCCCGCGCTTTGGTGTTCGGGGCCGCCGCCTACGCCCGCGGCTTCGGGTTCGAACCCGAGGGGGAGCTCGCTGAGGAGTTCACACAGGCCGCCGTGCTGCTGGGTGAACCTGCGGGCCCCAGCCCGATCGGCTTTGGCCGGGACGGCAAGCCCTTCTTCGTCAACGGCCCCTACGACGATCCCGAGGCAGTCTTGCGGACTCTGCGGCGCGCGGTCGGCGACGACGGTTTCCACTTCGAGGTCGCCTTCCCCGAGCAGCCGTCGCGGCGGCGTCGCTTGTTCGGGCCGCGCCGGTAGCCACGGGGCGGGCGCCGAACAGCGTTCTCCACCCGGGCGGGTGACGGGTCGGGTGTTCGCGCCCGCGGTGGGCTGAGGCGTCGGCAGCATCGGCGTTGTGGCGACCGCGCCCGGGGAGGGAAAGCCGATGCCCGCGAGTCCGATGGTGCCCGCGTCGCTGCTGGCGGTGCTGGGGAAACTGCGCGTGTTCACCGTGCCGGGGTTCACGACGTTCACCGCGATGGTGACCGGGCTGGTCGCGCAGACCGGGGCCGGCACGGTGACCGGGATGCTGACCGGGGCGGGCCTGGCCCGCGCCTGGCCGCACGACCGGGCCCATGCCTTCTTCTCCCGGACGCGCTGGAACGTCGACATCCTGGGGATCGTGCTGGCCCACCTGATCGTCACAACGCTCCTGCCGCAGGGCGCGGCGGTCACGGTTGCGGTCGACGACACCTTGTTCAAGCGGAGCGGGAAGAAGGTGTTCGGTGCCGCGTGGCAGCATGACGGCGCCGCCAGGGGCCCGAAGCCGGTCGGGCGCGGAACGTGCTTCGTGGTGGTCGGGATCGTCGTGGAACTGCCGTTCCTGGCCCGGCCGGTGTGCCTGCCGGTGATGGCCCGGCTGTGGCGGCCCAAGACCGGACCGTCGAAGGTCGAACTCACCGCGTCGATGGTGAAACTGCTGGCCGTGTGCCTGGACCGGCCCCTGCACGTGGTGGCGGACGCCGCTTACCACGGCAGGGCCCTGCGCCACCTGCCCAAGGCGATCACCCTCACCACCCGGCTGCCGGCCGGCGCCGTGCTGTTCGACCTCGCGCCGCCACCGACCAACAAGCGCGGCCGCCCCCGCCTCAAGGGCGCCAGGCTGGGCACGCCCGCTGAAATCGCGGAGACCGCGACGTTCACGACCACGCGCGTCGCCCGGTACGGCCGCACCGAACAGGTCCGGATCACCGAGGTCCGCTGCCTTTGGTACGGCTCCTTCCACACCCAGACCGTCCGCGTCATCCTGATCCGCGACGAGGACACCACCACCGGCTACGGCCTGGCCCTGGTCACCACCGACCTCGCCACCCCGGCCGCGGC
>NZ_JBIARC010000252.1:0-1678 GCF_042889625.1 Streptomyces sp. NPDC002573 | reverse complement strand
TATTCAGCGGAATTGGGCGACCTGACGCCCCGATAGCAGAAAGGTGCCGTTGACCTGCAAGGATGTGAGTGTCGAAGTCATATCCGCTGCAGAAGTCAGGGCACCTTTCTGGTGGTTGAGCGTACAGGGTGGGACCGTCGGCTGTCCGTGGTGGCTGACGGGAAGAGGCTGATGGGGCATGCCGGGGCGGTGCTGCTGCGCCGGTGTGCGGACCGCACGGGACTGACGGACGCGCTGGCGAAGGTGCTGCCGTCCAGCACCGTGGCCGGCTGGCGGGATCGTGCGGCAGTGCTGGTCCAGCTCGCGGTCGCGATCGTGCTCGGGGCAGCGAACCTGTCGGAGGCAGAGCAACTCCAGTTACATCACCGGACGTTGTTCGGGTCTGCGGCCTCGGACTCCACCGCCCGCCGGATGCTGGCCGTACTCGACGAGGCGACCCTGGCGGGGATCGCCAAGGTGCGGGCGCGGGTGCGCCGGCATGTGTGGAGTCTGCTGCATCTGCGGCCGGGCGGCTTCCCCTGGCTGGTCGTGGCGGGCAAGCGGCTGTGCGGCTGGATCGTCATCGACCTCGACGCCACCGTCATCACGGCCGCGTCGAAGAAGGCCGGGGCGGCGGTCACCTTCAAGAAGACGTTCGGGTTTCATCCGCTGGCCGCGTGGTGCGCGAACACCACCGAGTCCCTGTCCATGCTGCTGCGGCCGGGGAATGCCGGGGCGAACACGGTGGCTGACCACATCGCCGTGCTCAGCGAGGCGCTCGCGCAGATCCCCGGCTCCTCAGCCGCGAAGATCCTGGTGCGGGTGGACGGCGCCGGGGCCACCCACGGGCTGCTGGAACACCTGGAAGCCCTGAACACCACGCGGCGCACGGTCCGCTACACCGTCGGCTGGAAGATCACCGACGCCGACGAGCAGGCCATCGCCAAGCTGCCCGAAAGTGCCTGGGAGACCTCCCTGACACAGGACGGCAGCCTCCAGGAGGGCTACTTCGTCGCGGAGCTGACCGGGCTGAACACCCGCGAGGGCTGGCCGGAGAAGGTACGGCTGATCGTGCGGCGTGTCCGCCCGTCCCGGCGGCATCTGAAGAAGCTGACCGCGTTCGAGCAGAAGACCGGCTGGCGCTACTGCATCACCGCGACCAACATCCGCCACATGTGGGGCATCGCCGGCTCGGGCCACAGCCAGTTCCTGGACGTCCTGCACCGCTCGCACGCGGGGGTGGAGGACCGCGTGCGCACCAACAAGGCCATGGGCCTGGACAACCTGCCCTCCGCATCCTGGGAGGTCAACCGCGGCTGGATGCTCGCCGCGAACCTCGCCAGCGACCTCGACGCGTGGGTGCGGCTGCTGGCTCTGCACGACGTCGACGGCCTGGCCCACGCCGAGCCGGACACCATGCGCTTCCGCCTCTACCACCTGCCCGCCCGCTTGGCGGACCACGCCCGCCGCCGCTGGCTGCGGATCGACTCCACCTGGCCCTGGGCCACAGCGTTCACCACCTGCTGGCAACGGCTGACCGCCCTGCCCGTCGTCACCTGACGACCACCCCGACAGCCCCAACGAGACAGGAAGGAGCAGGCCCGAACGACGTCCGGGTGCCGTGGAACCCCGGCGCAGCCGCAGCGACACGCGAAGGCCCCGCCCGCGATCACGCGGGACAAACAGGGCGAACCATCAA
>NZ_JBIARC010000251.1:0-1707 GCF_042889625.1 Streptomyces sp. NPDC002573 | reverse complement strand
AGTGCGTTGTGGCAAACCGGATCTTGTTCGAGGTGTGCGGCGCGGGTGATCATCTGGACAGAGGTGCGGGTGCGGTCGCGGGCATGAGAGAACGGGCCCCTTGGTAGTGACGCGGTTACGACACCCAGCACGACCAAGGAAGCCCGTTGCCTGATCAGTTGAGCAGTATCTCTGTGCTGGCGTCCACCACGGTCACCCCTGGGTGTGACTGCTACGTGCACCGGTTCGGTTCGATCGCTCCGGGGCGGCGGGCAGGCTGCTATCCCAGTGACATGTCGGATGCGGAGTGGGCCGAGGTCCGCTCGGCGATGCCGGTGCCGGCCTGGCTCCTCAAGCTGGGCGGGCGTCCGGAGGGGTATTGCCACCGCGAGATGCTTGACGCGGTGCGCTACCTCGTCGACAACGGCGTGAAATGGATGGCTCTGCCGGTCGATTTCCCGTACTGGCGGGCGGTCTACGATTTCTTCCGCCGCTGGCGTACGTACGACTACGTGCGTGAGCTGTACGAACGCCTGCGACGTTCGGCGCGGGAACGGAAAGGGCGCGACGCCGAGCCCAGTGCGGGGATCATCGACAGTCAGTCGGTGGATGCCTCCGAGACCGTGGGTGAGGACAGTCGCGGATACGACGGCGGGAAGTCACGCGACGGGCGCAAACGCCACATCCTGACCGACACCGAGGGCCTGCTCCTGGAGGTGACCGTGACCCCGGCTGATGTACACGACTCCAAGGCCGCCCCCGCACTGCTGGAGACGTTCATGGACGAGCCGGGCCGGCTGCTGAAGCTGGTGTGGGTCGACAGTGCCTATCAGGGTCCGGCGCTGGCGAAGGCGTTCGCCCGTCACGGAGTGCGCGTCGAGGTCGTGCGCCGCTCTGACGGGCGGCGCGGATTTGTCGTACTGGCCCGCAGGTGGGTGGTGGAACGCACGCTGGGCTGGCTCTCCCGCTCACGCCGCCTCAACCGCGACCACGAACGCCGTCCCGATCACCACCAGCAGATGGTGTGGTGGGCAGCCACGATCAGGCTGTCGCGACGGATGGCCGGTGATGCCCCGCGCTGGCCGGAGAAGCGCCCCGGGCGACTGCTCCGGGCGTCGGCGTGAACCGTCCGTCTTCCGCCCGCACCAGCCAGCCCCGCTTCTCGAGCACGTAGGCACGGTGACGGATCTTCTCCACCTCGTTCTTGATCTCCGCTTCCCGGCCCACCGCCCGCGTCAACTCCACCCCGTTCACCGGCCCCGAAGCGGCCACGACAGCGGCGAACACCTCCCGATACAGACCGCTGAGCACCTCCTCGCCCATGCCCGGCCGCCACACCGGCGGCCGCTCGGCATACCCCCCACCGAAGCCGCTCGATCCCTCAGCGGCAGCCGCCCCACCACCAGACGGCACGGGATCCGGCGTATTTACCGCGCTCTCCTCAGCGAGCACCTGCACGAGTTCCTCACGTCCCACCCGGGCTCGTTCGACTCGCTCCCGCGCGGCATTCACCTCCGCCTGAGCCTGCTCCAGGACCTCCGTCCAGGACTCCAACTCCTGCCTCGCCCGCGCCTCACGCCGCTCCATCAACCCCAGTACCGACGGCATTGCACCCTCCTCGGTCAACAACAAGCCGTCCGCTGCCTGCCCCTACCCCTCCGCGATCACGCCCCGCACACGAAGAAGCCCCTGCTCATCGAACAGGGACTCCCTTTGCCACAACGCACT
>NZ_JBIARC010000250.1:0-1709 GCF_042889625.1 Streptomyces sp. NPDC002573 | reverse complement strand
TCATGAAGATCTTGCTGAGGGGCTGCCCGGCCGTGGGCCGGGTGGCCCCTCGGTCTATGCGGTGGCTGGGTTGATCGTCCATGTGCCGCCCGTGCGGGTGAGTCCGAGGTTGATCAGTCGGCGGAGGTTGAGGGCGGCGGCTCGGGTGTGGAGCCATATGTCGTTGGCGATGGTGCGGCGGTAGCGGAGTTTGCGGTTGCCGTGGTGGACGAGCCAGGCGACGGCGCGTTCGACCGGTGGTCTCCAGCGGCGGTAGTCGGCTTGCCAGTCGGGGTCGGTGGCGGCCTGGCGGCGGGCGGCCGCAAGCAGGTCGTGGTGGGGGCGGATGGTCAGGATGCGTCCGGCCTTGGCCTTGGTGCACCGCTCGCGCAGGGGGCATGCGGTGCACAGGTTCCCGAAGGCGGCCTTGCGCTGGTTGTGCTGTCCGCCGGGGTCCGACAGGGGGACGGTGTGGCCGGCGGGGCAGGTCACCGTGGCGGCGGCGGTGTCGATACGGAAGTCGTCCAAGGTGAAGCCCGCGGGGACGGCGGGCCGGAGCGGGGCGGGTTTGAAGAACAACCGGTGGCCTGCTGCTTCGAGGGTCTGGCGGGCCTCGCCGGTGGAGTAGGCGGTGTCACCGAAGGCGTCCACCGGCCCGTCTTCCTCTGCGAGCAGGTCCACACCGACGGTGGCCTCGTGGTGCTCGGGCCCGACGCCGGGAGTCAGGGCCACAGCGGTGTATAACGCGGTCTCTGGCTCGATGGCCAGGTGGGCTTTGTATCCGTCCTGCTGGTGGCTGCGGGTCTTGTGGATGTGCCGGGCTTCGGTATCGACGGTGGAGACCATCCGGTCATAGGCGGTGCCCAGGGTGATGCGCCAGCGCCCGTCGCGGCCGTCGGAGTCCTCGGCAGGTTCGACGTCCTGTCCGGCAACCAGGGCCAGGATGCCGACTGCGTTCGCTGCTTTCTCGCCCAGTTCCTGCTCGGGCAGATGCCCGAGCAGCCTGAGTGCGTCGCCTACCAGGGCGTCGACGAGGGCGGCGCGGGCCTGCTCGTCGTTCCAGGCGATCCTTGGTTTGCCGGGGTCGCTGTAGTCATGCGCGGTGCACTGCACCGCTGCCACCTGGTCGGCTCCCGGGACTTCCCGGATGACCGCGCGGACGGCGGCGATGAGCTGGGTGACGGTGTCCTGGGTGGCGACTGCGTCGTCCAGAACGGTGGAGTCCAGCGCTCGCCGGTGCTTGCCCTTGAGGACACCGGTGGCCTTCACGACCTCCCGTACTGCTTCGAACACCCGGTTCGGCCGGGCAGAACGGGAAAGGCGGCGGCGGAAGTAGGCCAGCAAAGACGGGTCGAACGCCATGTCGTTGAGACCGAGCCCGCAGGCGGCCTTCCACCGCAGGTCACACCGCAGTTCCTGCACTGTCTCGAAGTCCGACAGCCCATGCAGGGCCTGCAGCGTGATCGCTGCGGCCAGGATCTGGGGCGGCATACTCGGCCGCCCGTTCGCCGAGGGGTACATGTCCGCGAACATCTCCGCCGGAAACAGCGCACCACGATGCTCGGCCAGGAACGCGAACACACCTCCCGCCGGGATCAACTCCCGACAGGTCTCCCACACATCCGGCCCGACCGTCTCCCCGGCCCATTCCCCCATCACCACAACAAAGAGTCTGGCCCCACCGCTCACGCGGCGGGGCCAGAACCCCAAGATCTTCATGACTCTTCTAG
>NZ_JBIARC010000249.1:0-1733 GCF_042889625.1 Streptomyces sp. NPDC002573 | reverse complement strand
AGGCGAATCCGGCCGTGTCACTAGACTCCAGCCCGCTGACCTGCACCTTCACCTCGGAAGGGACTCCAGAACCCCTGAATTGCGCGGAACGCAGGGCGAGGCGATGGACTTGGACCTGGCTTCGAACAACATCAACAACGTCCGAATCAAGCTCAAGCACCTGGCCAGGCGCGGCATTCTGACCGAGCCCGAGCCGGGTCTGTTCACCCTGCCACGACCACAACTGTCCGCCGTGGCGCCTGGGGCCACTCGCTACTCTCCACAGTTCAGAGCATGATCAGTGTTTGAGGTATGTTGCCGTGGCAGGCGCGGGCCAGGGGATGCGCGTAGCCACCTTCGGTCTCGGGCAGAACCGATCATTTGTCCGTTCTCCCGAGTGCCTGGGGCGAGGTAGTGAACCTCCGCCAGACCGGGGCATGGTGGTCGACGCCGAGGAAGTTCTGGAAGTCCCAGTAGACGCCTCCTTCAAGGCGGCCGTACCCATCGCTCGGACGGACGGGCCTGTTGAGAGGGTCGTGCTCATTCTCCCAGTCGATGTCCTCGTACCCGGGGTCGTCGATGCTGTAGTGGGTCAGATAGCCCCGGGCATGCTCGATGTTCAGGTTCAGAGCCGGGAACTGGGCCAGCAGGAGGTCGGGGCGCCCCTGGCACGGAAGATCGCCGAAGAACGAGCCGATGATGCCGGTCTCCTGCTGGAACTGGTCGATTGCTCTGCCGTGGTGGAACAGCTCGCAGCCCCAGAAATCGTCGTCGTAGATGAAGACCAGCAGGCCCGGGCAGTCGTAGGCGCGTGAGACGTGAAGCTGGGCGCGTCGGCGCAGGACCCACTCCCAACCCCGGGTCCATTCCAGCACGGTCCAGTCGCCGCGCCGCTCGTGCAGGGCGTAGGAATCGAGGTTGACGTCGTGGACGTCCTCCAGATTGAGCGTGTGCTCCTCCTGGTGCCAGAACTCCTCCAACGCGGCGTACACCTGCTCGTGGTCGACGCCGTAGAACAGGTTGACGCGCTTGAATGTGCCCATGTGTGCCCCCCGAGGCATGTGGTCGGCGCCGGCGGCCGGCGCTCTCGCCTGGCAGTGTCGCAGCCGCCCGGCTGGAGCCGGTGACCGGGCCGCCGGCGACGTCGGCCGATGCTGCGGATGCTGAGACCCGCTACGCACCCATGAACTGAACAAACGCGCCTGCTGAGAACGCCCAGATAACCAGCGCAGCTACTCCCTCCGAGGCAGCGAAACGGACATCACTTCACATCCCGCCCTCTCACACCCCGACGTGCACGCAATGCCACCTGACGGTAAGTCATTCCAGTCAGCTGGTTCTGCTATGGAACTAATGACGAGTGTCGGTAGCCGTCTCGCCTGTGTGGAGGGTGGGAGCAGACGGGGTCCGGGCTGGGCAGAGTGGCTGTCAGCTGCATGAGCGTGATGCGGATCATCTGGCTCAGACGCGCCAGGGGAAGCGCTGACGCATCGTCGTGGATGAGGACTTTGACCGCGTTGACGGACAGATGGTCATCGTCGCCGAGATGGGGTAGGCCTGCCAGCAGTTCGCGGGAGGGTCGCTTGGTCGCAGCGTGTGAGATATCGGCGAAACGCATCTGGCTGATCGTCTCGGGCATGCAGGGGTGCCCGTCTGTGATTGAACCGCCCCGGGTTCGGTAGAGATCTCAGATTGTGGTTGTGACCTGGGGTTTCGTGAGTTCCGTGTAGTAGTTGGCTTCGTACTCGACGGGC
>NZ_JBIARC010000248.1:0-1754 GCF_042889625.1 Streptomyces sp. NPDC002573 | reverse complement strand
CGATGACGGCCGCGTCCTTGGCATCGGTCTTGCCTTCGCCGCGGTAGCTCTCGGAAGCGCGGTGGATGGCCCGGCCGGAGATGTAGTGCACCGGCTGGTCGTGGTTGAAGAGGATCGCGATGACCAGGGCGGCTCCGCCGTCGGCCAGGTCAATGCCCCAGGTCACCTCATCGCCCAAGTCCCATACATCGGCCAGGAGCTGGAGGATCTCGGGTTCGTCGTTCGCGACTCGTCGGGACAGCAGCCGACGGCCGCCTTCGTCGATCGCGACGCAGTGGTGATGGGTCTTGCCTGCATCGATACCGGCCCAGATCGCGGCCATGTGGTGCCTCCGTGCGGTGGTGTTGCTGGTTCCTCCCGACGGACGACCTCGCTGTCGATTCCCTACGGAGCGATCATTCGCAATTCCTAATTGGCAGCCGAGTCGTCGTGGGGCGTCGGGCGGCCAATCGATGCCAGCCACGAGTGGCAGAAGGTTGAAAGCCACACCCGACGCCCCTGGGTGGGCCAACCATACGAAGGGCTCGCCCAGTCCCGTGGAAGAACGTAGGGAAGGTTGAGTGGCCGCTCCACCTGCCCCAGTACTGTGGCTTCGCATGACCGACGCTGAGATCGAGATCACCGCAGACCTGGTCCGCGACCTGCTGCAGGAGCAGCATCCAGACCTTGCAGGGCTCGCCATCCGCGAGGTGGCGGGCGGCTGGGGCAACCAAATGTGGCGCCTCGGGGACGAGTTGGCCGTGCGCATGCAGCGCATGGACCTCACTCCGGAGCTCCAGCTCAAGGAGCGGCGGTGGCTGCCCGTGCTGGCCCCGCGTCTGCCGCTCCCGGTGCCGACCCCGGTGCGGTTCGGCGAACCGTCCGCGCGCTTCCCCAAGCACTGGACCGTGATGACGTGGGTTCCCGGCGAGCCGCTGGACTACTCCTCGATCAGCCGCGGCGATCACGCGGCCGACACCCTGGCGGGCTTCCTCAGGGCGCTCCACGTGGAGGCCCCCGCTGACGCGCCGATCAGTGAGGATCGCGGTGACCATCCCATGAAGTGCACGGATGGCTTCGACCACTTCTTCCACTCCGTCGTCCTCGACGACCTCGCCGACGATGTCCGGGCCGTCTGGGACGACGCCGTCGCGGCGCCCGAGTGGGAGGGGCCTCCGCTCTGGGTGCATGGCGACCTGCATCCGGCGAACGTCGTCGTCTCGGACGGGACGCTCTCGGGCGTGATCGATTTCGGTGACATGTTCGCCGGCGATCCGGCGTGGGACCTCGCTGCCGCATGGGTCATCCTTCCCGCAGGCGCCGCCTCACGCTTCTTCGACGTATATGCGCAGGCGGACGCGGGGACGATCCGGCGCGCCCGCGGGCTGGCCGCCCTGAAGAGCCTGTTCCTCATGCTGATGGGCCAGGCCGGAGACCGGGGCCTTCCTGGCGGCAAGCCGACGTGGGGACCCGCAGGCCGGGCAGCGCTCGATCGTGTTCTGAGAGGCTGATGCAGCGCGAAGCGACAGGCCACGTCACTCGCTCATGATCCTCGCGCGATCGCGAACCTCAGACCCCGATGTTTTCCGGCTGTGGACGTAGCGGCTGATCGGCATCAGCGTGGTCACCGCTATGCCGTGTTCGTCGTAGAGACGGTCCCAGATCTGTTTGGGCAGAAGACGGAGCCTCCCCCTGAGTGGTGGACACCCTGACCTCGACCCCGGTGGGGGTCGGGAGAGGGTGACCGATTATGGTGATGAAGGTCTATTCGCCCG
>NZ_JBIARC010000247.1:0-1782 GCF_042889625.1 Streptomyces sp. NPDC002573 | reverse complement strand
CCCTCCGCAGCGACGGCAGCGACCACGGACGCCACGCCGTCAGCCCGGCCCCGCCGATGTCGTACGACTCCTCCGCCGCGCGCTGCCACCACGACGCGGTCACCCAGCCCACCGCCCAGTTATAGGCCAATGCCGGGAAGTTAACGATCAAGGCTGTGTCGTCAAGGGGTAGGAAGCAGTCAGCGCGACTCCTGGTAGAACACGGATCGACCAAGATCTTGTTCATGCCTGGGAGTCGCGCTGCCCGTGCAGTCTGTCATAGCCGATGATGACGCTCTGTTCCTGCCTGGCCATTTGGGGGTTCTCACCGAGTTGGTGCCACCGGATGTGGTGGAGGAGGTGCTCGCCGCAACCCAGTGCGGGCACCGAAGACTGCGGTTGCTGCCCGCGCCGGTTGTTCTCTACTTCGTCCTGGCGATGACCCTCTTCCCCGGCAGGGGGTATCTGGGGGTGTGGTCCGCGCTGGTCAGCGCTCTGGACCTGGAGGAGGAGCGAGAGCCTTCGGCCTGCGCGCTGCGGCAGGCCCGCGTGCGCCTGGGTATTGCTCCGCTGCGCACACTGTTCGAGCGGCTGCGCGGAGTCCTGGGTGCACCCAACAGCCCCGGTGTGTACTTCCGTGGACTGCGCACGGTGGCGTGGGACGGCACCATGCTGGACGCCCCGGACAGTGAGGCGAATTGCGCGGTGTTCCCGCCCACGACCAACCAGAAGGGCCGGTCCGGGTTCGCGAAGATCCGACTGATGACCCTGGTGGAGTGCGGGACCCGCGCGGTGGTCCAGGCCGCGTTCGGGTCCCGGTTCGCCAGCGAGCAGAAACTCGCCGGCCGTTTGCTGGGAGCCCTGTCGCCGGGGATGCTCCTGCTGGCAGACCGGAACTTCTTCGGGTTCGCGCTGTGGCGCGCGGCCACCGCGACGGGCGCCGACCTGCTGTGGCGGGTCAAGGGCGCCGCGCTGCTTCCGGTGCGCTCGGTCCTGGAAGACGGCTCCTACCTCTCCCAGATCAAGGTCCCCGTCAAGCATCGCCGTGACGATGCGCAGGCAGGTGACCTGGTCGTACGGGTGGTGGAAGCGGTGATGACCGTGACCTGCGCGGACGGCACCAGCCGCACCGAGCTGTACCGCTTCGCGACGACCCTGCTGGACGCGGTCGCCTTTCCCGCACGGGAGTTGGCGATCTGGTATGCGCGCAGGTGGGAGATCGAATCGACGTACGCGGCCTTGAAGGTCACCCAGCGCGGTGCGGGCCGCATCCTGCGCTCACGCAACCCGCACGGCGTGGAACAGGAGATCTACGCCTACCTGACGACACACCAGCTCCTGCGGATCTTTCAGGGCCAGGCTGCGGCCGAGCGCGGCGTCGAACCTCGGCGTGTGTCCTTCATCGAGGTCCTGTCCGTGCTCGCCCACTCCATCATCCAGCGCACCGGAGTCGACGCCGACCGCGCCGCGGCAGAAGCCACGCGCGCGCGGCGCAAAGCCACCACGACCCGCCGCCTCCTGGAAGAAAAGACCCGCCCACGCAGCTACCCCCGCACCCGTAAACGTCCCGTCTCCCCTTACCCCTCCCACCGCGCCGGAGACCGACACCCCTCACCCAAGGTCCACTACAAGATCACGTTGACAGTGCAGCCTTGATCGTTAACTTCCCGGCATTGGCCTATAGCTGGGCGGTGGGCTGGGTGACCGTGTCGTGGTGGCAGCGCGCGGCGGAGGAGTCGTACGACATCGGCGGGGCCGGGCTGACGGCGTGGCGTCCGTGGTCGCTGCCGTCGCTGCGGAGGG
>NZ_JBIARC010000245.1:0-1821 GCF_042889625.1 Streptomyces sp. NPDC002573 | reverse complement strand
GGCGGCTCGCCTGCGGGCACCACCTCGCTGTTCGGCGAGCGCGGACTCGCGGGCCGATTCCCAGCATGGCGCGAGTTCTTCGAGCAACTCGCCGAAATGTTGGCGAGAGACACCGGTGAAGGCACGATGGGACAAGGCCACGCGGAGTAGCTCGTGATTCACACCTTGAGAACCCGCGTGGCCGTCCTCATGCCACGGCCCGCGTCAGCCCCGGCTATTCCTCCCGAGGTCGTTAGCTCCTGGCGCCCCCATCCGGCGCCCCATTTCAGCGGATCCCAAGACCGGAGACACCCCACTCATGTCCTATGACCAGCGGTACCCGCATGAATCCGAGCTGCCGACGGCCGGCGTCCAGTTGAACCACACCGCCGTCTACGCAAGCGACCGGCACCTGTCTGCCGAGTTCCTCGCCGCGGTCCTGGGCTTGAAGGTCGGCGCCCCGTTCGGGCCGTTCCTGCCAATCGACCTCGGCAACGGCGTGACGCTCGACTATTACGAGAAGAGGGACGAGCCGATCCAGTCACAGCACTATGCCTTCCTCGTCCCTGACGAGCAGTTCGACGCCGTTATCACCCGTCTGGAGGCGGTAGGGGTCACCTACTACGCCGACCCCAGCCACAACGAACCCGGCCAGATCAACCGTCTAGTCGGTGGTCGTGGCGCCTACTTCGACGACCCGGACGGTCACAACAGGAGCGGGCCAGCCGCGACGCCTCCAACCCCAAGATCGCGCCGACCTCGCCGAGGCAGACCCGGGTGACGATCTCCTGGAAGCCGCCGCGGCGGGCCGCGCTGCGGCCGGACAGGCCGAGATCCGCGTCGATCACAGCGATCCGCTGCGGCGGCCAGCCCAGAGTGATGGCAGCCTGGGCCAGGTCGTACTGGCGCGCGGTGGACTCTGCGTGCTCGCGGACCTGGGCGGCGGTGGACTGGCGGACATAGACCAGGGCGGTCCGCTCCCGATGCAACCGGGTGATCTTCGCCTGGCCGTTCACTGCCGTCGCCTCCCATCAGCACCGCGAGCGCCATGTTGGCCAGCACCATCACGATCTCGCTTCGGTACTCGGCCAGCCCCACGAGCGCGCACCTCCCCCGAGGACACCGGCACTGACATACCCTCAGCTTCCAGACTGCCCGACAGCTGACCAGACGTGCAACGGCGGTCGGGAGCAGCAGACAGCGCATCTACCAGCGCTTTCAGCGCTACCAGCCCCTCGGCCGCCAAACGGTGCGCTGCCGGCGCTGGGGCCAGGTCCGTCCAGACCAGGGAACACGCACCCACTCTGGGCCACCGTCCTCACACACGAACACCAGCGAACCCGCCTTTCGCTCAGTGAACACCACTGTCAACCGCCGCCCCACCAGCGGATGGTAGGGATGCGCCACGACTACCGAGCGCGGAGCGTCACTGGATGCGGCGGCACTATGCCGTGCACATCGAAAACTGCCAGATCGGAACCTTCCTGGCCTACGCCTCGGCCCGGGGACGTGCCCTGATCGACCGCGAGCTCTACCTCCCGGCCTCCTGGACCGATGACCGGGACCGCTGTCGGGCCGCCGGCATTGACGACGAGATCTGTTTCGCGACCAAGAACGAGCACTTCAGGCGGATGCTGCAACGCGCTATCGACGCTGGTGTGCCGTTCGCATGGGTGACCGCGGACGAGGCGTACGGGCAGGTCAAGCACACACGTTTCTGGCTGGAGCAGCGCAAGGTCGCCTACGTGATGGCCACCAAGGTCAACGACACGGTGGTCACGACCGGCTGGGCCGAGGCCCGGGTCGACGAGCTGATCGCCGCGCTGCCCCGACAACGCTGGA
>NZ_JBIARC010000244.1:0-1839 GCF_042889625.1 Streptomyces sp. NPDC002573 | reverse complement strand
CCATCCCTGATCTTGCGTGGGTATCCCCGGCTTCAGCCGGGGAGGGAAACGCATCCTCGGACCGGAGGCGCGCAGCGCCGGAGTTCGCTGCGTCTCCTCGGTGAGGGTCAGGTGGGCCGCTTCTGGCCTTCGATGTACTGGCGGACGATGCTGAGCGGTGCGCCGCCGCACGATCCGGCGAAGTAGGAGCGGGACCAGAACACAGAGCCGAGCCCGATGCGGTTGATACGGCCGGTGTACTCGGCGCGCAGGTACCGGGAGCTGACGCCCTTCAAGCTGTTGATCAGCTTCGACAATGCCACCTTGGGCGGGTAGTGCACGAGCAGGTGGACGTGATCGCGTTCGCCGTTGAACTCCTCCAGCTCCGTCTCGAAGCTGCCGCACACCTCCCGCATGATCTCCTCGCACCGCTTCAGCATGGCGTCATCGAAGACGTCTTTGCGGTACTTGGTAACAAACACCAAGTGCGCGTGGAGGTTGTAGTCGACGTGGCGACCGGTGCGGATATCGGGGTTTGGTTCCCAGCGCGGTGACATACGCCAAGGGTAGTATGATCACGCGAACCGACTTGAAAGGGGGGTGGGCCGGATGATCCGTGCGTACAAGTTCCTCATGCGGCCCACCGTGGGCCAGGCGGCAGCGCTCGGTGAGATGCTGCGGGATCACTGCTCCCTCTACAACGGGGCCTTGCAGGAACGCCGCGACGCCTACCGGCACACCTCCAAAACGTCGGTCAAGTACGCGCAGCAGTCCGTGCAGCTCAAGGACATCCGGGCCTTCGACCCCGAGCGTCAGGGACGCTGGTCGTTCTCGTCGCAGCAGGCGACCTTGCGCCGCCTGGACAAGGCGTTTCAGGCGTTCTTCCGGCGCGTGAAGGCAGGGGACAAGCCGGGCTATCCCCGCTTCCGGGGCGTGAACTGGTTCGACACCGTGGACTTCCCCAAGGACGGCGACGGCTGCCGCTGGGACTCCACCCCCCACGACGCCGTCACCCGCGTCCGCCTTCAGGGCGTGGGGCACGTCAAGGTCAACCAGCACCGGCCCGTGGTCGGCAAGGTCAAGACCTTGTCCGTCAAGCGTGAGGGCAAGCGCTGGTACGTCATCCTGACCGCCGAGCAGGCCGCCCCCGAGCCGCTTCCGGCGACCGGCAGCGTGGTCGGCATCGACATGGGCATAGCCAACTTCCTCGCCGACTCCAACGGCGAGTTCGTACCCAACCCGCGCCACGGCCGGAAGGCCGCCGCAAAGCTCGAAGCCGCACAACAGGCTCTCGCCCGCTTCCCCCGCGCCCGCCGCGACAAGCGCACCGCCAACCACCGCCGAGCCGTCCAGCGCGTTGCCGACCTGCACCGCAAGGTCCGACGCCAGCGCCTCGACCACGCCCACAAGACCGCCTTGGATCTGGTTCGCGACCACGACTTGATCGCGCACGAAGACCTTAAGATCCGCAACATGGTCAAGGCCCCCGCGCCGAAGCCCGACCCTGACCAGCCGGGCAGTTTCCTGCCCAACAGGGCCAGCGCGAAGGCCGGACTCAACCACTCGATCTCTGATGCCGGATGGGGGGTGTTCCTGACGATCCTGCACGCCAAGGCTGAAAGCGCCGGACGGAAAGTGATCGCTGTGGACCCCCGCAACACCTCCCGGACCTGCCCTGAATGCGGGCATGTCTCAGCGGAGAACCGGCCCACCCAGGAGAAGTTCCACTGCGTTTCGTGCGGCCACCAGGCGCACGCGGACACGGTGGGCGCCCTGAACGTTCTACGGGCCGGGCTGGTCCGTCGCGACGCCGCACCGGCATAGCGAGAAGCCCCCTCGTTCACGAGGGGGAGGAGTCAC
>NZ_JBIARC010000243.1:0-1883 GCF_042889625.1 Streptomyces sp. NPDC002573 | reverse complement strand
ACGCGGGATACCAGCGCATCCAACACCGTTCGGGATGCGCGCAGTTCCGGGAGCTGGCAGCAAATGCCACTCCTGGACACTGTTTAGGAACGGTTCGGGGGTACACGCGTTGCGCAGGGCTGGAAACGCTCGGGAAGAGGGCGGTGGGCATGGACGAGGCTGCCCGAAGCCGGGACCACGTATCGGTGGCCCTCAAGCCGCTGGTGACCGCGTCGGCGGCGTACGAGGGCAGCCCCCGCCACCTCGCCCGCGGCTTCCTGGCCCGGGTGCAGGCAGATCACGGCCTTCCGGTGTCCGGCCGAGCGATGGGCATGGTGGCGCTGGTCGTCAGCGAGCTGGTCACCAACGCGTGCAAGTACGCGCCCGGGCCGTGCCTGCTCGATCTGGAACTGGACGGCGGCACCATCAAGATCACCGTCTGGGACAGTGAACCGGTGCTTCCGGTGGCACAGGCCGCCGATCCGGGCCGTGTGGGCCAGCACGGACTGGAGAACTGCGCCCTCCCCTGAAGAAGTGCTGGACCATCCCGCCACGAGCGAACGCGCAGTTCGCGGCCCGGATGGAAGACGTGCTGGCCGTCTATGCCCGGCCCTATGACCCGGCACGTCCGGTGGTGTGCATGGACGAGAAGCCCTACCAGCTCCTCGACCATGCCCGCGACCCGCTCCCGGCCCGGCCTGGGCACGACGCCTGCCAGGACAGCGAGTACATCCGCTGCGGCACGTGCTCCATCTTCATGTGGGTCGAACCCTTACGCGGATGGCGTCGGGTTCAGGCACTGTCCCAGCGGACCCGGATCGACTGGGCCGGCCAGGTCAAGCAGCTGCTGAGCGTGGACTACCCCGACGCCGAGACCGTGGTGCTGGTGATGGACAACCTCAACACCCACGGCGTCGCCTCACTGTACGAGGCGTTCGAACCGGAAGAGGCCTTCGCCCTGGCTCAACGCCTCGAGATCCACCACACGCCCAAACGCGGATCATGGCTCAACATCGCGGAGACCGAACTCTCCGCGCTGACCAGGCAATGTCTCGACCGCCGGATCGGCGACCTCGACACACTCAACACCGACCTCTCGGCCTGGCAGAACGCGAATGAGCACGGGTGGGCTGCACGCTGTTCTGCGTGCGGCCCACCCGTGCCGGGGTCACAGGTTGCCGAGGGTCAACGGACCGGCAGGACCTGGGTGTGGTCCTTCTGGACGGCCTGCAGGTTGTGGGGGTTCAGGCCCAGGAGGGACAGGATCGTCGGAGCGATCTGGGTGGTCTCGACCTGAGCAGACTTGGTCACGCCGGCGGGGGTGCCTGCGCCGGAGATGACGAGCGGGACGTTCAGGTCGTCAGCGTGGGCGCCGCCGTGTTCGGCGATCTTCTTGGTGCCGCCCGTGTAGACCACGCCGTACTTGGCGATGCCGAACAGGTCCGGGACCCGGGCGTCACCGGGCTTGACGCCGAAGTAGGCGGCCGCCTCCTTGCCCGCGTAGACCCTGCTGAGCCCGCCGTTCGTGAAGGACTTGGTGGGCTTGCTGTTGATGTCGGTGCCCGTGCCTCTCTGCGACAGCAGGTACTGCTTGGCGAACGAGGTGGCCTCGGCGGAGCGGTCGTTCAGCCACAGCAACATGCCGTCGTCGTCCACGGAGTGCGCGACCAGGTCGCCGGCGCCTGGGTGCTTCTTCTTCCAGGCGGCGTTGAGCCCGTCGAGCAGCGGACCGTCGTCAACGCGGGTCAGGGCCTTGGGGTCGGTGGGCGACTGGCCGTGCTTGGCGGACAGAACGATGTCCGTGCTGGCGGCCAGGCCCTTGGCCTGGATCTCCTTGACTATCGCGCCGACCTCGGTGTTGACGTAGTCGAGGTTCTTCTGCAGCAGCGGGCCGGGGAGGCCCT
>NZ_JBIARC010000242.1:0-1931 GCF_042889625.1 Streptomyces sp. NPDC002573 | reverse complement strand
CTTCACCACCAAGCCAACCGAACCTGAACCGCAGATCACCCCACAACCGGAACCGAAACAGCTGCCGTGACTACACCACCCCGCGGGACATGACCGGTGGCGAAGCCAGCACCGCCGACATCGACCGCTGGCGGCGGTCATGCGCAATTCCGACGCATCCGGCCACCGGCCGGATAATGTGAGCGCTGGGTCCTGTCATCGCTGCGAGGCGGGAATGGCAAAGCTTGACGCGCCTTGACGAATGCCAGGTCGGCGGCGCGCGCTGGAACGTCGAGGACATCTGGAGCGCTCGACCTCGATTCTTCCGAGGGCTGATGGCGGCGGTGAGAGCGGCTGGTTGCCCGGTATGCCCGTGCCGTGTCGGGACTGGCCGTCGCGTGACGCTGCGGGTGCGCCGGCTTCCACGGGCCGGAGTCCTGCCGGTCCGCTCCTTCCTGGTCCTTGTCGGGGTGAGGACCGGCCGTCAGGCGAGGGCCGGAAGCTGGGTGGCCCGCTGCCAGGCGGTGGTGAACGTCGGCGCCCATGGCCAGGTGCGGTCCAGGTGGAGGATGCGTCTGCGGGCGTGGGCGGTGAGGCGGGCGGGCAGGTGGTACAGCTTCATGCGGATCGTCTCCGGCTCCGCGGCGGCGAGTTCGGGTTCGTCGTGCAGCAGGAGGAGCCGGGTCCATGCGTCGAGGTCGGCGGCGAGGGTGGCAGCCAGTACCCAGGCGACGTTCAGCTGCCAGGACTTGGAGGGCAGCAGCCCGAGGCCGACCCGTTTGATGGCTTTGATGCGGTCCTCGACCTCGGCGTGATCGCGGTAGAGGGCGTCGACGAACCACACCTGTCCGGAGGCCGGAACCCCGGAAAGCCCCTGGTGGGCGGGGATGTTCGTGGATCAAGGATCACGCCGAGGAGGCCCACATCCCAATTGAGGAATGGCTCCGCTGGCAGGAATGGGACAAGCCGTGAACGACACCGCAGGTGCGACTGCCGCAGATGCGTGAGCAGATCATCTCCGCGGTCCATGCGCTGTCCCGACCCCGACCACCAGCGACGCGTCTGGATCGAGCGCCAGTACCCGCATCCGGGCTACGTCGACGACCTCACGCTGAACATCCACATCCACTACGACGACACCGCCGTACTGGACGACCCTTCCGCGGCGATCGGCACCACACTCCGCGACGCCTCGGAGGCACAGGCGATGCAACGCCTCGCCGACCGCCTCGACGAGATCCTCGACGCCCTAAAGCCCGAGACGGACGACGCCTCCTACCTCGGACATCCACTGTGGCCAGGCGTCGTCAAAGCCGCGGCGCAGGCCCACGCGGCCCTCATCCGGTGACCCGCTGAGGACCCCGACAGCCTCAGCGCCTCGGAGCTGACCACACCACATCCCGCCGCTCCCTCCGGCCCGGCCGCACACTCGACCGGGCCGGCGGGAGCCCGACCGGACAGCTCCAGCCGCCGACCGGGCCGCCGCACCACCGCCCGGGCCCCGCTGGAACCCAGGCGGTCGCCGGCGCGATCGCGGGCGCTGGCACCGTGGACCGGAACGGCAAGGTCGCTGCACCGCACGCCCGTGACCAGCACTGCCGCCGCCCCTCGGCGAGGCGTGGAGTAACTGCGCTTCCCCCAACGGCAGTTGAGATCGTGCGACCAACAACAACGAGCTCGCCGAAGGTGTCTCCCTTGTCTACCAGTGCAAGCTGAACGTGTCCACGCGCACCATCTATCTCACGGACCACGCCCCGATCCCACCTGAAGGAGGCAGAACCCGCCCGCCCCAGCCCTCGTGTGGGGTGCTGGGGTGGGCGGTTCAGGGGAGTGGGAGGTGGCGAGTCGGGGTGGGTGCGGCCGGGCGCTTTGGCTGTGCTAGGCGACACCCATGGGTTACAGAGTGCGGGTGAGGCGGTCGGTGAGCAGCCGGGTGAAGCGGGCCGGGTCGG
>NZ_JBIARC010000241.1:0-1969 GCF_042889625.1 Streptomyces sp. NPDC002573 | reverse complement strand
CCGTCCGCTGCCTGCCCCTACCCCTCCGCGATCACGCCCCGCACACGAAGAAGCCCCTGCTCATCGAACAGGGACTCCCTTTGCCACAACGCACTAAGAGGGAGCCGCGGGGTGATGCCGGCGAGTTGCGCCTCTTCAACTGCCGTGAGCTGCCCAGGTCGCCGCGTCCATGAGCCGCAGACAGCGACGTTCGTCCTCGGTCGCCGGTGCACCGGCGACCGAGGAACATGCGAGCTCACCCGTCTGCGCAGCGGCGGGCCGGCACGCACGGGCTAACGAGCTGACCGGCGGGGCTGCGGGCCAGGCGCCACTCCACGCGACGTACGCGCTCGGCGCTCTCCCGACGGGCATTGAGTACCGCGGTGCAGGTGACACCGGAGAAAGATCTCACTGCGCCGATGGATCGTGTCCCCGTTCATGGTGTGGCCGATCACGGCTGAGGTGTGCGCGGGCGCACGTCTGCCGGGGTTCGCGCTCCCTGAGCATGGGGCGGCCACCGTGCAACTCTCCGTAGTGAACTGGCAGTTCGACGAGGAGGTGCACGGTGGCTCTGTCCCAGCATGACCTATTGCGGTTGCTGGAGTCACTGCGTTCGGCGGACGGGATCGAGTTGGTCCGGTCGGTGGCAGAGCGGATGCTGCAGGAGCTGGTCGAGGCCGAGGCCGAGGCCACCGCGAGGATCGGCGCGGGGTGGAACGAGCACACCGATACCCGGACCGCGTTCCGCAACGGGCACCGGGACAAGACGCTGACCACGCAGGCCGGCGACCTGGACCTGGCCATCCCGAAACTGCGGTCGGGGAGCTTCTTCCCCGCGCTGCTGGAGCGGCGGCGCCGGATCGATCAGGCCCTGTACGCGGTGATCATGGAGGCGTACGTCCACGGCGTGTCGTCGCGGTCGGTCGACGACCTGGTCAAGGCCCTCGGCGCCGACACCGGCATCTCCAAGAGTGAGGTCTCCCGGATCTGCCAGGACCTGGACGGACAGCTGACCGTGTTCCGTACTCGACCGCTGGACCACATCCGGTTCCCCTACATCTACCTCGATGCCACCTACTGCAAGGCGAGGGTGAACCACCAGATCGTGTCCCGGGCGGTGGTGATCGCCACCGGGATCACCGAGGATGGCGGCCGCGAAGTCCTGGGAGTGATGGTCGGCGACAGCGAGACCGAGGTGTTCTGGACCGAGTTCCTGCGGTCCTTGCGTGAACGCGGCCTGTCCGGGGTCCGGCTCGTGCTCGCAGACCACCACTCGGGCCTGGTCAAGGCGATCCGCAAGGTCATGCTCGGTGCCGCCTACCAGCGCTGTCGTGTTCATTTCCTGCGGAATGTCTTCGCGGTGATCCCGAGGGAGGCGGCGGAGATGGTCGCGGCGACGATCCACACGATCTTCGCCCAGCCCACCGCCGACGCCGTGCAGGCCCAGGTCGACGCGGTCGCCGACATGCTCGGCGCTCAGTTCCCCAAGGTCAGGGCGATGCTGCTGGAGGCGAAGGAGGACCTGACCGCGTTCGCGGTCTTCCCAGAGCGGCACTGGAAGAAGATCCAATCGACAAACCCGCTGGAGCGGCTCAACCGCGAGGTCAAGCGCCGCACCGACGTCGTCCAGGTCTTTCCCAACGACGATGCGCTCCTGCGGCTGGTCACCGCCGTGCTCTTCGAGCTCCACGACGAGTGGATCGCCTTCCCACGGCGCTACCTGCCCGAGGGAAGCATGGATCAGATTTACCCCGACGAACTCCCCGAAAGCGCCCCCGCGCTACCCAACACCACCAACACGACCTCGGGCTGATCGGCTACACCACCAGAAGGCAACACCGTTGCCTTTGGCGGGAGATGCTTATGTCAAGGGACCCATCCATCTGGGATCACTGCGGTGTGGAGGGTGTACTTCTGGGCCTTCCGGGGGTGCCGTGTCCGGTTGAAGGGGTACTTGCTGTACCTCTTCAGCATCCGTGACTTCACCCGC
>NZ_JBIARC010000240.1:0-2007 GCF_042889625.1 Streptomyces sp. NPDC002573 | reverse complement strand
ACCCCGCCAAGCTCCCCGAAAGCGCCCCCGCACTACCCAACACCCCGAACACGCCCACCCAATGATCGGCTGCACCACCAGAAGGGACACGATCCGGTAGTCGGGGTGAACGGACCGGAGGGCGGCTTCTTCGCGGACTGGGACAGCATCGACTGGGACCGCGCGCAGGAGAACGTACGTCGACTGCGCCAGCGCATCTTCACGGCATCGAGGGACGGGGACCTGGCCAAGGCCAGGAACCTGCAGAAGCTGATGCTCCGGAGCCTTTCCAACACGCTGGTCAGCGTGCGGCGGGCGACGGAGATCAATGCCGGACGAAAGACAGCAGGGGTGGACGGGCAGGTCGTGCTCACCGCCCCGGGCAAAGCCGAACTGGCGCGCTTCATCCAGCAGCGCGCCAGTAGTTGGCGGGCCCGTCCGGTCCGGCGGGTGTTTATCCTGAAGAACGGGGCGGGGCGAAAGCGCCGCCCGCTCGGCATTCCCGTGATCATCGACCGGTGCCATCAGGCCCGGGCGGCGAACGCGCTGGAGCCCGAGTGGGAGGCCCGGTTCGAGGCGAGGTCGTACGGCTTCCGCCCGGGCCGGGGCTGCCATGACGCGGTCGGGGTCATCTACAACACGCTGAACGGGAAGAACCCCGGGCGCGTGTGGATCCTGGACGCTGACCTGGCGGCGGCATTCGACCGCATCGACCACGACCACCTTCTTGCCCAGCTCGGCACCTTTCCCGCCCGGGACATGGTGCGGCAGTGGCTGAAGGCCGGCGTGGTCGAACGCGGCCGGTTCACCCCGACCCAGGAGGGGACGCCCCAGGGCGGGGTGCTCACGCCCCCAACGCAATGGGCAACTTCTGCTTCGAGGTGACGCTCGGTTATCGGCGGTTGGAACTGCTTCCTCGCGCTGAGAGTAGGGATCGTCACGATGGGTAGTACGTTTGTGACATGGTGCGTCGTGATCGCGTTGATGGCGTCGAGTACGCACGGCGGGTCAATGCCGCCGCTGACCTGGTCGAGGCGGGTGTGCCCATCGCCGCTGCCGCGCACACGATGGCCAGCGGGTATGGCGTGTCGGTGCGCCAGGCACGCCGGTATGTGGAGCAGGCCATGGCCACTGGGCGGATTCAAGTTCCCGAAACGAGCGTGGTGTTCACCGTCAAGCTGCCGGGATCACTGGCAGGGCAGGTACGCGCCCATGCGCGCGAGATGGACGCCACGATCTCGGCGGTGGTGGCCCGGGCACTGGTCGAGTTCCTCGACCGGGACGCCCCTGAGGGGCGCGCGGGCCGATGAAGGCCCGACTGCTGGAGTCGGAGTACATCTTCGACCGGCACGTGGATGCGGATCTGTCCGCGGCCTACGCGATGCTGGTGCCCCAGCGCCGGGCCCGGGTGCGCGGCGGCAGGGGCGAGGGAAGGCCCAGTGGTGACCAGCGCCGCGATTTATGCCCGGGTGTCGTCGGCCCGGCAGAAGAAGGACCAGACGATCGGCTCGCAGACCGCCGCGCTGCGCGCGCACGCCTCCGCGCTGCACCTTGAACTGCCCGAGGAGTGGGTGTTCGAGGACGAGGGCCACTCCGGCGCCACCCTGGTGCGCCCCGCCCTGGAACGGCTGCGGGACATGATCGCCACCGGATGCGTGGATGTGGTGCTGTGTTACAGCCCGGATCGGCTGGCCCGCAAGTTCGCCTATCAGGCCCTGCTGATCGAGGAGTTCGCCCGTTCGGGCTGCCGAGTGGAGTTCGTCAAAGGCCCGCGCGGCGACAGCCCCGAGGACCAGCTACTGATCCAGTTCCAAGGCATGTTCGCCGAGTACGAGAAGGCCCAGCTGATGGAACGCTACCGACGTGGCAAGACCTACCGGGCCCGCACCGGATCGGTCAACGTGCTGGGTGGCGCCCCGTTCGGCTACCGCTACGACTCTGGTGCGTAATTCGGCTGTCAGCCGGTGAGTTGGTGGCTGAGGCGGGTGAGGCGGCTGGTTCGGTTGCGGTCGAGCGGGTGACCGCTCC
>NZ_JBIARC010000239.1:0-2037 GCF_042889625.1 Streptomyces sp. NPDC002573 | reverse complement strand
ATCGCCTCGGGTGCGTACGACCGTCATGTGCGCTCGATGCGGCTGCGCTACCGGCGTCGCCGCGATCAGCTGGTCGAGGTCCTGCGCCGGAGGGCTCCTGGCATTCGTGTGACCGGGATGGCTGCAGGACTGCAGACGGTTCTTGAACTCCCGCGTGGCACCGAGAGCTCGGTGGTCCAGGCTGCGGCCCGGCAAGGCCTGGCGGTCAGAGGGTTGACGCAGTTCGGCTATGAAGTGGCGGACTGCGGGTGGCAGTTGCCCGAGCGGGACGCCCTGGTGGTCAACTACGCGGCGCCCTCGGACAGTGCGTGGGCGGGCGCACTGGACGCACTGTGCAGGGTGCTGCCCTAGATGATCTATTCCAAGGGGTGCCTGAAGAGACGAAAACGAGGGCGTCCAAGATCATGTTGTGACGCACAACTCAACACCGTTGCGTTTGGCTGGGTAGCGGCACGTCAAGGGGGTTGAACGAGGCAACGGGACACCTGTAGATCAACGATCGGCGAAGAAAGTCGATCAAGGTCAGGAGTCCCGTTGCGGGAGAATTCTGTCATCACGCGGACGATCGAGGCAGCCGGGGGTGTGTACGCGCCCGGGCACTTGGGTGAGTTGACCCAGATAGTGGACTTCGCGTTGGTGGACGCGGTGCTGGAGGAAACCGGCACGTGAGCGGCGGCTGCGGCTGCTGCCGTCCCGGGTGGTGGTCTACTTCGTGCTCGCCCTGGCCCTGTTCGAGCATGGCTCCTACCGGACGGTCTGGGGCAAGCTGACCGCCGGGCTGGAAGGGCTGCCCTTGGTACGCCCGGCGGTGTCCTCGCTGTCGCGGGCGAGACGGCGGATAGGAGCCGCCCCGCTGTGGCGACTGTTTGAGACGTTGGCCGGACCGGTAGCCCACCGCGGCCAGGCAGGCACGTTTTACCGCGGACTGCGCACCGTGGCCGTCGACGGCACCTTGCTGCACGTTCCCGACGATGAGCAGATCACCTGGCACTACCCCAAGCGGGAGGGTGAGAAGCTGGAGTTCGGCTACCCGCTGATGCGGCTGGCCGTCCTGGTGGAGTGCGGCACCCCCGCCGTCCTCGCCGCCGTTTTCGGGACCGAGAGCGAAGGCGAACTGCCCTACGCACACCGCCTGCTGAGCGTCCTGGACGAGACGATGCTCCTCCTGGCCGACACCGCCTTCGACGCAGCGGAGTTCCTGCGTGACGTGGCGGCGGGCGGCGCCCAGTTCCTGGTACGTTCCTCGGCCCGTCGTGTCCCCACCCCTGCCGGGCACCTGCCCGACGGCTCCTACCTGGCCAGGCTCGGCTACGGCGTCCTGCCCACCCTGATCCCCGTGCGGGTCATCGAGGCCCAGGGCACCGTCACCCTGGCCGACGGCACGACCCGCACCGAGCAGTGGCGCCTGCTCACCAGCCTGCTCGACCCTGCCCACCACCCCGCAGGCGAACTGATCAAGCTCTACCACGAGAGGTGGCAGGCGGAGACAACGTATTTTTCGATCAAGGCAACCATGCTCGACGGCCGGGTCCTGCGCTCCCGCAGCCTGACGGGCATCGATCAGGAGGTCTACGCCCTGCTGACCACCTACCAGGCGCTCATCCGCGCCGCCGGCGACGCGGCCTTCACCCGTCCGTACCTGGACATGGACCGGATCAGCTTCACCGTCCTCCTGCAGACCGCTGCCGACCAGGTCACCACCGCCGGCAACATCCTGCCCACCGCCAGCACCGACCTCCTCGGCGCGATCGGCCGGGCCGCCCTGGACGCCCTCCTGCCCGCCTGGCGTCGCCCCGCGTCAAGGCCCGCTCCCGCAAGAACCCCACGAGCAAGTACGGCCCGAATGCCGGACAGCACCCCCAGATCGCCCAGACCTACACCTTCCAGGCCGACATCACGTTCTTCGAACACGGACTTGCAACCCGCGCACGTCGGTAAACGTTGACGCACAACTTGGACACCCTCGCGACAGCACTCTATGCGACGACCGATGACCTGCTGAAGGAGCGTCCGGACTTGGCGCCGCGGCGACCGCCA
>NZ_JBIARC010000238.1:0-2043 GCF_042889625.1 Streptomyces sp. NPDC002573 | reverse complement strand
AACGCCCGCTCCCGCTCCACCAGCAACGGCAACGCATCCGACGACGTCACCCACTCCCGCAACGGAAACCGCGCCAACACACCGTCCACCTCAGGAGACAGGGCGGCGGCGAGCCGGGCGACCGGCGGCCGGGACTCGTCGCGCAGGGCGCGGGCGGCGGCACGTACCGTCTCCCGCCGCGGTCCGTCCGGCACTGCGGCGGCCGCCCGCTCGTACAGGTCGGCGCCCTCCTCCAGGACCAGGGCGACATCGATGCGACAGGGCACCTTGATCCGCGCGTGCCGTTGCCAGGTGGTCACCGGATCGGCCCATGCCTCCACGGCGAACGTCCAGTTGCCGGTCGACGTCGGAGTCACGTCCGCGCCCCAGCGATCCGACCCGGGCTCCAGTTCCCGCATCGGCGTCCAGGGACCGGGACGGCCCTCGGGATTCCTCAGCACGACGTTGGCGCCGATCGCGCCGTGCCCCTCGCCGAAGACCGTGGCGGTGACCTGGAAGGTCTCTCCCTCCACCGCCTTGGCCGGATGCCTCCCGCCGTCGACGGCGGGCCGCACGTCCACGATCGGGATGCGCCCGGTCACGGGCCGCACGCCGCCGATGGCAGGGGTGTTCGCGTCACGGTGGGTGGCCTGCGGTTCCATGGACTTCGCCTCCTCCGCCGTTCTCGAAGCTCGGGTGAGCGCCGGCTCTGTGGTGTTCGCTTCCAGCTCGGCCTGGCTTCTTGGCTTTCGCTACGCGTTCGCCGACCGTGCGGGACAGGTCCTGGCCGCGGCCCGCTCACGAGGGTCGCGAGGGTCTCGCGGGTCGTGCCGCTCGCGGGGTTCGCGCGGCCCGTACGGATCGTGCGGGTCGTACGGGACGCCCCCTGAGCGGGGTTGACGGGGGTTCAGGTACAACTCGGCGGCGTCGACGGCCTCACGGGCGCACCGCTTCCCCATCAGCACACACAGCGTGTAGCCGGTGTTCTCGAAACTGCCGCGGACGGCGCGGTTGTCGGGAGACGCGAGCATCAGTCGCTCCCAGGCCCGGTACTGCTCGAGGTGGCGGGCGACCTCGGCTCTGGCCGGTTGCAGCATGGCGCGGTCACCTCCCACTCAGCACTGAGCACGGATCCGGAGGGGCAACGGAGCGCCGTCCGGAGGGTGCACGAAAGCCGGGCACGGAGCGGGGGTGATCCGTTACGGCGATCGAGTCCTTCACCCATGGTGCACGGTTCAACACAAAGCGTCCTGTTCAAGCGTGAACCACCGTGGCGGGCGGGCTTCGTGTTGCACGAATGGAGTAGTGCTCTCACCCTGGGAATGACTCAGAAGCGATGAGTGCTCACGCTCAGTGATCGGGGTCGGCCCCCTGGGCCGGAAGGGAAGCGAGAGCTTCGCCGGTGAGGAGCCAACGACAATGAAGACCGCAGCACCCTGCTACTACCACCTCGACGTGGAACTCAGCCCGGAGCGCATCGGGCAGGTCCGGCGGATCCTGGCCGCCCATCTCCGGTACTGGGATCTCGAGACACTCGTAGAGCCCGTATGCCGGTGCACCGACGCACTGCTGCGCACGATCGACCGGCACGCGACGGACAAGAACACCACGATCGAGATGTGGTGGAACGGTCAGCACCTCATCACCGCGGTCCAGGACGCCGAACGGGACATCCGGCCGCACTACGCGCCGAGCGGCTGTCTGACGCAGATAGCGGCGCTGAGCAACGGCTGGGGCTACTGCGCCACCGCCGCCGGCGGCAAGATCGTCTGGTTTTCGCAGCGCGCCAGGTCCGGCGAACGGGCCCCGCTCGTCCCGGTGTCACCCTCGCCGAGCCTGCGCGAGACCCGCCCCCTCCCGCGTGCCCTGCCGCTCCCGGCGGTGGCCACGGCACGGGACCGGGAGGAGCCGGCTCTCATCGGCGCCTAGCGGCCACGGAGGACCGGGGGGGGGGGGGGCGGGGGGGGGGGGGGGGGGCCGGGCCCCCCGCCCCCCCCCCCGCCCCCCGCCCCCCCCCCGCCCCCCCCCAGCCCAACCACCACACCCCCCCCACCCACGGCCGCG
>NZ_JBIARC010000237.1:0-2133 GCF_042889625.1 Streptomyces sp. NPDC002573 | reverse complement strand
ACGGCGGCCGCTCACTCCTTCTCATGTGCAGGCTAACAAGCCATCAGGCACACACATTCCAAGGCGAGTTGCAGCATTCTGTTAGGAGTTCTTAGCCAGTGAGCTGATCGCGCTGATCAACCGGCTGGCCTACCGAGAGTTGAGCGCGTCCGCCGTGCTCGCAGGCTTCGTCGCGCATTTCCGCGACCAGATCGTGGCCAGCGACTACCGCGAGGGGTGCCCGGTGGCCCCCATCGTTCTGGAGCTGGCCAGTACAACCCCGCGCCTGGCCGCGGCGGTCACCCGCCGGGGCTTCGAGGACCTGGTCGCCACCATGTCAGCACGCCTCGTAGAGAAGGGGCTGCAGCCCGAATACGCTCAGGAACTGGCAGCGCTGGCCGTGACTGGAATGGAAGGGGCCCTCGTCGTCAGCCGGGCCCTGCAGGATCCCCAGCCCCTTGAGGCACTGACGGCCCGACTCACCGAAGCCAATCGGCCCCCATCACCACCGGTGAGAACCACCGACATGCACATCCAGCACCTGCGCCCGGCGAGGCGAATATCACGCCCGGTCGGCTTCTGGCTTCTGGCCGTCACGTTCCTTGCGTTCTTTGGCGCGAACAGCGCGCTTCCCCGCTCCTGGTGGTGTATCAGCACTGTTGGGGCTTTTCGCCGACTATGCTCACCGCGATCTTCGCGGTCTACGCCCTGGGCCTGCTGGTTACGCTGCTGACCGTCGGAGGACTTTCCGACTACATCGGCAGGCGGCCCGTGCTCGCCGCCGCGCTGATCGTTGAGGCCGCGTCCATGGTCGTGTTCCTCACCGCCGACAGGGTCGGGCTGCTGCTGGTGGCGCGCATCCTGCAGGGGATGGGGATGGGTGCGGCGATGGGGGCCATCTCCGCCGGGCTGGTGGACCTGCAGCCGTCACCCACGTCACGCCTCGGCTCGGTGCTGAACAGCGCCGCCCCGGCTGCCGGGCTGGCCCTCGGGGCGCTGGGCAGCGGAGTGCTGGTGCAGTACGCCCCCGCTCCCACGATGCTGGTCTTGGTTCTACTCATCGCCGTCTTCCTGTTGCTGACCGCGGCGGTGTTCTTCCTGCCCGAGCCGGTCACACCCCGTCCGGGCGCCTGGGCCTCGCTGCGGCCACAAGCGGCCGTGCCGCCCCAGAGGCGCCGGGCCTTCCTGGCGATCACGCCCTGCCTCGTCGCCACCTGGGCGATCACCGGGTTTTACCACTCGCTCGGCCCCTCGCTGGCCGCAGGGATCCTGCACATCGGCAGCCATCTGGTCGGCGCCCTGGCGCTGACCACGTTCTACAGCGCGGGAACCGTCGCCTCACCGCTGTCTCGCAACCTGGCACCGAAGCGGGTGATGGCCGCGGGTGCGTGACCCTTGCCGCAGGGACCGGCCTTACCCTGCTCGCCCTCGTCGGACCCTGGACGCCGCTGTTCTTCCTTGGGGCCGCCCTCGCCTGGGCTCCTTCGGCTCGCCGCCGGCCGCGAGCACGAACTCGCCTTCAACCGGGTCCGCGACTCCGACGAGACCCGCGGCCGCATCCAGGCCGACCTGCGCGTCTCCAAAGTCCGGCCGCGCATCGTCCCGGTCCCGTACGGCACCCGTCCCTCGATCTGCCCCGTTCGCGCCTGGCAGGCCTGGAAAGAGACCGCTGGCCTGGACGATCCCGACGGCTATGCCTGGCGCCGCCTGCACAACCGCTGGCACACCGTCATGGAGGGAGGATGCAGCCCGAGTCCATCGGCGACGTCATCACTCGCGCCGGCGAGGGCGCCGGGATCGAGATTCGGTTCACCGCTCACGGCCCCCGCCGCGGGCTCGCGACGTCCTCCCGCATGAAGGGCCACGACCAGATCGTCATCGCCAAGCAGGGTGGCTGGGCGCCGCACTCCAAGGTGCTCGCCGACTACCTCGAAGTCGTCGACCAGTGGGAGGACAATGCCCTGCTCGGTGTGCTGTAACAAGGGCGGGATCCAGTAGCGACCGGATGCCTGGGCCGTCACAGCAGCGTGTCGGTGCAATATCCGCGCGAGACTGCCATCACCTCGTACACGGCAATTCAGCGGTACCAGCCGCCTGCGCTTCAATCCTCCGTTACGACGTTCTCCAGTGGCTCTCCGGCGACGAAGCGGCCGA
>NZ_JBIARC010000236.1:0-2136 GCF_042889625.1 Streptomyces sp. NPDC002573 | reverse complement strand
CGCCCGTCGAGTACGAAGCCAACTACTACACGGAACTCACGAAACCCCAGGTCACAACCACAATCTGAGATCTCTACCGAACCCGGGGCGGTTCAAAGTTCCTGCATGACGTGCACCGGATGCACGTTGGTCGCTCTTGCGGCGTAACGGCGGGCTGCTTCGGCTGGGGGGCACCAGCGGCATACCTCGACCACATTCCCGGCCAAGGCGTCCAGATGGGGGCGGGTGTCAGGGTGGCGCGGCAGGAAGTTGGCCTCCAGGACCACCTGCGGGCAGCGTGCGGCCAAGGCCCAAATCAGGCTCATGGGCTGCGGCGCCCAACCTGCGTGAAGACGCCAGGTCGGCGGGTGTGTCCAACGAGTCGTGCAGAGTCTCCTTGATGTGGTCCTTGGACAGAAGGGGGAAGCCAAGCGCTTCCGAGAGGGGGAGGGCCAGGGTGCTCTTGCCGGCCCCGGGTGCCCCGGTGACGATCACGATCTGGCGGGTCATGGGCCCGATCATGCCGGTTCCCTGCCGTCCCGGCATAGCGGAACTGCAGCGCCCTCCACGCCCGCATACCAGGCGACGAATTGGCCTGGTGAAGCCCTCCGCCGAAGAGCCCTGCGATGTCAGCTACCCCGGGCTGAAGCCCGGGGCTTGCGGCTCGTGCGCCACTGGCGGTGGCGTGGACGGCCGCGTCCAGCACTCACGAAATGACGGCGAGTGCAGGGGTCGTTGACTCGACCCCGCATACCCAGGCCCACCAGCCGCGGGCGGCGATGTTTCGGGCAGCGTTGGCGTCCGCGTGGTCAACGAACCCGCAGGCGACGCATCGGAACTCGGCCTGAGCGGGCCGGTTCCTTTTGTCTATGTGGTGGCAGCTTGAGCATTCCCTGCTCGTGTTCCTGGGGTCGACCTGTAGCAGCGGCACGCCGCGGCGCCGGGCCTTGTAGGTCAGGAACCGGCCGAGCTGGGCGAACGTCCAGGAATGGACCGCGGCTCGTTGGGGCTTTCTTAACCGTACCCGTTCGCGGATGCCCCGGAGGTCCTCCAGGGCTATTCCTTGACCGGTGCGTTCAGCCTCAGCCACGATCCGTTTTGATATGCAGTGGTTCATGTCGGTCGCCTGCCGCTTCTCACGGCCGGCGACTCGTTTCACAGCGCGCCTGGCGGACTTGGTGCGTTTCTTCTGCAGCTTCGTGCGCAGGTCCCGCATCTGCTTGCGCTGCCGGTTGAGTCTCCGGCCACAGTGCCGGCCCCGGTGGACGTGGTGGCGATGTTGACGATCCCGAGATCCACACCGGTGAACCCGGACGGGTTTTCGTTCGGCTCGTCCTCGGGCACCTCGCAGGTGGCGAGCAGGTAGAACGTGCCGTCGCGGTGGACGAGGTCCGTCTCACCCTGGCGGTGCTCTGCGAGACGATGCAGATGGTCCGGGTGGCCGACGAACCGGACACCTTTGAGTCGGCCGGCAGTGGTCCAGATGGAAACCGTCCGCTGGTCGTACTGCCAGCTGAGCAGCCGGTCGTCGTACGGCTGTGCCGCGTCCGGCCGGAACTGGACCGGCTTCGACTCCGCCTTCAGCCGCTGCTTGGACCCCGGCCTGCCCAGGTTCCCGGCCTTGATATGGGCGTGCAGGGTGCCGTACGCGTCGACGACCTTCTTGATGCTGCGGATCGTCGCCTGCGCACCCAAACCCATGCTCTTCAGCTCGGCGTAGACGAGTTTCTGCAGGCCGAACCTTGAGAACTCCCGCTTGTCGAAAGCAACACGGGAGGCGAGGTCGGCGCCCTTGTTGCACGTGCGCAGCGTCGCCAGCAGCCGCGGCGCCTGTTCGGCACTCGGCAGCAACTTGACCTGCACGACCATCTTCACACGGAAACGCTATCCTCTCGCACTGACAACGCGGCCTGCCCTGGATGGCAGTTGACAGTGTGCTCCCTGGGCCGTCGACGGTAATCACGTCCGCAGGCACAGCGTGCCGCTGCGCGGCATGCGTATATGCAGAGATCCCGGCCGTTGCACGGCCGAGTGCTGAGGAGCCGATTCCTCCCCGGGCTTCAGGTATCAGCGGTTTGATCTTGGTTGAGGCTAGTTCTTGCAGATAGCCCCGTTGATGAGATATCATCAACGGGGCTTCGCTGTTGTCGATCAGAG
>NZ_JBIARC010000235.1:0-2140 GCF_042889625.1 Streptomyces sp. NPDC002573 | reverse complement strand
GGACTGGTTACAGATCTTCCAGATGCCCTCCTACGCGCCGGAGCTGAACCCGGCCGAGGGGATCTGGTCGCTCCTCAAGCGGCACCTGGCCGACTTCGCCGCCGCCGACCTCACACACCTCACCCGCGTGATCAAGCGGAAGCTGAAGAAGATCCAGTACCGGCCCCACCTGGTCGACGGCTGTCTGCCACCCACCGGTCTGACCATGAACGACACGACCAGCCCGCCGGACTCCGTGAGTTCAACCTGAGTAACACATCGATGCGTCCTGCTGTGACGGCTCGGCGAGCTGGCCGCTACTGGATCACGCCCTTGCTTGGGTCGCCGAGGGGAACGCTCTCCACCGGCCAAATCTCGGTGGGTGCGGCCAGGAGGGGTTTGAGCGCGTCTCTGATCCGCTGGAGGTTCGAGCTGGCCAGGTGCGCTTGGAAATCATCGGGGGTGAGCCAGCGCTCGACGAGGATGACGTTCTCGCCGTCGCTGTGCAGCGCGAACAGCTCGCATCCCGGTTCCTGATGGACCAGCGGGGCGAGGTCGCGGTACACGTCAAGCACGTTCTGGGTCTGGCCCGGCGCGGGAATCAGGCGGGCGATGACGACAGGCATGCGCGCGAATCCTTTCGGGGCGTCTTTATCAGCCGTAATCGTTGGATGCGGGGTGGTGCCGCACTTCCAGGATGCGCCTCACCAGCCGATGCAGCAGCGGTCCGCCGGGAGGATCAGGTCGGCGGTCTCCGTCGGGCGGTCCTGGCAGTCTTTGCTGTACAGCACCAGTTTGGAAGACGCCGAATCCGGGTGGCGGCTGACTTGCGAAGTTCCTGACCGGGGCCGGAGCGTGGTCGGCGCCGCTGTTCCCCGTGAGTCCCCGTTGCGTCCCGTCGAAACGGGCACGCAACGGGCACGGTCCCGGCCCGGGAAGAGCACGCACGGGCAAGGCATGATGGCCGGCATGGATGAGGACGCCTTTTGACAGCTGATCGAGGAGTGCAGACCCACTGGGCCTGATCCTGACGCTCAGCGATTCGCCGCCACGCAAATCGCTCGGCTGGCATCCGGCCCGCTCTTCCGGGCCAAGGGACTCGCAGAGCAGCTGTCGTGGGCGCTCTACCGACTGGACCGCAAGCAGTTCGGGCTCGGGGTGTCGAGTGACGGCTTCCTCTACGCCCACCGACCGCACCGAGGTCGACAGCGTCCGTGTGGATCCCGCGCTGTTTCCTCGCTACACGGCTGGCTTCGACTGGGCGGAAAGCTTCCTCTACGTCCCAGACCGGGCGTACGAGCACGTCACAGGTGAGGATTGGGACCGCCAAACGCGGTACTGCTACGAGTCCTACTCCAATGCGGCGGGCCGGATCGGCGTGTAGCACCGCGTTAGGAGCGGGGTAGGGCCCTCTCGGGTGTGACCTGCGGGTTCCCTACCCCCTGCGCAGTCCGGCGGCGCGTACCCCTCCGTACCTCGATTCCCTGTGAGTCCCCGCCTGTGCTGGGAGGAGAGTGGCACGCTTGGGGCCCTGCGCTGGTGGCCTTCTCGATGCGAACTACGGGCTGGCCTCGCGCGGCCGGCCGAGGACGGCGGGAACCGTGTCGAGGAGCCCAATGGTCCCCGCAGCAGGTTGATGCCCGGGACCGGCGTAGTCTCGTGTGCTATGGCCGATATAGCGAACCCCGCCTCCGCGACTGCGGGCATCACTGTCTGGCTTCCGATTCCGCTCGCCGACATCCCCGGTCTGCCCGAAGGACCGACGTACGTCCACTGGGACGGCGAGGACATATTCCCCGCCGATCCAGTCGCCGCCGACTTCTACGTCCCGCCGTACTGGAAGGGTCCCGAGGTCGCCACGCGCCCGCTGCGACACGGCGCCCGGCCGCGTGTCGTGCAGACGCTCACCGCCGGAATCGACCACGTGCGCGGCCACGTGCCGCCTGGCACCGTGTTGTGCAACGCACGCGGCGTGCACAACGCGAGCGTTGCGGAGCTGGCGCTGACCCTCACCCTTGCCTCGCTGCGCGGCATCCAGCACTTCGTCCACGGTCAGGAAGTCGAGCAGTGGCGTGCCGGTGTCTACTCCGCGCTCGCCGATCGCACCGTGCTGATCGTCGGCTATGGGGCGATCGGCAGGGCGATCGAGGACCGGCTCACG
>NZ_JBIARC010000234.1:0-2176 GCF_042889625.1 Streptomyces sp. NPDC002573 | reverse complement strand
CACAGCTCATCGGGGACGATCCACGGCGGCCGCTCACTCCTTCTCATGTGCAGGCTAACAAGCCATCAGGCACACACATTCCAAGGCGAGTTGCAACATTCTGTTAGGAGTTCTTAGTCCCGGCTGCTCACCATGCACAGGGATTATCTGGACCGTGAGCTGTACAAGCAGTACGGCGATGAACTGCCCGAGGAGATCAAGGTTGCCTGGGCCGTGACCTGGTGGAAGGACGCCGTGCAGATGTCCGCGGGCTATTACACCGGCGGCTCGGCTGGCGGCAGCCGGCACATGGACTTGATCGTGCTGTGGGACGACGGGGAGGTCACCCTCTACCAGGGCGGTGACAGCAACGATGCCGCCCACCCCTTTGCCGCCGAGTACCAGCTGGCGCCACGTAAGAGCATCTGGACTCATGCCGTCTCGATCACCGGTGTCAACGCCACCGGCGGTGGCACCGACGGGCTCGTCGTGCGCTGGAACGACGGCGAGATGACCCAGTACACGACCGTGGACGCCAAGGGTTTCCACGGTGAGAAGCAGCTCGCCCCGCGGAACACTCCCGCCTGGAAGGACGACGCGCGTCTGATGACCGGCGGCCGCTTCACGCCCGGCGGCCACCGCGACGACCTGCTGGCCGTCTGGAAGGACGGTCACGTCTCCGTCTTCAGCGATCTGGCGGCCAACGGGCTGAGCAAGCAGACGCAGATCGTCGGGAAGAACACCACCACCTGGCCCTACGCCGGCCAGCTCACCACCGGGTCCTTCACCGGCAACGCCACCGAGGACCTGCTGGTGCGCTGGGTCGACGGGGAGACCACCCTCTACGCCGGCCTGACCGGCAAGGAACTGCCCGGGGAGATCAGAATCCGCCCGAGGAACTCGGAGTGGAAGGACGCCGCCCTGGTCACCGCCGGCGCGTTCACCGCCAACACGGCCGCGAACGACATCATCGTCCGCTGGAACGACGGGCACGTCAGCCTCTTCACCGGCATCGACGCCAAGGGCCTGCACGACGAAGTCCGCCTCACACCGGCCAACTGACGTTCCACACACCGTTCGAGGGACGGACCCGCGGAACACCGACGGGCCGCCCCTCGGGCCCGGCCGCGCACGGGCCTGTGATCAGTCAGGTCCCTGTGCGAGCCGGTGCACACAACCCCCCATAAAATATGAGACGAATCGAGTCCGCAGTGAGACATCCACGACGCCCGCGGCGCGTGGCGGCAGGAGCACAGCACGCGGTCCGCGCGCTGTGTCTGGGCCTGCTGCCCAGCGCGCTGGTACTGGGCCTGCTGGCGCCCTCCCCGGCCACGGCCGACGGAACCGCTCCGACGGAGAGTGGAATCGGTGGTGCGCTTCCGGACACCGACCGCGCCAAGGTGGTGCGGCTGTGGGAGACCGGCGGTCCCGGCGTGCGCGCCACCGCCGAAGCCGCCCTCGTCGGCAGTGACGACGACATCAAGAACTTCCTGGCTCAAGCCTCCGACATACAGTTTCAGGACGAGCGCGTCGCTACCGCGCAGGTCGCCAGTGTCGGCGGCACCTACCTCCAGCAGGCCGCCCGCACCGCCCTGGACAGCAACTCACCCGACCAGCTGCAGGCGTTCTTGAAGGACGGCTGGAAGGCGCCGCTGTTTCAGGACCAGCGCATCCGGGTCGCGCAGATCATCGATGTCAGCGGCCCGCTGGTGCGAAAGGCCGGCCAGGCCGCGCTCAACGGCACCCCTGAGGACATCAAGAACTTCCTCGACAACGACCAGTACACCGAGCGGGAACAGGACGAGCGCGTCCAGGTCGCGCAGATCATCGATGCCGGCGGGCCGAACGTCCAGGCGGCCGGCCGGATCGCGATCAACGGCAGCGCGGACGACATCCACGAGTTCCTCCAGGTCGGGCAGTACGTGGCCCGCGCCCACGACCAGGAACACGCCACCATCGCGCAGCTGGCCGATCAGGCGGCGAAGGCGGGCAAGCTCGCCGGGCAGCAGACCCAGGCCGCCAAGGACGCCTCGGCCCGTGCGGTGACCGCTGCGAAACTGGCCAAGGAAGCCGCCCAGAAGGCCGCCGCGGAGACCCAGGCGGCCCAGAAGGACACCCAGCACGCGGCGGCGGCCGCCGCCCGCGCGGCGAGTGCCGCCCAGCAGGCCGCCACCGCCGCACAGACCGCGATCAACGC
>NZ_JBIARC010000233.1:0-2206 GCF_042889625.1 Streptomyces sp. NPDC002573 | reverse complement strand
TCGTGCGTCGCCGGAAGGTTTTCGCAGTTGGTGCCCTCCTGCTGATACAGGTAGGGCACCGCGTCGAGACGGAACCCGTCGATGCCCAGGTCCAGCCAGAACCTCAGCGCGGAGATCATCTCCTCCTGCACGGCCGGGTTCTCGTAGTTCAGATCCGGCTGGTGGGAGAAGAACCGGTGCCAGTAGTACTGCTTGCGGACCGGGTCGAAGGTCCAGTTGGAGGCCTCGGTGTCGACGAAGATGATCCGCGCGTCCTGGAACTGCTTGTCGTCGTCGGCCCAGACGTAGTAGTCGCCGTAGGGTCCCTCGGGGTTGGCGCGGGACTCCTGGAACCACGGGTGCTGGTCACTGGTGTGGTTCATCACGAAGTCGATGATCACCCGCATGCCCCGCTGATGGGCCGCGTCGACGAACTCCACGAAGTCCGCGAGATCCCCGAACTCCGGCAGCACCGCCGTGTAGTCCGACACATCGTAACCACCGTCACGCAGCGGGGACTTGAAGAACGGCGGCAGCCACAGACAGTCGATGCCCAGCCACTGCAGATAGTCCAGCTTCGCCGTCAGGCCCTTCAAATCGCCCACACCGTCACCGTTGCTGTCCTGGAAGGAACGGACCAGGACCTCGTAGAAGACGGCACGCTTGAACCACTCCGGATCGCGGTCGGCGACGGGAGTGTCCTCGAAAGTGTCCGGGACGGGCTCGTTGACGATCATCGTGTGGGTGACCCTCCGATCTGCGGTGAGGACGGTCGCAGGACGCTCAGCACGTGCGCGGGGCCCTCACCCGGCGTCAGACGTACGTAGTTGGCCCTGCCCCAGTGGTAGGTGACACCGGTAAGCTCGTCGCGCACCGGCACCGACTCGTGCCAGTCCAGCCCGAGCCGCGGCATGTCCAACGAGACCGTCGCCTCCTGGGTGTGGTGCGGATCCAGGTTCACGACCACCACCACCGTGTCGGAACCCGAACGCTTGGAGTAGACGATCACCGCATCGTTGTCGGCATGGTGAAAGTGCAGGTTGCGCAGCCGCCGCAGGGCGCTGTGCTCCCGTCGCACACGGTTGAGGGTGGTGATCAGCGGAGCGATGGTGCGGCCCTCACGCTCGGCCGCCTCCCAGTCACGCGGGCGCAGCTGGTACTTCTCCGAGTCGAGATACTCCTCGCTGCCCTCCCGCAGCGGCACGTTCTCACACAGCTCGTAGCCCGAGTACATCCCCCACGTCGGCGACAGCGTCGCCGCCAGCACCGCCCGCACCTCGAACGCCGGCCGCCCCCCGTGCTGCAGATACGCATGCAGGATGTCCGGAGTGTTCACGAAGAAGTTCGGCCGCATGTACGCCGCCGTCTCCCCCGACACCTCCGTCAGATACTCCGTGAGCTCCTGCTTGCTGTTGCGCCACGTGAAATACGTGTACGACTGCTGGAACCCCACCGCCGCCAGCGTCCGCATCATCGCCGGCCGCGTGAACGCCTCCGCCAGGAAGATCACATCCGGATCCCGCCGGCCCACCTCCCCGATCACCCGCTCCCAGAACACCACCGGCTTCGTGTGCGGATTGTCCACCCGGAAGATCCGCACCCCCAGCCCCATCCAGAACCGCAGGACCCGCAGCGTCTCCGCCACCAGACCCTCCAGATCCGCATCGAAGAACACCGGATAGATGTCCTGGTACTTCTTCGGCGGGTTCTCCGCATACGCGACCGACCCGTCCGCACGATGCCGGAACCACTCCGGATGCTTCTCCACCCACGGATGATCCGGCGAACACTGCAACGCGAAGTCCAGCGCCACCTCCAGCCCCAGCTCCCCCGCCCGCCTCACGAACCAGACGAAGTCCTCCACCGTCCCCAGATCCGGATGCACCGCATCGTGCCCGCCCTCCGGCGACCCGATCGCCCACGGCACCCCCACATCACCCGCACCCGCCGACAACGCATTGTTCGCACCCTTGCGAAACGTCCTCCCGATCGGATGAACCGGCGGCAGATACACCACGTCGAAACCCATCCCCGCGATCACCGGCAACCGCCGCGCCGCCGAACGAAACGTCCCGTGCGGCCGCTGCGCCGTACCCTCCGACCGCGGGAAGAACTCGTACCACGACCCGAACAACGCCCGCTCCCGCTCCACCAGCAACGGCAACGCATCCGACGACGTCACCCACTCCCGCAACGGAAACCGCGCCAACACACCGTCCACCTCAGG
>NZ_JBIARC010000232.1:0-2267 GCF_042889625.1 Streptomyces sp. NPDC002573 | reverse complement strand
CACGGCGGCCGCTCACTCCTTCTCATGTGCAGGCTAACAAGCCATCAGGCACACACATTCCAAGGCGAGTTGCAGCATTCTGTTAGGAGTTCTAAAACTGCACGGATCGTGCGACGACCTGATCGCACTCGTCTTCGGTACCCTCGCGGCAAGGAACGTGGGCCTGCGGGCCGTTCACGGCCCGCAGCGTGCCTATCCACGCGCAGTCGCCCTGGGGCATCGACCACGGCATCACCGATTGACCAGGCAGGACGCGCAGAGACAGCTGAGCTAGGCGCTGCGCCCCTGGCGCGAGAAGTTTCCGCGCATCGACGTCGCCGACACCATCGCTCTGGACAGCGCTGCCAAGGCCGTCGTGCGGCCGGCCGACGGCGCCGGAATACTGGTCGTGGGCAGACGCAGGCGCGACGCTGCCCTCATACCACGCCTGGGTCGCGTGGCTCATCTACCACGCGCGCTGCCCCGTCGCCGTCGTACCCCATGACTGAGTCGGGCCATCACAGGGAGGCGAACATGCCGGGGCATCAGTGCGACGCGTCGGTGCTGCGGTCGGCTACGGGAGTCAACGCGCCGACTACGGCACTCAACACTCCGATGGTCCCCCGCGCAGAAGTGCGCGAGACCCACACCGCCATCGTGTTCTTTGTCGGTGATCGTGCCTACAAGGTCAAGAAACCGGTCGATCTGGGCTTCCTGGACTACTCCACCGCGGCGGCCCGCCGGGGCGCGTGCGAACGCGAGATGGCTCTCAACCGCCGCTTCTCGCCCGACGTCTATTTGGGCCTCGGCGAGATCCGCAGCCCGGATATGAAGGCGCCCGAACCGCTCGTGGTGATGCGCCGCATGCCAGCCGACCGGCGCCTGTCGCTGCTGGTCCGGGAAGGCACCGCGATCGACGACGACCTCCGGGCCGTCGCCCGGCAGCTCGCCACCTGCCACGCGGGCGCGCCCCGCAACCGCGAGGTCGACGAGCAAGGCACGAGAGAGGCACTGTCCTCGCGCTGGCAGGACAGCTTCGCGCAGGTCCGCGCACTGACCGACGACGGGCTCGTGCCCGACGGGGTGGAGGAGATCGAACGGCTGGTACGTCGCTATCTAGCCGGACGCAAACAATTGTTCGATATTCGCATCGAGGAAGGACGGATCGTGGACGGGCACGGCGACCTGCTCGCCGAGGACGTCTTCTGCCTCGACGATGGGCCGCGCATCCTGGACTGCCTGGAGTTCGACGACCATCTTCGCTACGTCGACGGCCTCGACGACGCCGCGTTCCTTGCCATGGACCTGGAACAGCTCGGAGCACCGGAGGCCGCTGCGTTCTTCCTCGCCCAGTACAGCGAGTACTCCGGCGATCCGGCACCACCGTCCCTGTGGCACCACTACATCGCCTACCGCGCGTTCGTCCGCGCCAAGGTCTCCTTGATCCAGGCGCGACAGGGCGCGGCCGGGGCGGAGGCGGCGTCACGTCGGCTGGTCACGACGGCGCTGCGGCACCTGCGCGCCTCGGCTGTCGGCGTGACGCTCGTGGGCGGAGTGCCGGGCAGCGGGAAGTCCACCCTCTCCGGAGCACTGGCCGACCGCCTGGGCGTCACGTTGCTCAGCAGCGACCGTCTTCGCAAGGAACTGGCAGGCATCCCGGCGGAGCAGTCCGCGGCGGCTGGCTACGGGGAGGGCCTCTACACAGCCGAGTGGACCGCCAGGACCTACGAGTCCCTGCTCGACCGGGCATCCACCCTGCTGTCCTGCGGCGAGTCCGTCGTCCTGGACGCCACCTGGTCCGACGTGGGACAACGTGAAGCGGCCGTGCGCATGGCCGAGCGCACCAGCGCCAACCTGGTGGCCCTGCACTGCCAGGTCCCCGGCGAGGTATCGGCGGCCCGTCTGACCACCCGCGCCCCCGGAATATCGGACGCCGACCTCGATGTCGCCATCGCCATGGCAGCCAAGGAGCCACCGTGGACGGAGGCCGTCACGATCGACACCAGTGGCGCCCTTGAATCCGCGGTCGTCCAGGCGCTGGCAGTCGTACGCCCGAGGGGCCCTGACCAGACCCCGGTCTTCCGTCGCCCTTGCATGTAGCCGGACTGACTGTCCGGTTCCGCGTGGGTTGCCGGACGAGCCAAGGCCATCGATGCCCTCGCCGCAAACCTACTGATTCCTTCAGCTGCTCTAGCTAGTACTCCAGCCGTAGTTCGGTATCTGGGCTGGTCAGCGGCCTGGTGGCGTGGAGTGTGGCGGGGCGCCAGGTGGGCGGGACGGACTTCCCC
>NZ_JBIARC010000231.1:0-2310 GCF_042889625.1 Streptomyces sp. NPDC002573 | reverse complement strand
TTGCCCGAGCCGATCAACGACCCGGCCCGGATCCTTCGCCTTGACGTACGAAGACGCGACCGACTCGGCGGCACACTCCACGAGTACCAGCATGCCGCTTGACCTGGCCGGATGAGGTTTCCGGCAAGGACAGGGTGCTGCCTGGTCAGTTGGTGAGAACGTCGCGCAGCGCGGTGACGGCCTGGGTGATGGCGGCCTCGGCGGCGTGGGTGCCGCGCAGGGCGTTGAGCATCACGAAGTCGTGGATGATGCCCTGGTAGCGCACCGCCGTGACCGGGACGCCGGCCTCGCGCAGCTTGTTGGCGTAGGCCTCGCCCTCGTCGCGCAGGACGTCGGCCTCGCCGGTGATGACCAGCGCCGGGGGCAGACCGGTCAGCTGCTCGGTGGTGGCGCGCAGCGGGGAGGCGGTGATCTGGGCGCGCTCACTTTCGTCGGTCGTGTACTGGTCCCAGAACCACTGCATGGCGTCCCGGCGCAGGAAGTAGCCCTCGGCGAACTGGTGGTAGGAGGCGGTGTCGAAGCTGGCGTCGGTGACCGGGTAGAACAGCACCTGCTGCACCAGGGGGACGTCGCCGCGCTCCTTGGCCATCAGGGTCAGTGCCGCGGCCATGTTGCCGCCGACGGAGTCGCCGGCCACGGCGATGCGGGTGGCGTCCAGGTTCTTTGCGGCGCCGTCGGTGACGATCCAGCGGGCGACGGCGTAGTTCTGTTCGATGGCGACCGGGTAACGGGCCTCCGGGGACAGGTCGTACTCGGGGAAGACGACGGCGGCCCGGGCGCCGACGGCCAGCTCGCGGACCAGGCGGTCGTGGGTGTGGGCGTTGCCGAAGACCCATCCGGCGCCGTGGATGTAGATGATCACCGGCAGCACGCTCTGAGCGTCGGCGGGGCGGACGATGCGGGCCTTGACCGATCCGGTGGGGCCGCCGGGGACGGTCACCCACTCCTCGGCGATTTCCGGCTTGGTGATCTCGCCGGACTGGACCTCGTCGACGGTCTTGCGGCCTTCGGCCGGGCCCAGGTCGAACAGGTACGGCGGGTTTGCGGTGGCCTCGGCGAAGGCTGCGGCGGCGGGCTCCAGCACCGGGCGGGTGGTGGTCTTGGACATGGGTCGCTCCTCATGGGGGATGGCGGTGGGCGGCGAGCGGTGGGCCCGGCCGTCCGGCGGGGCTGACTGGAACAGTACTGCCCGATTTAGTCGTGCGCAACTTAATCTAGCGCTACATAATCGCGGGCGCCTGGAAGAGGTAGAATGGCGTTCGCCGATCATTCGATGTGAGGACCGAAGCCATGGACGAGAACGGGCACCACGCCGCTGAGCCGGGCTCGCTCCTGCTCCAGGACCAGCTGTGCTTCGCCTTGTACGCCGCCTCGCGGGCGGTCACCGTCCGCTATCGGCCCCTGCTGGACGACCTGGGCCTGACCTACCCGCAGTACCTGGTCATGCTGGTGCTGTGGGAGCAGGACTCCATATCCGTCCGTGAGCTGGGCACCGCGCTCCAACTGGAATCCAGCACCCTTTCTCCGCTGCTCAAACGCCTGGAAGCCGGTGGCCTGATCCGCCGTGAACGACGCGCCGAGGACGAGCGGTCCGTCTCCATCCACCTCACCCCGGCTGGTGCGGATCTTCACGAGAAGGCTCGTACCGTCCCTGCGGCCATCGGCGAGGCCATGGGACTGACTCCCGAGCAGGACGCCACGGCCAAGCACTTGCTCCGCCTGCTCACCAGGAACGTCACCCGCAGCTGAGCTACCGGGCGAGCGAAGCTGGTGGGGTGTCTCCGCATCCATCGCCGAAGCACCTGGCATGCGGCGCGGGAAAAATCGCCCGGCAACGCGGGAAACGATCTACACAGAGGTTGCATCGGCCCTGACCAGGGCATTCCGTCGGTTCGTGGGGTCGCGGTCGAGGATGTCCTGGCCGGGCATCTCGATCACGAAGTCCTGGTGGTACGGATGGACGGCGCGGGTGAAGGGCGTAGGCACTCCTCCCCCTTTCATGCCCTTCAGGACGTCGTAGCGGGGTTGGATGATGGTCCACTGCTCGTTCTGCAGCAGGTCGCGGTTTCCGGCGGCGACCTGGTCCGGATCGTCCGACGCGATCTTCTTCCAGGCTTCGTTGTACGAGGTGGCCCGTGCCGTGGGGAACTGGCCGTAGGTGTCATGAAGACTTGCTAGTTCCACGATCGTGTCGGGCGCATCCAGGAATGCCTCGTGAGGTGCCCCGAGGTTTCCGGACAGGGACCCAATAGGATCCCTGTGTAAGGAAACGAGAGGCAAGACGTGGCACCACCCAGCAAGTACTCGCCG
>NZ_JBIARC010000230.1:0-2332 GCF_042889625.1 Streptomyces sp. NPDC002573 | reverse complement strand
TCAGGGAGCACGCACCGTCAGCGGATGCACGCCCCGGGCAGACACCCGCGCGTTCCGGGACCACGCCCGGCTACACCACTTCATGGGACGCGATCATGACCCAGGGTGGGGTTGGTATGGACGAGGCTGTCCCCGGCGTTGACCAGGCCCATGACGACGGGTCCGTCATCGTCGACGAGGGAAGTCCAGCGGTTGTCCAGTCCGGCCATCGCCAGGACGGCTGTCTGTGGTTCGGGGGCCAGGTCGAGCCAGGCGGCGGTGGCGGGGAAGCGGCGGGCGACGGCCTCGAACACGGCAGGGTCGGTGAGCGCGCCGCGGGTCGGATCCCCCGTGGACAGCACCAGGTGCGCCGCGAAGGTGTCGTTGTCGGAAGGGAAGACGCCGGCGAGCGCGAACGGTGCGGCTGAGCCGGTCTTCACCCGCCCGGGATCACGCGGGCCGTCGGCGCGCAGGCGGTACCAGCGGCACAGGTAGGTGATCCCGGTGCGGTGGCTGTCGACCACGGGCGGGCGGCAGCCGGCCGCGGTCAGCCAGGAGGGGACCGGCGAGCGGCGGCCGGCGGCGTCGATGACGAGGTCCGCCTGGTGTATTTCCGCGCCCGTCTGTATGCCGGTGACCCGGGCAGGGCGGCCCTCCTCGAAGGTGAGGGCGCGCACCCGACAGCCTTGCCGCACTTCGACGGTGGGTTCCCGTCGCACGGCCGCGGTCAGGGCGGCCTCCAGCACGATGCGGCGGGTGCGGAGGGTTACCAAGTCCTCATCGCCGGCCCGGTGCGGCGGATGCTCATCGAACCAGTCGAAGTCGTGGTATTCCCGGGCTCCGCGTGCCAGCAGGTCCGCGTAGACATCAGGGGTCTCGGTGCGCAACACGGTGCGGACGGGCGCGAGGAACGAGTGGGGATGGTTGGCCTGCGGGACTCGGGGCCTGTTCCAGTCGAAGAAGTCCCGGTCCAGGTCCTCTCCGGCCTGCCGCGTGTCCTGCTCGAACAGCGTGACCCTGTGGCCCTGCCGGCCGAGCATGAGCGCCGTGCCCAGCCCGCTGATACCCCCGCCGATCACCGCAACCCGCGCCACTGGGCTCCCCTTCGCGTCGTGTTGCGGAGTGAGCCTACCAACGCCGTTGCGTTTACCGATGTGAGCGGGGCGCAAGCCCCTTCTCCGTGATCGCGATCTCGGTGTGGAAGGTGTAGGTCTGGGCGGTGGCGGGGTGTTGGGCGGTGTTCGGGGCGTACTTGCTGTGGCTCTTGAGGCTGCGGGCTTTCGGGCGCTGGCGGCGGTGCGCCGGCAGGAGGTTGTCGAGCAGTGCGCGGCCGGTGGTGCCGACCAGCTGGGCAGTGCCGGAGGGAAGGATGCCGGAGGCGGTGGTGACCTGGTCGCGGGCGGCGTTCAGGGCGATGGTGAAGCTGAGCCGGTCCATGTCCAGGCCAGGACGGTGGGTGGCGGCGTCCGCGGCGGTGTGGATCAGGGCCTGGTAGACGGTGAGGATGCCCCGGACCTCCTGGTCCAGGTCGGCGGGGTGTCCGGAGCGCAGGACGCGACCGTCCAGCAGGGTCGCCTTCACGCTTGCGTAGCAGGTTTCCGCCTGCCACCTTTCGTGGTAAGGCGTCGCCAGGCGTCTGGCGGGGTGCAGGGCGGGGTCGGTGAGGCTGGTGATCAGTCGCCACTGTTCCCGGCGCACGGTCCCGTCCGCCAGTTTCACCGTGATCCATGCCTCGATCACGCGGACGGTCAGCAGGCCGTAGCCGTGTCCGGTCCGGTAGGGCGCGGACAGGCGGGTCAGATACGAGCCGTCCGGCGGGCGGTCCTGGACGAGCGGGCGGAGGGTGGCCGAGGAGCGCACCAGGAACTGCGCGCCGGTGGCGTGGATGCCGCGCAGGAAACCGATCGCGTCGAACCCAGCGTCCGTCAGCACCCGCATGTTCGCCTCCAGGCGGGTCCAACAGGCGTATGGCATAAGGGAGTTCGCCTTCGCTCTCGGGTCCGAACGCGGCGGCTGTGATCGCGTGGGTGCCGGTCTCGACCAGAGTGACCAGACGCATCAGCGGGTAGCCGAACTCGCGTACCGCGCCGCTGCGCTTGGGGAAACGGCCGGTGACCGGGGCGCGGTCGGGCAGCTGCAGGCCGGTGCCGTCGAAGGCGACCGTGCGCATCCCGCACCACCACACGCCCGGAGTACTCCTGGTCGCCACGGTCCCGGCCAGCGTCTCGAACAGCACCCGCAGCGGCTCTGCGCCCAGTCGGCGCCGGGCCCGCGAGAGCGAGGAGGCATGCGGGCTGACCAGCGGAAGTCCGACCAGCCCGGCGGTGAGCTTGCCCCACACCGCCCGATAGGA
>NZ_JBIARC010000229.1:0-2427 GCF_042889625.1 Streptomyces sp. NPDC002573 | reverse complement strand
GGCGCCCTGAACGTTCTACGGGCCGGGCTGGTCCGTCGCGACGCCGCACCGGCATAGCGAGAAGCCCCCTCGTTCACGAGGGGGAGGAGTCACCACGCCGAAGATCCGCACCGCACCCCGGCGGCCCGCGGATGTGCGGCCGCCGGCAGCCCGTACGGGCCGGCCCCGACCACGACAACCGGAAGCCCCGCGCGCCCGGTGAACACCTGCTCCTGGGCAGGACGCCGCCCGGGAGCGGCTGCGTTACGCATCCAGACCGGCGATCCCGCTGCCCCACCGGCGCGGACCGCGGCGCCGACCTAATCTACGACCATGACCGATACTGTGATCACCGCACACCACGCCTTCGAGCTGCTGCTGGAGGGCAACCAGCGGTTCGTCTCCGGCACGTCCGAGCATCCCAACCAGGACGCCGCGCGGCGCACGGAGACCGCCCCGGGTCAGCGCCCGTTCGCCGTGCTGTTCGGCTGCTCCGACTCGCGTCTGGCCGCTGAGATCATCTTCGATCGCGGTCTGGGCGATCTGTTCGTCGTGCGCACTGCGGGCCACGTCATGGGGCCGGAAGTGCTGGGCAGCATCGAGTATGGGGCCGACGTGCTGGACGCTCCGCTGGTCGTGGTCCTCGGCCACGACTCGTGCGGGGCGATCGCGGCGGCCCGTGCCGCACTCGAGGACGGCCTGACCCCGGCCGGCTACGTCCGCGACGTCGTCGAACGCGTCACCCCCAGCGTGCTCGCGGCCCGTGCCGCCGGCCATCACAAGGCCGACGCGATCCTGGAGGAACACGTCCGCCACACCGTGGACCTATTGCTGGACCGCTCCCGGACCCTGGCCGAGCGCGTCGCCACCGGCAGGACCGCGGTGGTCGGCCTGTGCTATCGCCTCGCTGACGGCGGCGCCCGGCTGGTCGCCGCTCGCGGCCTAGACGTACCGGCGGGATCACCGTCCTGACCCGCCGCCCGCACCCGGCAACCCACCCGATGCCCGATCGTTGGGCATCGCAACAACACATCAGCGCCACCATCGGACGGAGAGACACATGATCAGGCGCTACGACTGCTCCGACACCTCCCAGCGGGAAGCCGGGCTGCATCAGGCCGCAGCGTCAGTGGAACGCGGCGAACTCGTGGTTCTGCCCACCGACACCGTCTACGGCCTCGGCGCAGACGCCTTCAACACCGATGCCGTCGCCCGTCTCCTGCGGGCCAAGGGCCGCGGCCGCCACATGCCCTCCCCCGTCCTCATCGCCTCCGCCGACGCCGTCCACGACCTGGTCACCGGCCTGCCCGAGCAGGCATACGCCCTCATGGACGCCTTCTGGCCCGGCGCCCTCACCCTCGTCGCCACCCACCAGCCGACACTCAACTGGGACCTCGGCGACACCCACGGCACGGTCGCGGTTCGCATGCCCGCCCACCCCCTCGCCCTCGACCTGCTCGCCCGTACCGGACCGATGGCCGTCTCCAGCGCCAACCTGACCGGACACCCCTCACCACAGGACTGCGACGCCGCCCAGCAGATGCTCGGCGACAGTGTCGCCGTCTACCTCGACGACGGACCGACGCCGGCCGCAGTGCCGTCTTCGATCGTGGACCTCACCGGCGAAACCTCGCTCCTCCGTCGAGCCGGTGCCATCGGCGCCGAGGAACTCCGCCGATTCCTGCCTGACCTCGTCGAGGCGAACCAATACTCCGGCCACAGATCGTGATCTTGCCGGTAGTCGCCGTTGCGCGTGATGCCGCGGCGTACCGCTCCGCCGCCCGCGCAAGCGCCACCAGCGAGTACCGTCGGCACGCTCTCGCCGTCGGCGACACCTACGGAGACCTGTCCGCCGGAACTGGTCCACCATCACCCTGGCGCTGCCGGGGCCGCGCTGACCGAGCCTGCGCAGGTCAGCTGCCGCGACCGGACCGCCCCCGTCACGGCGGCAGGGAGCCCGGCAGCGGGCGCCCTCGCGGGCCTGGTGGAGGTCGTACGAGTCTGTCCGCGGCAGCTCGTCCGGCGTGCTCGCCCGTGGCCAGGTAGACCACGCCCTGGAGAAGAAACGTCATCGACCGCTACCTTGCCGCGTCTGCGTATGCGTATGCGTATGCGTCTGCTCCGTTGATGAGCACAGGAACCACCTTGCAGGCATCCGGTTCCGTCGCGATGGCGACGTCGTCGGCATACCCGCCGTCCACGAGTTCCCGCCCAGCCGCGCAGGTCGTGACAGTGGCGGCGACATCACCGACCGCCTGAAAGGCGGCCGCAGCCACCGCTGCTTCCGGCGAAAGCCGGTCCCTGCCGCACTGACGCAAGGCGGCAATTACTGCTCCAGCACCGAGAAGATCCTCTAGGAGCGTGTCTCAGTAACCGGCAACCCGTCTGCGGTTCGTGATCATTCATGCGGGATGATCTCGGTATGAGTGGTGGCGATGGGCTGTTCGA
>NZ_JBIARC010000228.1:0-2427 GCF_042889625.1 Streptomyces sp. NPDC002573 | reverse complement strand
GTGCGCCACGAGGCGCTCTGCCGTATCCCCGGTTCAGCCGGGAGGAATTGGAGGGAGGTTCCTGGGTTCGATGGCTTACCTGATGCCGAAAGGCTTATAGGGACAAGAGCATGCCAGGAAACCAGCGACCGGGCCCAGACGCCAGGGGCGGTGCGTTGGGGAACCCGCGCGACACGGTGAAAGCTGTATTGCCTGAATCCCAATCTCCAGGGATGGAACTTCGCATCCTCCGGAACGGTGTCTGGAACCGGTGCCCGTGCCCTGCGGCGGCGATGAAGCACAACTGCCGCACCCTCTGGGAACGGGACGATGCCCAGCGAGGGTATTGAAGGAGATGAGTGGGACACCTACATCGCGCTGTTACGTACGGCAGAGACGAACGTGGGATCGCCTAAGGGACGCGAGTCCTAAGGCGACGGAGGCCCCGTAGTAGTCGTGGGAGTCACGCCCCACCAAGGACGGCGGGAAAACCGTCGGCAGGGCAAAGGGGGCCAGGTGATCGGACATCGAGAGACCGAAAGGTATGCGAAATGCAGAGCGCCGAGACGGTGCTGGGTGTCCTGCGTGAACGCGGCAGGAAAGGGCTGCCGTGCACCGAACTGTATCGACAACTGTTCAACCCGCAGATATATCTGCTGGCTTATGGCCGCATCTACTCCAACAAGGGGTCGATGACGCCAGGAGCCACGCGGGAGACCGTGGACGGCATGTCACGGGCGAAGATCGACCGCATCATCGATGCGATGCGCCACGAGCGCTACCGGTTCAGCCCGGCCAGGCGGACCTACATTCCCAAGAAAAATGGGAAGTTGCGCCCGCTCGGCCTGCCGACGTGGTCGGACAAGCTCGTCGGTGAGGTGGTGCGCCTGTTGTTAGAGGCATACTACGAGCCGAGGTTCTCCGACCGGTCTCACGGGTTCCGGCCCAACCGGGGGTGCCACACCGCGCTGCGCGAGGTGGCCAACACCTGGGCCGGGACGACATGGTTCATCGAGGGAGACATCGCCGACTGCTTCGGGTCTTTGGAACATCACCGGATGATCGAGATCCTGTCGGGAAAGATCCGCGATAACCGGTTCCTGCGGCTGCTGCGCAACATGCTCCAAGCCGGATATCTGGAGGACTGGGTATTCAACGCCACCCTCAGCGGCGCGTCGCAGGGCGGCTGCACATCCCCCGTCCTGTCCAACATCTATCTGCACCGGCTGGATGAATTCGTCGAGACGGTTCTGATCCCGGAATACACCCGAGGCGCACGCAGGGCCCGCAACCCTGCCTACCTGGAGGTGGCCAACGCACTCGCACGAGCCCGTCGCCGCGGGGACCGTGAGGAGGTTCGGCAGCTCCGCGGTCGGATGCGCACGCTGCCGAGCTCGGACACCCACGATCCCGAATATCGGCGGCTACGGTATGTGCGGTACTGCGATGACCACCTGCTCGGGTTCACCGGACCCAAGGCCGAGGCCGAGGAAATCAAACAGCGGCTGGCGACGTTCCTGCGCGAGGATCTCAAGCTGGAATTGTCCCAGGACAAGACGCTGATCACGCATGCCCGTACCAATAGGGCGCGTTTCCTCGGCTATGAGATCAGCGTGCAGCACGACGACAAGCAGCGCACGAAACGCGGCCAACGTGCCGTGAACGGAGCGATCAGCTTGCACGTGCCGACATCGATGATCAAGGCCAAGATCGCCCTCTACTCCAAGCGCGGCAAACCCGCGCGCCGCTCCCAAGTGATCAACTTCAGCGACCACGACATCGTGCGGATCTACGGAGCCGAGTACCGAGGCGTCGTCCAGTACTACCTGCTCGCCGGTGATGTCCGACGACTACACCGGCTGCGGTGGGTCATGCTGACCTCCATGCTCAAAACGCTGGCCTCCAAGCACCACACGTCGGTCCGTAGGATCGCGGCCAAGCACAAGGCCAAAATCCAGACACCACACGGACCGCGCACGTGCTTCGAAGCCACCGTTGAACGCGGAAAAGGCAGCAGACCACTGGTCGCCAGGTTCGGCGGCATTCCGCTGCGACGGCAAAAGAACGCGGTCATCACCGACCGCCACCCGGGTCGGCTCGCCTACCCCCGCCGGGAACTGATCGACCGGCTACAACAGGGTAAGTGCGAGCTCTGTCAGCACACGGGAGAGGTGGAAGTGCACCACGTCCGCAACCTGAAGGAACTCGACCGAGCCGAACCCGCCCGTTGGAGACGAGTCATGGCCAAACGGCGCCGCAAGACCCTCGTGGTCTGCGCTGACTGCCACGACCACATCCACCACCGGGAATCCTTCCCGCTCACGCAGTAGTCACCGGAGAGCCGGATGCCTGGAAAGCGGGCCCGTCCGGTTCGGAGGGAGGCCGCGCGGAAAAGGACCAGAACACCTGGCACCTCGCCGCGCGGCCGACCCTACCCAGTCCGCGAAG
>NZ_JBIARC010000227.1:0-2451 GCF_042889625.1 Streptomyces sp. NPDC002573 | reverse complement strand
GAGAAACGCCTCTCAGGCGCCCTCACCCATGTCCGCGCAGGTCAGACCCCAGATTCGTGACTCTATGCCGCTGAATTACGCGGAACGCAGGCTCGCATACGCCCCGCGCGCGTAGCGGACCTCTGGCCTCGGCGAACACTGCCAGGATCTCCTGGTAGGCCGCCTTGTCCGGCAGCTCCAATCCGGCCGGCGGCGTGGGCGGGCCTGACTCAGGCAGCTCCAGCAGCGTCTTGCGTGTGATCCGCACCTCCTCGACGGCCCTGTCGAGCTCGTCCAGCATCGCAGTGAGCTGCGCAATCTGCTCGCGGGTCTGCTCGGCCTGCGCGGCGATCTCCCGCTCGCGCTCCTCCAGCCGTACCAGTACCGCCCCCAAGGTCAGTTCCCCGCCGGTCATGCGCCGCGCCAGGCTGGGGTCGCGCCGCCCGTCAGTCGACGGGCCATCACATCGCTTATCGCCCAGTACACCCGGGACTCGGCCGACGCGGGGCGGTGCTCGTAGTCGCGCACCAGCCGCCGGTGCAGCATCAAGATCCCGTTCGTCTGCTCCACCCGCCACCGGATCGGCTGCGGGACGAACCCGGCATCGGCCGGGTTGCGCTCGACGACTTCGACCTCGATGCCCAGCCGCTCGCCGTGGTCCACAACGGTTTTCTTGAAGCCCTGGTCCACCAGGGCCTTCGTCACGGTGCCGGCAGCACTGACGGCGACCTTGTCGAGCAGGGCGGTGCCGAAGGCGTTGTCGTGGACGGAGGCGGCCAGCACGACCACGGCGATCACCAGGCCCAGCACGTCCACGGCCAATCCCCGCTTGCGGCCGGGCACCTTCTTCGCCGCGTCCCGTCCCGTCGTCTCGGCCGGCACTCCGGCCGCCGCGTGCAAGCTCTGGGTGTCGAGCACCACCAGGCTGGGGTCGGCTAATCGGCCCCTCTTCTCGCGGACCTGCCAGCGCAGCAGGTCGTGCATGACCTGGTCGGTGCCGTCATTGCGCCACGTGTAGAAGTAGTACTTCACCGCGCCGACGGGCGGAAGGTCGTGTGGGAGAGGTAGTCCCACTGGCAGCCGGTCCGGGACTGGTAGAGCAGCGCGTTGACGATCTCCCGCATCTCGTAGCGGCCCTCGTGGCCGCTGACTGAGGGGTGCTGGGCCTTCCAGGCGGTGATCACGGGCTCGATCAGCGCCCAGCGTTCGTCGGATAAGTCGCTCTTGTAAGGCTTGCGGTCACTCACCCAGTTACCTCAGCACGGCACCGCCCCGGCGACCCGCCACGGATTGGCAGGGCCACACGTTCAGGCGAATACAGAACGGATATCAGCTCACATTCCACCCTCTGAGACGAGGGGATGCGCAGCGGCTACTGGGGTGGGCACGCGTAAGCCGTCGGAGATCGAGGATGGGTTGTGGGAGCGGATCGAACCGTTACTACCGATTGTGCAGCGGCGCTCCCTCTCTCCCAGGCGCAGGCGGCTTGACCAGCGCAAAGTGCTGAGAAAAATCTTGTTCGTGCCGTGCACCGGGATTCGGTGGGGTCGTCGGACGACGTTTCCTGGAGCCGGAGTTGTGTACTCCATTTGGCGGTATTGCGGTTACGGACAGTGCGGTGGCGCGTTGAACGGGTATGAGCGGAAGTCACAAACGAAAGCGGTCAAGGTCGCGAGCGTTCGCGCAGGTGCAAGCGCAGTTGGCTCGTGCGGCTGCTGCGATGGCCGCGGGGAAGAAGTTGCCGCGGCGGGCAGCGGAAGAAACGGTTCGCCTGGCGGGTGCGGAGCCGGACGACAGCCCCAGTAAGGCGGCGCCGCCCGGTTTGAGCTGAGGTTATTCGTCTGCTTTCTCGCCGCCTTCATCTTCACCGACAGCATCGCCACTCAGAACAGCGCGCGGCTCAGCTGTTCCTGCTAGTCCAGCCCGCGCCCGTGGTGGAGGTTGCCATCGACGCCGCCCGGGAGGCGGATGGTCGCTGGCGTCACCCAGTTCGTCTCCACCGCATCCGCGCCGGCTCAGCCCGCAGAAGGTCCCGCTTTCTCGCACACCTAGGTCTGTGAGTTCCTGGCGTAGATCCAGGAAGCAACTCAGTCGAACGCCAGGCTCGTCCGGTGCCCGGGCCGTCCTGTCAGCAGACGCGGTGGTCCAGCGTGCGGCAAGCGCCGCCTCGAAGGCGAAGGCGGTTTCGTCGTCTGCGGCCGCGACGTCGACCACGACCAGTCCCGGCTCGCCGTTGTGTTCTTCGTCCCTGATCGACCTCATGACCTGGTGGACGAGACGCACTGGGACGGCCTGCCCACCGGCGCTGGCCGCCGCGTCACCACCGGCGACGCTCTGCCTTCGCCCCGCCGCAGCCAGCCGCTCGGGTCGGGGACCGGAGGTCATGTCCCGCGGGGTGGTGTAGTCACGGCAGCTGTTTCGGTTCCGGTTGTGGGGTGATCTGCGGTTCAGGTTCGGTTGGCTTGGTGGTGA
>NZ_JBIARC010000226.1:0-2452 GCF_042889625.1 Streptomyces sp. NPDC002573 | reverse complement strand
TCATCGGCGGGGTCCGCTTCCCCGCCATCGGCGAACTGCCCTACCTGCTCACCCTCGCAGGCCACGGCTTCTACTGGTTCCGGCTCCGCAAGGACCTCCCGCAGGCCACCAAGGTGAACCTGGTCGTGGCCCGTTGACTCATGGCGGCTGTTCGGCCGCCCCGGACGGAAAGGACGCGACGCCATGACCAAGACCGAGAGCGCAACACTCCGCCCGGGCAGCCTCGACCCCGCCTGGCTGCTGCCCTCGCTGTCCGGACTGCTGCGCACCTGGCTGCCCAGGCAGCGCTGGTTCGCGGGCAAGGGGCGCCCCGTCACGGACCTGGTGCTGCTCTCGGTGACCGAACTGCGCCCCGACTGTCTGCACCTCCTGGTCCGCGCCGAGTATCCCGAGCTGTCGACGAGGGGCACATCGCGCGCGACCCCGGTCCGCGACTGCTACCAACTGATCCTCGGATTCGGTGAGTTCCTCATGCCCCGGCACCACACAGCCGTGCTCGGACGTGTCCGCGAGGGCCCCCTGACGGGGCTGCTGGTGTACGACGCGCTGCACGACCCGCGTTCGGCATCCCTGCTGCTGGATCGGCTGCGCACCCCGGGCACCACGGGCGCCCTGCGCTTCGAACGCGACAGCGGGGTGACGATCCCCGCCGGCCTCCCCCCGCGCCTTCTCGAAGCCGAGCAGTCCAACTCCTCCCTGGTGTACGGGGACGCGTACATCCTGAAGCTGTTCCGCCGTGTGCGGCCCGGCATCAACCCGGACCTGGAGGTGCCCTGGGCGCTGGCCCGGCAGGGCTGCACCCGCGTCCTCGCCCCGGTGGCCTGGTTCCGTACGTCCAGTCCGTGGGCGGCGACCCTCGGTGTACTTCAGCCGTTTCTCTGCGGCGCCGACGACGGTTGGACGCAGGCGCTGGCCGCGCTCGCGGCCGGGCGGGAGTTCACCGAGGAGGCCCATGAGATGGGGCAGGCCACGGCCGAGGTGCACCTCGCCCTCGCCGCCGCGTTCCCCGTCGAGTCCCAGGGACCGCCCCGCAGCGAGCGGCTCGCCGCCGGGATGCAGGAACGGCTGCGGGACACCCTCCACGCCGTACCGGAACTGCTGCCGTACGCGGCCGGGCTGCGGTCCGCGTTCACCGAGGCGGCGGCCCTCGACTCGCCCCGGCCCGCGCAGCGGATCCACGGCGATCTGCATCTGGGCCAGGTGCTGCGCGCCGAACGGCAGTGGCATGTGATCGACTTCGAGGGCGAACCGGCCCGTCCGCTGCCCGAACGGCGCCGGGTCCAGTCCCCGGTGCGTGATGTGGCGGGCATGCTCCGCTCCTTCGACTACGCCGCCCACGCCCGCAGGCCCTGGCGTCCCGAGTGGGCGCTGCGGTGCCGGGAGGCCTACTGCGCGGGCTACGCCGCCGTGGCCGGCTGGGACCCCCGCTCGGAACCGGAACTGCTGCGGGCCTACGAGACGGACCGCGCCGTGTACGAGGTGCTGTACGAGGCCCGGCACCGGCCCGACTGGCTGCCCGTGCCGATGGCGGCGATCGCGCGCCTCGCCCACCGCCCCGGCCTGAGGAGGCTGATACCGTGACCGCCCCCAGCACATCCCCACCGCCCCTGTGCTCACCGCAGTTGGGGAGACCGGGTGCCGCGCCCGCGGAGTCCGGCGAGCGACAGCGGCTGCTGGCGGGCGAGCACCACGATCCGCACGCGGTGCTCGGCGCCCACCCGGTGCCCGGCGGGGTCGCCCTCCGCGTCCTGCGGCCGGGCGCGCTCTCGGTGACCGTCCTCCTCGACAGCCTCTGGGCGGAACTGCACGACGACGGCGACGGGTTCTTCTCGGCGCTGCTGCCCCTGCGGAACGTCCCCGAGTACCGGCTTCTCGTGGCCTACGAGGACTCCGTGCTGGAGACCGACGACCCCTACCGTTTCCTGCCCGCGCTCGGCGAGCTCGACCTGCACCTGATCGGGGAGGGACGCCACGAGCAGCTCTGGCGGGCGCTCGGCGCCCATCCGATGACCCATGCGGGTGCCGGCGGCACCCGTTTCACGGTGTGGGCACCCAATGCGCGGGGGGTGAGGGTCTGCGGGGACTTCTGCCACTGGGACGGCACGGCCCATCCGATGCGCTCGCTCGGCTCGTCCGGGGTGTGGGAGCTGTTCGTGCCCGGCATCGACCCGGGGACGCTGTACAAGTTCGACATCACGCGCCCCGACGGCACCCACACCGTTCGCGCGGACCCCATGGCCCGCCGCACGGAGGTGCCGCCCGCGACCGCGTCGGTCGTCACCGCGTCCGAGTCCGGGTATGTGTGGCACGACGAGGAGTGGCTCGCGCATCGCGGGGACATCCCGGTGCATGAGGCACCGTTCTCGGTGTACGAGGTGCATCTGCCGTCCTGGCGGCCCGGTCTGACGTATCGCCAACTGGCCGAGCGGCTGCCCGGGTACGTGAAGGATCT
>NZ_JBIARC010000225.1:0-2468 GCF_042889625.1 Streptomyces sp. NPDC002573 | reverse complement strand
ACGGCCGCCTTACCGCCGGACGGGTATAGGCCGACCGGACCAACCAAATACCACTAGGCTAAACGGCCTAAAAACACCTAAATCATGATAGACCCACGGCGAGGTCATGCGCGTACTCGTGCAGGGTGCCGCCGAGCCGCGCGCGTCGTTGCATGTCGAGGCGCGCGATCCGAGTTCCGCTCGGACATGTGATTTGGGCCTGTGAGCTGCGGTGATGCCGCGTGGTCAGGCAGCGTGGCGGTACTGGTTGATCAGGCCGTCGAGAACGGGTTGTCGCTGGATCCGATGGGCCTGGAGGTCGGTGCCCATAACCGGGGTGGGCGGTTCGGTGCTGTCTGGGGGGCCGTTGCTGCCGGGATTGTTGCGGGCGGTGCTGGTTGTAGTGCCTGATGTAGGCGGTCAGCACGGTCCAGGAAGGCGCAGGCCGGCAGCGCGTCGGCCTTGGAGTGCAGGAAGTCCGCCCACGTGCAGGTCGCGCGCCACCGTTGGAGTCCTGGGACCCGTCAGACTCCTTCGATGAGCCGGAGGAGACGTCGGCACGTCGTGTCTCCGTGGCTTGCCCTGATGGCGGTGCCACAGCGGCGACTCCGACCTCGAAGGCGCGATGCGCCGCTCGAGACGTCCCGGGTGCGGTCGTGGATCCGTGTGTGGACCTTGCTACCGCCCGCGCGCCGGCCGTCGGGTCGGGTTCGGCACCGGCGTGGATCTGCTTGGTCTCGAACGATCACGCCGAGCCTGCTGGTCATGCTCCTGTCGTGCCCGCCCACAATATCTGATCATTTCGGGGCGTCTCAGCCGACGATGTCAGAGAGGGGAGAATCTGCTCGGCCCAGACCGTCTTGCCGTCGAGGGAGTAGCGGACGCCCCAGTTCTGCGCGAGTTGGGTGACAATGAAAAGGCCACGACCGCCTTCGTCCACCGTCTTGGCGTGGCGCAACCGCGGTGCGACGGGGTTGCCGTCCTGGACCTCGCAGGTGAGGGTGCGGTCTTTGATGAGCTGCAACCGCAGGGGCGGCGTGCCGTAGCGGACGGCGTTGGTGACCAGTTCGCTGACGATCAACTCGGTCGTGTAGGCGGTTTCCTCATCCACTCCCCACATGGTGAGCTGGTGTTGGGCGCGGGTGCGCGCCGTGGCAACAGCTTTGGGGTGCTCGTCGAGATGCCACGCGGCGGCCTGGTCGGCGGGGAATGCGTGGGTGCGGGCGAGGAGCAAGATGACTCCGCTGCGGCGAGTGTCGTTCTGGAGCTGGTAGAGCACGTCATCGCAGAGATCCTGCATGGGCCGGTCAGGGTGGGCCAGCACCCGTTGGAGGGAATCCGGGGACGGGGAGGTGTGCAGGAGGGATGCGGTGTAGAAGGCGAGGACACTGCCGTCGGTGACAGGGATCGTGGTGGCGGCGAAGGGGGGTCCCTCGACACTGCCCAGGGGAGGTCCGCTCGGCAGCTCAGGGATCTCGGTCCTCCCGTCGGGATGGGCCATGACGGGTGGAGGGTGGCCGGCCAGGGCGATGGTGCAGGTCTGGGCGAGCGGGTCGTAGACCGCGTACACACAGCTTCCCCTGAGCGGCACGCGGTCGCCGGGCGACAGAGCTGCGCGTTCCTGGGCCAGGCGTATGGCGGTGTCGTTGAGGCGTGCGAGGAGCTCGTCGGGCTCCAGCTCGAGTGCGGCCAGGGAGCGGATGACGGTCCGTATCTGTCCCAGGGTGGTGGCCGCGTGGATGCCCTGGTCGGCGACTTCGCCGACCACCAGTGCGGTGCGGGCGCCGGACAGGGCGAAGGCGTCGTACCCGCCGCCTCCGCCCACCTCAAATGAGGGCACGTGCAGGTGCGCGGTTTCAACGGTGGTCTGCTTCTCAGGGCAGGGAGGCAGCACGTGGCGCTGGATTGTCGAGGCGATGGTGTGCTCGCGGGTATAGCGGCGGGCGTTGTCGATGCACAGCACGGTGTGAGCGGCGACTGCGATGGCGACGGTGACATCGTCCTCGTTGTAGAGGTCGGCCTGGTCGGTGCGGTACAGGCTCAGCAGCCCCAGCACGGTTCCACGCAACGTGAGGGGTGCGGTGATCAGGCTGTGGGCACCGGATGCGCGGATCGCCTCGGCGCGCGGCGGGTCGGCTGCCAGCCAGGGCGTGTCGGGGCCCAGGGCGACGAGGCGGGGTTTGAGGTCGGCCAGCGTCTGGGCGTAAGGCGTCGGGAACGGCAGAGCGCGCACGTCACCCACCGGATGTGCCTGAATCTGCTCCTGGCCGCCGCTGTGGCCGAAGGCGACACGGCGCAGCGGCGCCTGCCGTCCCAGAGGGCTCAGCGGAGGGTCCTCGCCACGCAGCACTGAGTCCACCACTTCCACCACAGCGATATCGGCGAAGTCCGGCAGGGTGCGTTTCCCGTTGAGTGAGCTGCCGCGGGGTGGTCACGCGGCGACGACGAAGTCCTGCTGGTAGCGGGCGGTGTGCTGCCGTTCGTGTTCG
>NZ_JBIARC010000224.1:0-2499 GCF_042889625.1 Streptomyces sp. NPDC002573 | reverse complement strand
CGACGACATCACAAGCCGTCACTCCCACCAGACCACCGACCCCATGCCCCACCAGCGAAAACGCAGTCCTCGCGTCCGGAAAGACAACAGCTTCTAAGAGATCAACTCAACTGGCGGTCAGGCTCATTGGCTCAGGTGAGCCAGCATCTCGTGGTTCACGGGGTAGGGGCGCTCACGGGGCTGGAGTTCCCGTGCGGCGCCCAGGTCTCCTGGGGAGGGGGCTTTGGGGCGCGAACGAAGGGGGCGGCACGAGATCCTCGTACCGCCCCCTGGCGCGTCCGGGGCCTACGGCAACAGTTGGGGCTTCAGCGCCAGTTCGCGCAGTTGTGCCCGCGTCAGCGGGAAGGTCTTCAGCAGCGGGCCCTCGGAGCCCTTGCCGAGGAAGCCCGTCCAGTCCCGGATGGTGAGCAGCGAGCCGTCCTTCAGCCGCAGGCTGGCGGCCAGTTCGGCGCCGCTGTACTTGGGCTGGACGTTCTGGGTCGCGGCCCACTGCCAGATGCTCAGGACGGCGCCCCCCGGCACCTTCTCGCTGGTGCACTTGATCCGCTCGGGTGTCTCGTGCGGCAACGCGCAGGGATCCTGCTCCGCCCCCTCGGCCTTGACGGCCTTCGCCGACATCACGTGGACCACCAAGTACCCGACACCGCCGTCCCGTACAACGGCGTAGTCGCCGTCGTAGGGCCCGATCTTCTTCGGCGCCGGCGCGTTCGACACCCCCTTGATGAGCCGCAGCAGCGACACCTCTCGGACCTTGCCCACGTCGGCGGGCAGCAGCTTGCGGAAGCCGACGACTCCCGTGCCGAACTCCCCGGCCGTCGGCGACGCCGCCACGTTCTCGCCCCGCCCGCCCGGCAGCACGCCGGAGCCCACGACGACGCCCCCCGCAACCACGGCCGCGACGACGCCGGTCACCGCCGCGCGCCTCCGCCACCGCAACCGCGCGGCCCGTGCGAACACCACCTCGCTCCCCCGGCTCTCCGGCACCGGCACGGGGCCGGCCGCCTTCCAGAGCAGTTCCCGCACCACGTCCTTCTCACTCATACGTACTCCTCCCGCACCGCGGCCTTCAGCGCCGCGAGTCCCCTGGCCGTGTGGCTCTTGACCGTGCTCTCCCGCATCCCGAGCAACTCGGCGGTGGCTGCCACACTGAGGTCCTCCCAGTAGCGCAGCACGAGCACCGCCCGCTGCTTGGGCGCGAGTCCGGCGAGAGCGGCCCGCACCATCAGCCCGGTATCGCTGTCCACCAACTGTCCCGGCACGTCGCCGTACGCCTGTTCGCGCCGCCAGAACCGGCGGCGGGGCCGAGATGAAGGTGTTGACCAGCGTCCGGCGCGCATAGGCGTCGAGGTTCTCCAGCCGCCCGTGCCGGCGCGCGCCGAGGACGACCTTCACCAGCGTCGTCTGGACGAGGTCCTCCGCCTCGTCACGGTTCCGCACAGCAGATAGGCGCTGCGGAACAATGCCGTGCGTCTGCCCTCGACGAAGGCGTGCAGAGCCGCTTCCGCGCCTCGCGTCATCCCTCCCCCTTCCCGGTCCACCGGGTACGGACCGTCTCACCCGTTCCAGTGCGTCGGGACGCCTTGGAGGACGCAGTAGAGGCGCTACGAATTTCCGTCCGCCTCGGCCAGGTCCTTGTGGGCCCTGCTTGAGCGTCAGCAGCAGAGCGTCCGAGGCGTGGGCCCGAAGGCGCATGGGACCGGTATGGGCGCACGTCGCCCGCTGGGACCGATCGAGCGGCACGTGCGGTATCGGAAGAGCGGCGCGCCGTGCGGTAGGCCCTGGGTGTTGGAGGGGTTTGGGAGGAGCTCCCGCCTCGCGAATGCGCCTGCGAGCCCTGCGGGAAGGCTGTCCCCCTGGCCCTGCGCCGCCGGGCTGAACTCCTAGACCAGGTGCCGCAGGTTCGAATCCTGCCGGGGGTACTGTGCATGAACGGGCGATATGCATCGAACAGCCCCCTCGGAGTGAGCTCCGAGGGGGCTGTTTCGTACCGCGGGGGTACAAACGACGGCGGCCGCCTTAACCTTCTTGATCAGGCTCGGAGGGCTTGGGCGTCCGCATCTCCGCCAGTGGGCCATCGGGGAGTCGGGTGCTGCGGTCGGCCGGTGCTCATCACCGGCTCCCCTGTCTTCCTGGCTCCCCCGCGCCCCGACGCAGCGTTCAGTACTGCTCGGTCTCCACGAACCCGTTGCCCTCGTCGTCGGCGGCGCCGAAGGCATCGGCCGCGGCGGTCGGGTCGAATCCGGGCGGGCTGTCCTTCAGGGCCAGGCCCAGGCCGGCCAGCTTCGCCTTGACCTCGTCGATCGACTTCGCACCGAAGTTGCGGATGTCGAGCAGGTCGGCCTCCGAGCGCGCCAGGAGCTCACCCACCGAGTGGACGCCCTCACGCTTGAGGCAGTTGTAGGAACGGACCGTGAGCTCCAGCTCCTCGATCGGCAGCGCCAGGTCGGCGGCCAGGGCGGCGTCCGTCGGGGACGGGCCCATGTCGATGCCCTCGGCATC
>NZ_JBIARC010000223.1:0-2506 GCF_042889625.1 Streptomyces sp. NPDC002573 | reverse complement strand
CGACGGTCCTCGCATAGGGCCGCATCGTCCAGGCAATCGTTGGGTTCGCTGGTGGTCACTCACCCGTTCCACCCGTTGTCCGGCTGCGAGTTGGAGATTCTGTACGTCAAGCGCCGGAGTGGTGCGCTGGTCTTCGTCTGCGCGAGCGGTGCGGGCCGGAGCGTGACGCTGCCGCAGGCGTGGACCGACCGGGGGGTTGCGGCCGAGGAGTACCCGCTCGCGGTCGAGGGCCTGTGTGCTGCGCGTGCGCTGGTGAATGCCCTGGTGAGCCGTGGTGCCGGCGAGGGTGGGGGCGGATCCTGATGGCACGAAAGATGTCTCGCGTGGTTGCCCTGGCGTGGGCGGGAGCGAGGAGCCGTGCCGGGGATGGGAGCGTGGGACGAGACGGTGATGGTGCTGGCCAACATGGTCGAGTCCGTGCTGGGAGGCGGCTGTGAACGGGCAGTCGAAGATCACGCCGGCGCACCGGTCCCGGCAGGCGGTGGTCTACCTGCGGCAGTCGACGTATGTGCAGGTGAGGGACAACACCGAGTCCACCGCGAGGCAGTACGCGCTGGCCGACGAGGCGGTGCGGCTGGGCTGGGACCGCGAGGACGTCATGGTGATCGACGCGGACCTGGGTGTGTCGGGGAAGTTCGGGGCCGAGCGGGAGGGCTTCCGCGAGCTGGTGGCGAAGGTCTGTCTGGGCGAGGTCGGGGCGGTCTTCGGGCTGGAGGTGTCCCGCCTGGCTCGCTCGTCGGCGGACTTCGCCCGGCTGCTGGAACTGGCCCGGCTGACGGACGCGCTGCTGGTGGACGGCGACGGCATCTACGACCTCGCGGACATCAACGACCGGCTGCTGCTGGGGCTCAAGGGATCCATGAGCGAGGCCGAGCTGCACATCCTGGCTGGCCGGTTACAGGGGGCGAAGCGGGTCGCGGCCGAACGCGGCGAGCTGCACTTCCCCCTGCCGGTCGGCTACGTCTACGACGACGAGGGCGCATGCGTGATCGATCCGGACGTGGAGGTGCAGACCGCGATCCGGGACGTCTTCGCCGCGTTCGCAGCGGGCGGCTCGGCCTACGGGGTGGTGGCCGCATTCGTCGTCCGGCGCTTCCCGCTGCGGGCCTATGGAGGCGTCTGGGCAGGCCAGTTGCGCTGGGGGAAGCTCACCCACGCCAGGGTGCTGGGGGTGCTGAGTAACCCGTGCTACGCGGGCACCTACGTCTACGGTCGGTTCTCCACCCGGCGCACGGTGGAGCCGGATGGCACCGTGCGCACGGGGGTGCGGCTGCTGCCGAGGGACCAGTGGCCGGTGGTGCTGCATGACCACCACGAGGGCTACATCACCTGGCAGAACTTCCTGGAAATCGAGGCAAAGCTGAAGGCCAACTGCACTCATGACGGCGCCCGTCCGGCCCGCGAGGGCCTGGCCCTGTGTCAGGGGATCATCGGCTGCGGCTCGTGCGGGCGCCCGATGACCACCCGCTATCACCGCAGCGGACAGGCGGCCTACGAGTGCTCCGGATCCAAGGCGGACCACCAGGGCACGCCGACCTGCCGGTCCATCAGGGCGGACGTCGTCGATGACGCCGTTGCCGCACGCCTGCTGGCCCAGCTCACCCCGGACCAGATCACCGTCGCCCTCGCGGCAGCGGACGAGGTCACCACCCGCCACACCCGCGTCCACCGGGCCGCCGAGCTGGCGGTGGAACGCGCCCGCTACGAGGCGGACCGCGCCGAGCGTGCCTTCACCGCGGTCGATCCCGGCAACCGGCTCGTCGCCCAGACGCTGGAGAGCAGGTGGGAGGCCAGGCTCGCCGCCCTGGCCGAGGCTGAGGCGGCTCTCACGGCGGCGCGGGAGTCCCGCCCGTCGCTGCCCGACCGGGACGGCCTGCTGGCTCTGGCCACCGATCTGCCCCGCCTCTGGCACGCGGCCGACACCCGGGAGAAGGACAGGAAACGCCTGCTCAGGACGCTCGTGTCGGACGTGACGCTGCTACCGGAGACCGACCGGTGGCGAGCCCGTGTCGGCTTGCGTTGGCACACCGGGGCGAGCGAGGAGGTCGCTCTTGAGCGGCCCAAGCCCGCGCCGGAGGCCCGGCGGACCCCGTCGGCGGCGCTCGCGCTGATCAGCCGGCGCGGTCCGCAGCTTCGCGACGCCGAGATCGTCACCGAACTGGCGGCGGCCGGCATCACCACCGGCTCCGGCCGCCCGTTCGACGAGGCCGCGGTGCGCTGGGTCCGCCACGTCCACAAGATCCCCTCCCCGTTCATGGCCCCGTTCCGGGACGGGGAGATCTCGGTCAAGGAGGTGGCCCACCGCCTGGGCATCGCGGCCGACGCGGTCTACTACTGGATCACCCACGGACAGCTGGCCGCCCGCAAGACTCCCAGCGGCCGCTGGTGCGTCCCCTGGGACGAAGAGACCGAAGCCGCCTGCCTGCGGCGCATCGCCGAATCCGGGCACCTCACCCCGAAAACCCGAACCATCACAGCAGGAGGGGCAGTATGAAGCCGCCATGCC
>NZ_JBIARC010000222.1:0-2560 GCF_042889625.1 Streptomyces sp. NPDC002573 | reverse complement strand
GTCGTCTCGCCCAACGACTTCACCGACCTGACCGAGGTCGGGAACCGACTCCGAGCCTTCGAAGACCGCTACAACGCCACGGCACAGCCGTTCCATTGGAAGTTCACCACCTCCGACCTGGACGATCTGCTGGCCAGGATCGACCGGCACACCACCCATCACCAGGAAGAATCCTCCGCCGGGTCAGCCACATGATCAACCCCCGAAGGACTTCCGGACCGGACCACTTAGCCTCCGCGTTTCGGTTGGGAGGGATCAGCCGGGTTGATCGCGGCGGACCGTGGTTCTGGCCGCCTGCTGTCAAGCGGGCATGGCTGGGGCCCGACGCTCGGGTCGGGTGCTCCAGTTCCTCGGGTCGTGGGTGAGCAGGGACGGTGCTGCCGGTCAGGTGGCTGGCCGTGGCAGGGCAGTGAGGCGGGTGAACGCTGCGAGGAGCTCGTCTCGCCAGGGCCAGGTAGCGGAGATCCTCAGGTGGAGGCGGTGGCCGCCGCGGGTGAGGCGGGCGGCTGCATGCAACAGTCGGTAGCGGAGCTTCTTCGGCTCGGCGGATGCCAATTCGGCGGTCAGTAGCAGAACTTGGGTCCAGGCGAGTAGGTCGACGGTCAGGGCCAGTTCGAGCCAGGCGGTGTTGATGGCGAAGTGGCGGGAGGGGAAGCGGCCGAAACCGGTGGACTTGCCGCAGCGGATGCGGTCCTCGACGCGGGCGTGCGCACGGTGGCGGGCCTCCAGATGCTGCAGGGAGCCTTCGCCGTGAGGGGTGTCGGTGAGGAAGACCTGGTGGCGCATGCCCTCGTCGAGATCGAACAAAGACAGCTGGGCGCCGGGATGTGGGCGCTCGCGCCGCACGATGATCCGGGTGCCGTCCGGGTGGTCGGCCAGGTCCACCATGCCGGTCAGTTCTGCCACTTCGGCGCCAGTCCGCAGGGTGCCGTCCTGCTCCAGCGCAGGGTGCCACAGGTGGACGGGCAGGGCCCGGATTGCGCGGCGGACTGGTTCGGTGACGGCGTATCCGACGGAGAAGGAGGTGCGGATACCCCGTTCGCGCAGTGCTCGGACGTGGGCGAGGAAGGCTTTCGCGCCTCCGGCGCTGTCGGCGCGGATGAGGATGTCGGTGCCGTGGCGGTGGGCGTCGGGGATCTGGGCCAGGGCCGCGTCCAGGACTGTGATGTGGTCGGCGGCGGTGTTGGCGCCAGCATTGCCCGGCCGCAGCACCCCGGCCAGGGCTTCGCCGGTGTTGTCCAGGAAGCACAGCAGCGGGTGGTAGCCGCGTTTATAGGTGGCCGCCGCCTGCTCCTTGTCCGAGTGGCAGGTGACGAGGGTGGCATCGAGGTCCAGGACCAGGCCCGGCAGGTCGCGTCCGCCGGCGTGGGCCGCGGGTATCCCGCCGGTGGTCTCGGCGGCCTGCAGCCAGGCGACCTCCCGGGCGGCAGCTCTCGCCGAGCGCAGGCGGGCGAGTGCGGCCGGGTCGATGTCGGCCAGCAGGCGCCAGGCGGTCGGGGTGGAGGCGACCGGGCCGAAGACCTCCGTCTGGTCCCGCAGCAGGGCCAGGTCCGCTATCGCCTCGCCGCCGTCGGCGAGCATCACTGCCAGATCGACCGCGATCCGGCCCGGGGCGTGCCCGGTGCCATGTGGTCGAAGCCTGCGCAGCGCGTCCGTGAACGCGCCGGTCAGGCCAGTGACATCGGCAAGATCGGCCAGCAGGCGGGATCTGGCATGGCTGACCACCCCGCGGCCGTCGGCGGAGACGACGAGCTTGGGACGCGACCCGGTAGTGTGCACGCAGAAAGTGCCTTCTTGCTGTGATGACAGAGACCTTCGACAAGCCTCATCATCCCAGCTCAGAAGGCACTTTCGCTTTTCCGATCAAGATCCGGACGCCACCGCAAGTGAAACGTGGAGGCTAGTCGCCCTTGCGGCCGCGTTCGACGTGACCGAGGACCTCGCTCCAGAACGAGACGAGCCACCCGGCGTCGGCGGCGTGGAGGACCAGCTCACTGATGCGGGACGCCCTGTGTGTCAGTGTGCACAGCCGATGGGGGAGTTGACCGACGGCCGCGTGCGGGAGCTCGACGCGCCACCGGATCGTGTGTCCGGCCGCAGGAGTTCACCGACTGCGCCGGCACCATCAGGCTCCACCCCGTGCCGGGCCGCATCGATGAGCAGGCTCTCGAAGGCACAGGTGCCCTCTCGGCGTGCCACGCCCGGCGGTTCAGCCCCGGGCAGGGCGGTCGTGCCGGTAGGCGAGGACTCTGGCCGCCCCGCGCACCGCGCACCGCCCCTGTGGTCGGCCCCGGCCCTCGCCTTCGGCGACGCGCCGCCGTAGGCCGCATCCATGCCGAGCCGGCGCCGCCCAAGTGCTCTCCGGGCCGCAAGCCGGCAGTTCGGCCCGGTCTTGCGGTGGCGAGCACGACGCGAGCAGAGCGCGCCTGAGGACTGCCCTCCCGGCAGCCAGGTCGGTGCGTTGTGGCCTGGGCAGCCGTCGTCTGCCGTGCAGTGCTCTGGCGTGAGGATGCGGGGCTGTAAAGGGGAGGGTGCGGCGGTGTGGCGCGTGTTCAGCGGG
>NZ_JBIARC010000221.1:1406-2606 GCF_042889625.1 Streptomyces sp. NPDC002573 | reverse complement strand
GGGGCGCGGAGGACGGGCGAGGGGGAGAGATACCCGTCCTCCGCCTGTGTTCAGCCACTCATCGGGTCCGGTTCAGCTGGAGATCTCCTGGCGGCCGGATCCGACGCCGATGGCGATCTTGCGGGGCTTGGCGCGCTCGGCGATGGGGATGCGCAGGGTGAGCACGCCTGCGTCGTAGTCGGCCTGGATGTGCTCGGTGTCCAGCGTGTCGGCGAGCACGATCTGGCGGGAGAAGACGCCCAGCGGCCGTTCCGACAGTTCCATCTGCACGTCGTCGGCCTTCGTCACGGGCCGGCGCTCGGCCTTGACCGTCAGCATGTTGCGCTCGACGTCGATGTCGATCGCGTCCGCGCTGACGCCGGGGATGTCGAAGGCCACCACGTACTGGTCGCCCTCACGGTAGGCGTCCATCGGCATCGGGGACGGCCGCGACCACGTACCCGGGCCCATCAGCTGCTGAGCCAGCCGGTCGAGCTCACGGAAGGGGTCAGTGCGCATCAACATCGGAAAACACCTCCGGGAAAGTTCTGGCAGTTGCTGCCAATGCGCCTCACTGACCCCGTTGTAACATGTCATCCAATGGATGACAAACATGAGGTCGTCCACAGGATGACTACTGAGGGAGGTGCCCATGACCCCGGCCGACCAGCCGGTATCGCCCAGCGCCGACATACAGGGCCCGGCGTCGTTCCTCGCTGCCGCGGCAGCCCTTCAAGCCATCGGCGACGCCCTGTATGCCGCCCGGCACGAGGTCTGCGGTGCTGCCGAGACTCAGGACGTCGACCCGGAGCAGGCCCTGGCCTCTCTCCTGCTGCTGCGGCAGGTACGCGAGCAGCTCGCCGGATGGGAAACCGGCCTGATCGAAACCGCCAGGGATGCGGGGGCCAGTTGGGCCGACCTCGCCCGCCCCCTCGGCGTGGCCAGCCGCCAGGCCGCTGAACGCCGCTACCTGCGCGGCCGCCCCGGCCCTGCTGGAACTACCGGCGAGCAACGCGTGAAGGCCACCCGCGAACGCCGCGCCGCCGAACGCACCACCGCCACCTGGGCCCGCGCGAACGCCGCCGACCTGCGGGCCCTTGCAGCCCGGATCACCGCGCTCGCCCACCTCACGCCCGAAGCACGCTCCGCCCAGGCCGCCCTGCGTACCGCTCTCGGCGCCAACGACGCCGCCGAGCTCATTGCCCCCCTGGCCGGCATGCG
>NZ_JBIARC010000221.1:0-1308 GCF_042889625.1 Streptomyces sp. NPDC002573 | reverse complement strand
AGGATGGCCTTTGAGCGCACCGACGCCGACGGCTCCACCACCTCCGGCGTCGACACCCTCAACTCGATGAAGGCACTGTGGGCCCGGCCGCGCGCCGAGGTGACCGAGGCCGAGTACACCGAGTTCTACAAGCAGATCAGCCACGACTGGCTCGACCCGGCTGAGACCATCCACATGCGCGCCGAAGGCACCTTCGAGTACGAAGCGCTGCTGTTCATCCCCTCCCAGGCGCCAATCGACCTGTTCTCCCGCGAGACCAAGCGCGGCGTACAGCTGTATGTCAAGCGCGTGTTCATCATGGACGACTGCGAAGCGTTGATGCCGAACTATCTGCGCTTCGTCAAGGGCGTCGTCGACGCCCATGACCTGTCGCTGAACATCTCCCGTGAGAACCTGCAGCACGACCGCCAGATCCGCGGAGCACGCCGGCGCCTGGTCAAGAAGGTCCTCGGCGCGATCAAGGACATGCAGGCAGGCGACGGCGAGCGCTACACGAAGCTCTGGACACAGTTCGGACGGGTGCTGAAGGAAGGCCTGATCGAGGACACCGACAACACTGAGGCGCTGCTGGAACTGGTGTCGGCCCCCTCCACGCACGACCCGGAGAAGACCACCACCCTGCGCGAGTACCTCAAGCGCATGAAGGATGGTCAGGACGCCATCTACTACCTGACCGGCGAGACCCGCGCAATGGTGGAGAACTCCCCCCACATGGAGGCCTTCGCTGCCAACGGCTATGAAGTCCTGATCCTCACCGACCCCATCGACGAGATCTGGGTCGAACAAGTCCCGGCCTTTGACGGCCACCGACTGCAGTCCATCGCCAAGGGCCAGGTCGACCTCGACGAGCCGACCGAAGGCGACCAGGATGCCGATCAGGCCAAACGCGAGCAGGACTACGCCGCCCTGCTGCCGTGGCTGACCACCACCCTGTCCGAGCACGTCAAGCAGGTCCGCCTGTCGTCGCGACTGACAACCTCGGCGGCATGCATCGTCGGCGACGCTCACGACATGACCCCGACCCTGGAGAAGATGTACCGGGCGACGGGACAGCAACTGCCCACCGTCAAGCGGATCCTGGAACTCAACCCCACCCACCCGCTGATCACCGCCCTGCGCACAGCACACGAGGCCAACACCGACGACCCGGCGCTGGCAGAGACCGCCGAGCTGGTATACGGCAGCGCGCTACTCGCCGAAGGCGGCGACCTGCCCGACCCGGCCCGCTTCACCCGGCTGCTCACCGACCGCCTCACCCGCACTCTGTAACCCATGGGTGTCGCCTAGCACAGCCAAAGCGCCCGGCCG
>NZ_JBIARC010000220.1:0-2730 GCF_042889625.1 Streptomyces sp. NPDC002573 | reverse complement strand
AGAACCTTGACGGCAAGTACCTGCTGCGATGCTCCGACCCTCACCTATCCGCCGAGGACATCGCCCTCGGTTACAAGCAGCTCCTCGAAGTCGAGAGAAGCAAGCCACAGTGCTGTCATACCTGCGGCTTGGTTCCATCGCCGTCGGCTCCTTCCTCTCGTGCCTCTTCTTTCCCGGTGTTCGTGCTGGCGGCCTGATTCTTCAGCCAGGGGCGCCGGTTGTGCTGGCCGCGCGGCACCTGGTGCAGCGTGCGCAGGCGTTCGACCTCTGCCGGGTCGGCGTGGACGACCGTCAGTCGGGCCTGGGGGTGCAGGTATCCGGTGGCCCAGCCTCGCCGCACCCAGGAGTCGAGGGTGACCTCGGACATGCCCAGGTGCTCGGCGAGGTCGCGGAGCCACCACTGGTGTTCGTCCAGGTCGGGGCGGGTGCGGTGAGGCGTGCGGGAGCGCTGGATGCCCAGGGCCCGCAGCAGGTCGTTGACTGCGTTCCTGGTGAAGGTCTCACTGCGCTTGGGCGGGCGGAAGCCCTCGGCGTTGAGGTGCTCGGCGATCTGCTCGGTGGTGCAGCCGGCTTCGGCCAACTCAGCAGTGCAGGCGCGGAGTTGGGAGTAGTAGCTGAGCTGGGTCAGGCAGGCCACGGGACGTGCCACCTGCGCGTCGGTGCGGTGGCCGCCGGCCCAGCGGACCGCCACGTTCACCAGCTCGCTGGTACCGATCACCTCGACGCGAACCTGCTCGACCAGGTGCCGGATCAGCTGCTTGCGGTCCGCGTCGGTGGTGGTCTGTGCATGCCAGATGCCGGGGATGTCGGCGGCCAGGGCCCTGATCTGTGCGCGCTCGGCGGCGCTGAGGGTGCGCGGACGCTCGGCGAGGAAGCGGTCGTACTCCTCGCCCAGCGCCTGCCGCTGTTGCATCGCGGTCTCCCAGTCCTTCTCCAACTGCCGTACCACCAGCCGGTTCTCGGGCTCGGCGAGCTGGTACTGACGCCGGGCGCGGTCCGCCGCGTAGTCGGCGCGCTCCAGGCGCTGCCGCCAGATCCGGTCCACCTGAGCGCGCTGTGTCTCGACCTGCTCGGCCGCCGCGAGGGAGACCTCCACCGCGGCGGGAGTCATCGCCTGCAGCAGCAGGGCGGTGACGTGCTCGTCGACGCAGCCGCCGGCCAGCTGCTGGCACTGCCTCTGGCCGTAGTCGCTCTTGGCGCGGGCACACACATACGCCGGATGCAGTTTCCCTCCCGCACCGCGCTGGTAGCGCACCGTCATCTTCGCGCCGCAGCGACCGCAGACCACCAGCCCGGCCAGCAGCGCCGAGCCATCGCGCACCACCCCGATACTCTCGGACCGGGCCCGGTTGGCGTCCATCCGCTCAAGGTTCCGCTCATACTGCTCGACACTGATATAGGCAGGCAGCAGGCCCGGAAGGTAGACGAACCAGTCCTCGCGACCGGTACGCACCCGGCCGGTGCACGGCCGCCCCGCCTGCCGCCGCCGCGGATCGAGCCGACTGCGGCCGTAGACGTAGATTCCAGCGTAGGCCGGGTTGCGGAGCATGTTCTGCACCGCGGCCCGACTGGGGCGGCGCCACTCCAACTCCCCGCGCTCGGGGCCCTCGCGCAGCCTCACTCCGACCTGGATGTGGTTGTCGACCAGGTAGCACAGCACCGCGTTGACGGTCCCGAACCGCTCGAACAGCTCGAAGACCAGGTGGACCACCGAGCGGACCTGCTCGTCGGGGTCGAGGACGACTTCCCCGGACCGGCGGCGCAGGAAGCCGATCGGCAGCGGCACCACCAATTCCCCACGCCGGGCTTTGGCCAGACGTCCGGACCACATCCGCTGCTTGATCAGGTGCAGTTCTGCCTCACTGATCGTCCCCTTCAAGCCCAGCAGCAGCCGGTCGTTGTGATCGCTGGGGTCGTAGACGCCGTCCGGGTCCCCGAGCAGGGCCCCCGCCAGGGCGCACAACTCCAGGAGCTGATGCCATTCGCGACCGCTACGCGCCAGCCGGGACATCTCGATCCCCAGCACGATCCCCACATGGTCCAACCCGACCTCGGAGACCAGACGCTGAAAGCCGGGCCGCGCATCGAACCCGGACGCGGAGTGCCCCAGGTCCTCGTCGATCACCAGCACCCGAGCAGGCGGCCATCCCAGCGCGACCGCGCGCTCGACCAGGGCGTACTGCAGCCGCGTGGACTCCCGGTGATCCTTGACCTGCCCGGCCGTCGACTGGCGCACATAGACGGCCGCGAGCCGGTCACGGTGCCAGGGCTGGACCTTGCCCTCCAGCCGTTCCCACGGCGGCCCGACCGATGTCATCGCCCACACCCCTGTCCGCGCCCTCGGGCGGTGCCGCCGTCGCCATCCGCTCCACCAGCAGACCCAGTAAGCGGCGCACCATCACCCGGTTCATCTCCGGGAACGACTCCCAGCTCGGCGCTCCCGCTGTCGCGGGTGCGGACTGGGGGCACGGCCGCGTCTCCACCAGCCATCGCGACCCACCCCCCTCACCCGCCTCGACCCGCTCTTCAAGCAGTCGGCGGACCGTTCCGACCAGCGCCAACAGGGCATCAACCCCTATGACAGGGGCATTCCCTGCACCCGTCTCGGCTATGTCAGCACTGCGGCTTGCTCCTTGAGCGGGGCTGGCGGGACATGAAGCAGATCATCGACCTGCGGCCCGTCTATCACCGGCTCGAGGAACGCATACGCTCGCACGTCATTCTCTGCTG
>NZ_JBIARC010000219.1:0-2754 GCF_042889625.1 Streptomyces sp. NPDC002573 | reverse complement strand
GAGTCCCACGGTCCCGCACTTGTCGCGACGCTGGAGGGCCTTCCCGCCGGCGTGCCGATCACCACGGACATGGTGGCGGATCACCTCGCGCGGCGGCGGCTGGGCTATGGGCGCGGTGCGCGGATGAAGTTCGAGCGTGACGAGGTCACGTTCCTGGGTGGCGTCCGGCACGGTCTCACCCTGGGCTCCCCGGTGGCGGTCATGGTCGGGAACACCGAGTGGCCCAAGTGGGAGCAGGTCATGGCGGCCGACCCGGTGGACCCCGAGGTGCTGGCGGGACTGGCCCGCAACGCGCCGCTGACCCGGCCGCGGCCCGGGCACGCCGATCTCGCCGGTATGCAGAAGTACGGGTTCGACGAGGCGCGGCCGATCCTGGAGCGTGCGTCGGCCCGTGAGACCGCGGCGCGTGTGGCGCTCGGCGCGGTGGCCCGGTCGTACCTGAAGGAGACCGCGGGCATCGAGATCGTCTCGCACGTCGTCGAACTGGCGTCGACGAAGGCCCCGTACGGTGTCTACCCGACCCCGGCCGACGTGGCGAAGCTGGACGCCGACCCGGTGCGCTGCCTGGACGCGGACACGTCGAAGGCGATGGTCGCGGAGATCGACCAGGCCCACAAGGACGGCGACACCCTCGGCGGAGTGGTCGAGGTCCTCGCCTACGGCGTGCCCGTCGGCCTCGGCTCGCACGTCCACTGGGACCGCCGGCTCGACGCGCGGCTCGCCGCCGCGCTGATGGGCATCCAGGCGATCAAGGGCGTCGAGGTCGGCGACGGCTTCGAGCTGGCCCGGGTGCCGGGCTCCAAGGCCCACGACGAGATCGTCACGACGGCCGACGGCATCAAGCGGGCGACCGGTCGCTCCGGCGGCACCGAGGGCGGTCTGTCCACCGGCGAGCTGCTGCGCGTCCGCGCCGCGATGAAGCCCATCGCGACCGTGCCCCGCGCGCTGCGGACCGTCGACGTCTCCAGCGGCGAGCCGACGCAGGCGCACCACCAGCGTTCCGACGTGTGCGCGGTCCCGGCGGCCGGCATCGTCGCCGAGGCGATGGTCGCGCTCGTCCTCGCGGACGCGGTGGCGGAGAAGTTCGGCGGCGACAGCGTGCCGGAGACCCGCCGTAACGTGCGGTCCTACCTCGACGCTCTGGAGATCCGGTGAGCGCGGCCCCCGCGGTCGTCCTCGTCGGCCCGATGGGGGTGGGAAAGTCCACCGTCGGGCAGCTGCTGGCCGAGCGGCTGGGCGTCGGCTACCGGGACACGGACGACGACATCGTGGCCGAGCAGGGCCGCAGCATCGCGGACATCTTCGTGGACGAGGGCGAGTCCTTCTTCCGCGCGCTCGAGAAGCAGGCCGTGCGGCGGGCGGTCGCCGAGCACCACGGTGTGCTGGCCCTGGGCGGCGGCGCGGTCCTCGACGAGGACACCCGCGAACTGCTGGCCGGACAGCGGGTGGTCTACCTCTCGATGGACGTCGAGGAGGCGGTGCGGCGCACCGGCCTCAACACGGCCCGCCCCCTGCTCGCCGTCAACCCGCGCCGTCAGTGGCGTGAGCTGATGGAGGCACGCCGCCATCTGTACGAAGAGGTCGCCACGGCCGTCGTGTCCACCGACGCCCGGAGCCCCGAAGAGGTGACCCGAGCCGTTTTGGACGCAGTGGAGTTGAAGGAAGCATGAGCGAGGCAGTGACGCGGATCCGGATCGGCGGTACCGCGGGCACCGACCCCTACGAAGTCCTGGTGGGCCGTCAACTCCTGGGTGAGCTGGCCGGTTTGATCGGTGACCGGGTCAAGCGGGTCGCCGTGATCCACCCGGAGGCGCTGACCGGGACGGGCGAGGCGCTGCGCGCCGACCTCGCCGGTCAGGGCTTCGAGGCGATCGCCGTCCAGGTCCCGAACGCCGAGGAGGCCAAGACCGCCGAGGTCGCCGCCTACTGCTGGAAGGCGCTGGGCCAGTCCGGCTTCACCCGCACCGACGTCATCGTCGGCGTGGGCGGCGGCGCGACCACCGACCTGGCCGGGTTCGTGGCCGCGACCTGGCTGCGCGGAGTGCGCTGGATCGCCGTCCCGACCACCGTGCTGGCCATGGTGGACGCGGCGGTTGGCGGCAAGACCGGGATCAACACCGCCGAGGGCAAGAACCTGGTGGGCGCCTTCCACCCGCCCGCGGGAGTGCTGTGCGACCTCGCCGCCCTGGACTCCCTGCCGGTCCACGACTACGTGTCCGGTCTCGCCGAGGTCATCAAGGCCGGTTTCATCGCCGACCCGGTGATCCTGGACCTGATCGAGGAGGACCCGCAGGCGGCCCGTACCCCGGCCGGCCCGCGCACCGCCGAGCTGATCGAGCGCTCCATCAGGGTCAAGGCCGAAGTGGTCTCGGCGGACCTGAAGGAGTCCGGCCTGCGGGAGATCCTCAACTACGGGCACACGCTCGGCCACGCGATCGAGAAGAACGAGCGCTACCAGTGGCGCCACGGCGCCGCCGTCGCCGTCGGCATGCACTTCGCCGCCGAACTCGGGCGGCTGGCGGGCCGCTTGGACGACGCCACGGCCGACCGCCACCGGACGATCCTCGAATCGGTCGGCCTGCCGCTCAACTACCGCTACGACCAGTGGCCCAGGCTGCTGGAGACCATGCGGGTCGACAAGAAGTCCCGCGGCGACCTGCTCCGCTTCATCGTGCTGGACGGTCTGGCCAGGCCGACCGTGCTGGAGGGCCCGGACCCGGCGGTGCTGCTGGCCGCGTACGGCGAAGTGGGCCA
>NZ_JBIARC010000218.1:0-2773 GCF_042889625.1 Streptomyces sp. NPDC002573 | reverse complement strand
GGACTGGTTACAGATCTTCCAGATGCCCTCCTACGCGCCGGAGCTGAACCCGGCCGAGGGGATCTGGTCGCTCCTCAAGCGGCACCTGGCCGACTCCGCCGCCGCCGACCTCACACACCTCACCCGCGTGATCAAGCGGAAGCTGAAGAAGATCCAGTACCGGCCCCACCTGGTGGACGGCTGTCTGCCACCCACCGGTCTGACCATGAACGACACGATCAGACCGCCGGACTCCGCGAGTTCAACCTGAGTACCCGGATGTGAGCCCTTGGAAAAGAGCGGCGAGCACCGGCACCGGCACCGTGACCGAGCACATGATCAGACCGTTGACGCGAGGCCGGAGACCGCCATACCTCCGCCCAGCGCAACCTGTTCAACCGCATGGTCGGCTGCCTCCACCACTGCCTGACCCACCGCGTCTGCTACAGCGAAACCGTCGCCTTCCCCGTCCCGTCAGACGTTCAACTCACCCAGACCGCTTGACAGATCTTCTGCATCGGATGTCTCGTCGCCGGCAACCCAGGCAGCCTGATGGCCGGCGTCCAGGAACAGGGCGACCATACGCGTGGCCAGCTCCGGCTTGCTGGCGAAGGTGGTTTCCTCGGCGAGGCCCGTGGCGCGGCAGCGGTCGGGGTCGGAGGTCCAGGAGCGCGGAACGTAGAGTTCCCGGTCCACTGCGGCGTGGCCGCGCTTGCCTGCGTAGACCAGGTAGACGGCGACTTGGGAGTTCTCGATGCGGCCGGCAGTGCCGGTGTATTGGCGCTGGACGCCGACCGTGCCCGTGCCCTTCTTCACATTGCCGGTCTCGTCGACGACCAGCACCGCCCCGTCGTCGTGCAGGTGCTCCACCACGTAGCCGCACACGTCGTCGCGGACCTGATCGGCATCCCACTTGGCCCTGCCCAACAGATGCTGCATGCCGTCCGGAGTGGTCTCGCCAGCCCACTCGGCGATGGTCCAGCAGTTCTTGCGCGGCAGGTCAGCCAACAGAGCGAGCACCAACCGAGCCGCCCTGCACCGGGGTTCGACCCGGGCGAAGCGCCCCGCGATCCGGCCCATCAGGCCCTCGAACGCGTCCCGCCAACGGGCGGGTTCTATCCTGTGACCTGCGGCCAGCGTCTCTTCGTCAGTCCACACAACTCACGATGATCAACGGTGGCCGCACCCGTCTCCACAACGCGTCAGGGTCGCGCAGTTCCGCCTGCCGTCCTGAGTCAGGAGGACATATGCAACGTGGTGAAGTCTGGTGGGTGGAGTTCGACGAGCGGCGGCTGGTCGTACTGTTGGCGGCAGACGACGCGTCCAGGATCCGGGCGATGCAGGTCGTCACTCCTGCGGGCGTCGACATCAGCGGTCTGGGCGTCGAAGTGCAAGTAGGCGCCATGGAAGGACTGCCCTTTGAAGGCGTGCTGCGGTTCGCGTTCCCGCGCCCGGGCTTTACCCCCTGCACGTGGGTGACCACCGTGTCCCGGGACGACCTGATCGAGCGGGCGGGCGTCCTGTCCTCCGCGAAGCTCAGCGCGATTGAGGACGTCCTCCGTCTCGGCGAACAGGCGAAGGAACGGACCCCGGCGACAACCGCGAGGCTCAGCGAGATAAGGGACACCCTCCGTCTCGGTGAACTCGGGTAGGCGGAGAGGCGCCACTCACCATCGTGATCACGGATGTGAAGGCCGCTCGTCGGTAGCCTGCGCGTGGGACTGGCTCGTCAGACCATCGCGCCATCGTCGAGCGGCTTCAGGCTGGTCCTCACGCGCGTGAGGAGCCGTCTCGATGAGATGCAGGAGGACCCAGGCCACGCCGAAGCATTCGTCGTCGCCGAAGCAGTCCGCCAAGGCATGGGCCTCCTCATCGGTCACGGGTCGCTCAATAAGACCCAGAAGAGCTCCCGCGCGTTCGACGGCCTCCTCAAGAGCCTCGTCGGGCTCGCCGTCCTCGGACGGGAGTTTGTCAAGGGCGGTGAAGTCAGCAACCTCCGGACGGATCACGACACATCCTTCCTACTATTGCGGTGAAGCCGCCGTGGCGGCCTCACCGCAGGCTATCGGGACGGGAGACCTTCTCATCCGTGATCACGATCTACGGCTGGAATACTAGGTGAATTTGACGAAGCGGAAGTGGACGAAGTTCGCCACAGGATCGGCGCTTTTCAAGCGATCTTGCCTGAATATTCCGGAGTGTCCTGTATTCGCGACCTGTTGAGCGAAGTAATTCAGGGGGTCTCGGGATTGCTGGATACTAATTTCGGCGAAATGGTCGAGTATGAAGAGGTTCTGGCGCGCTTTCGCCGTGAACCTCTTTGGGACTGGTGCTCCGCAGTAGCTGAGTGATTGCCGCATGTCGATGCGGTGGCTTGAACCTGGATCCGCCGACTCGATTTCTGTGTGCCGTTTCCGGTGCCGTTCGGGGTGGATTTCGGTGGCTGGGCATGGGCGATTGCCGGATGGCCGTTCCGGTGGCGGGGTTTCCGAGATCCTTGGGCCGTGGGCGGTTGTGGCGGGCGGGAGTTCAGGGCCGCAGGCGACACCTGCTGGCTGTCCACAGGCTCTGGAAGGCGTCCTGCCAGGGCCATCGGGCGGGGAGGTGGGAGGTCAGCGTGCGCGCGGCGGTGGCCAATCGGGCCGGGACGGCTACCAGTTGGCGGCGGATTGTGCCGGTGCGGGCCTTTGCGTGGAAGGCGGACGCCAGGCAGCCCAGGGCGCGGGTGAGGTTGTGGGCGAGCACGGCCGGGGTGAGCCACGTGGCGTTCGCGGTGTACTTCCCCGACGGCGGG
>NZ_JBIARC010000217.1:0-2781 GCF_042889625.1 Streptomyces sp. NPDC002573 | reverse complement strand
GGCGAATCCGGCCGTGTCACTAGACTCCAGCCCGCTGACCTGCACCTTCACCTCGGAAGGGACTCCAGAACCCCTGAATTGCGCGGAACGCAGGCCACTGCTCCCTTGGCTTTGTCCCCGTCTTGCTGGTTGCTGTCGACGATGTCCCACAAGTCATCGTGCACTTTGGCCAGTTGGGGCGTCTTGATCGGTCCGAGGTTCGCGTGCCAGTCACGCCGTCGGCTGTCGTACTCGGCTCGCGCCGGCTCGCTCAAGGCGTTCAGCTGAGTCCGGTTGAGCACCTCGGGCTGGTCGCGGCGGGCGGCCTCGGCGAACGCTTTGAAGTCTTCCTTCCGTGACAGGGCCAGGTTCCCCAGGTTCGGCAGACCGGCCGTACTCACACGTCCTCCAGGGCGTCCGCGTAGAAGTCGCTCTCCTGGGCGAGGTCGTCGAGGTCGGCCTCGTCGTCATCGCCCGTCTCAGCCATCGGCTCCTGGGCTTCGGCCTCTGCCAGTTCGTCGTCCTGGCCCAGGGCTCTGCGTACCGACGAAAGAGAGATGACCGCCTCCTGCTCGGTGTCGAGGAGGTCGATGGCGGCCTGTTCGCGCGAAAGGCGTAGGGCCATGCGCCGTTCGGCGAGTGTGGTGCCCAGCCCGAGGTTCCAGCGCTCCAGCAGGTCGGCGACGGCGAGCCGGTCGTCGGGGTAGCGGTATTTCGCGGCGGCCAGCTTCCGGGCGAAGGCCAGCGCGTCCTCGCTCAGCGGCATCCGCGCCGACGGTGCGTGTTCCCAGGTCAGCGTCTGCCAGTGGTGATCGACGTCGCGGAAGTAGATGCGGGTGATGTCGTCGGGGTCGACCTGGAACGGCCAGCCGTTTTTCACCGGGCTGTCGTAGGGGCTGCGGATGCCGGGGTCGGGCAGGCCCGGGCCGCTGTAGCGGCGGCGGCCGATCTCGACACCGTAGTGCTGGATCGTGCGCCACTCGGTCTTCAGGAACTCGAAGGCGAGATCCCGGTCGCGGGGGACCTCGATGTAGCCGGCCCTGGCCATGCCGTGCTCGAACATCTTCGCCGGGGACATCCGTAGCCCCGGAAGGCCCGGATCGACCAGACTGGAGTGCGGCCGGCTGTGGTAGACCGTCGCGGTCCACTCCCGGATGATCGCCTCCAACTCGTCGAGGAAGAAGAACGCATCGTCCTCCGGGCTCTCGCCGCGGGAGTGGATGTCGGGTCCCTTGTAGCCGGGCAAGGCCTGCAGCAGACCCTCGCGCAGGGTGCGGAAATAGCGCTCCACCGGCCCTTTATCCCGGCCCGTTCGCAGCCGCGCGTGCTGGATCGAAATGCCCATCCGACGGCAGACGCTCGTCAGATGCTCGGAGACGTAGACCTTCCCGTGGTCCACCACCAGCGTCTCGGGGACCAGGGGCGGCGAGGCCAGGCCCGGCCCGGTGGCACCCTCGACATCGACCAGGACGGTGCGGGGGATGCCGTGCTCGGGCCAGACCGCGTGCCGCGGCCAGTCCCGCCCCGCCGGCCTCGGCCGAAACGACTGAAAGAGCACCGCGCTGACATCCACCGCCTTTGTCGAGACCGGCGTGAGCCGGATCCCCGTGATGCAGCGGGTGTACCAATCCATCCCGACACTCAGCTCGGCCTGCACCCACTTCAGCGTCAGCGGGTCGAATGCGAAGACGTCCAACCGCGTGGTGTCCATCAACAGGTACTCACCCGGCCGCGTCGGCCGCAGCTTCCCGTACGGACCCTCCGGACGATCCGCGATATCCCGGTTCCGCTTCGTACTCAGCCGGAACAGCGGATGCCGACGCTCCAGATCCTCCAAGATCCGAAACGCCGTCGCCCGGCTCGGCTGCCGCACCACATCCGGACCGAACCGCGCAATCACCCGGGCCCGCGTGCGATCAATCACCAGCGTCCGAGACGGCCGTGACTGATCGGTGTGCTCAACCATCACCTCCAGAGCCATCTCCACCCACCTGTCATCAACTCCGGAGTGGGGCTTTCCCATTGACTTCTTCGGCGCGAGCCCAGCCTCTCCCTGACGACGAAAATCAGCGACCCACTGCTTCACGGTGCGAAGTGACACCCCCAGCTCATCGGCCTTGGCGGTGTATCGCACCTCCAACGGTCGCTCCGGGCGATAGTCCGGTCGGGGCTCACCGTCGCGTGCCAGTTCCGGAGCTCCAGACCGGAACCCCGTCAGAACCTCCCGGACATGCTCGGCGCGTTCAAGAACTTTCGCCCGTGCCGATCTGTCGAGCTGCCGCAGTACGACCGAAGCGATCTCTTCTTCATCGTCAGCTGACGGTCCTGGGCCGTCCGGACTGACAGCGGCACGGTCGGAGAACAGAAGTTCCTTGAGTGACAACCGCAGCAATCGTCCCCGGCCGTCCTTCAAGACCACCTCGTTGCCTGCCGTCGTCGCGGCCATCTCCACCACCTCGACGGTCTCTCCGTCGTAGCGGAAGCGCGTACCGACCCCGACCCGAGCCCCCGCCCTGCTCATGCCGCCCGCCTCAGAACATGCGAAGGGCTCAGCGGCCGATCGAGATCGGTAACGAGAGACCGCATCCAGAGCAAATGATGGATGGCGGAGCGGACTTGAGGCTCCGGACGATTCGGCAGACAGCACGTGGCCTGCCCCAGAGGGACACCATCAAGCTCAGCTCCTCGAAGGTCTTCCAGAACTTCGGGGCTGAGAAGCTGTTGTCTTTCCGGACGCGAGGACTGCGTTTTCGCTGGTGGGGCATGGGGTCGGTGGTCTGGTGGGAGTGACGGCTTGTGATG
>NZ_JBIARC010000216.1:0-2818 GCF_042889625.1 Streptomyces sp. NPDC002573 | reverse complement strand
CAACGCCCGCCCGCTCCGCCCGTTGCCCGAGCCGATCAACGACCCGGCCCGGATCCTTCGCCTTGACGTACGAAGACGCGACCGACTCGGCGGCATACTCCACGAGTACCAGCATGCTGCTTGACCTGGCCGGATGAGGTTTCCGGCAAGGACAGGGTCTCTGTGCGGTTGCGCCAGGGGGCGGGGATGGCGTCGGTGCCGACGCGGGAGGCGACGATGCCGCCGACGATCGCGCAGGTGGTGTCGACGTCTCCACCGGCCGAGGCAGTGGCCCACAGGGCAGTCGCGTAATCGGTCAGATTCCGGGCGGCGCACCAGAGGGTGAAGGGGACCGTATCGACGGCGCTGACCTGGCGTCCGTTGCCGAGATGATGGGCGGCGAGTTCGACGTAAGGCTGGTCCAGGAGCGTACGGGCCTCGACGATGCCGTCGCGTACCCGGCTGGGCGGGACAAGGTCCAAAACGATGGCGAGCAGGTCCGTGCCGGTCACGGGTTCGGTGCGGCGGTGCGCGGCGCGGCTGGCGGCGACGGCGACCGCGACGGCCCCGGCGACGGCCTCGGGGTGGGTGTGGGTCACCTCGGCGGACATGGCAGCCTGCCGGGCTGCGTGTTCCAGGTCGCCTGGGTAGCGGGCGCCGAGAGGGGCGACGCGCATCGCTGCCCCGTTGCCCCAGGAGCCCTGCCCGTCGAACAGTCCGGCCGCGAGTTCGCGCCAGTTGCCGCCCTGGCGGACCAGGCGCAGCAGGCGGTTCATCGCGGGACCGTATCCGCGGTCGAAGTCGTGCCGTTCGGCGAAGGAACGGGCGAGTTCGTCTTGGTCTACCTCGCCTCGTTGCATGACGAGTTGGTGGATGGAGCAGGCCATCTCGGTGTCGTCGGTCCACGGCCAGGGCGCTTTAGGCAGTTGCTGGTCACGCAGAGCGGGGAGGTTGTCGGGGACGAAGAACTGGGCTCCGAAGGCGTCGCCGACGGCCAGGCCGTTCAAGGCGTCGCGGGCGGTGGTGATGGGATCGATCGGTGGACTGTTGAAGGAGTACGAGTGGGAGGCCATTGCTGGGCATCCTGCCAATCCCAGCCCATGCCGGCCACTGGTTTCATCGCGTGGAGGAAAGACCGGGTCGTGTCCCGCGTCGTGGTGTAGGGGATCAAGCGTCACGCGTTCCGGTACGAGGCCCTGGACGATCTCCGCGGAGGCGGTAGCCCAAGAGGAGCCCTGCTGAGGCGAGTTGAAACCCGGGCCCGGAGGAGTCACTGCCCCTGACCTGGGGATTCCGGCGCCTTGATCGCCTACACCACGAGCAGGGACACTATCAAAGACCGTTGGTGAGACTGCGCAGGTGGGGCAGGTCGACGGCGCGGGCCGCTGCGATCCACTCGGTGAGTTTCACGCGCCATCGAGGAGGAGCTGTTGCTGATGGCCCGCGAGCCCGACAACGCCGGCGACATCGTGTCGTGGCGGGACCTGGGCGAAGGGCTGGGCCAGCACCACACCACGGTCAAGGAGCGCCACGACCGCATCGCGCGCGGAGGAACCATCCCTTCCGCCGCTGGCTCACCGAAAACACCCACCGCGCCCACGGCTACCCGACCGCCTGAACCGGAGGGACGCCCAGAGGATCCGGGACGCCGTGACGTGCGACCGGCCCGACTGCCTGGCCCTGTTCCTCGAACCCGACGACCTCGCCGAGGACGAGGAGTTCGAGACCGCCGTGCAGGCCGCAGGCTGGCAGCACTTACCGGACGGACACATCTGCCCGGCATGCGCCGGCGGGCGCGGTCCGGTGCTGGAACGGGGCGAGTGCCCGCGCTGCACCGGGCGGACCGTCGACCTGGCCCAGGGGAGCACATGCATGTACTGCCAGCACCCCGTCCCGCATTCCGTGGACGAATGGTGGCCCCTGGATTCCTCCGACGCCGACGCCGACGCGAGCGCCGGGCCGCCGTCCACCTGGACGCCCAGCTCCAGGAGTCGGCGGACACGGCAGGACGTCCTGGACGTCGACCGGTTCGCGCTCTACGCGTGCCGACATCGCGGGACGGCTGACTCTCCCACGTCGCTGCCCCTCAGGGCCAAGCCGTCAGAGGACGTCGACGGTGGCCCTCCAGAGAACACCGAGGCGGGGGCAGACGTGTCCAGGAGTTGTGACTACGCAGCGGCTGGGCGCGATGATGGTGCTCTTTCCGAGTTCTTCGGCTCGGAAGGTGGCTCGAGCGTCGCCACTGGGAGCGGTGCCTCCTGAAACCCGTCGCAGTACATGGGGGGCGGAGGCCACGGGTACATCCCACACCCACTTCACCCCGTTACCTGAGGTGGCTTTCAGCTTGACCTCGACCTTTTCGCCCAGGGTGACGAACACGGTCCTGCCGTTGTCGGCGTTGCTCAGTTCTACGACGCGTCGTGCTGCGGCGTGGGCGTGAGGAAGCGCTGCCGGAACGGTCAGAGCGCTAGCGGCAAGTGCCGTGGCGGCGAGAACAGTCCTGCCAAACATGGTGGTCCTCCTGGAAGGCCTGGCGTACGCACCCAGTCAATAGGCACCACCGCAGCCAAGATCCAGCAACACGGAGCCGTTCACCCGAAAGAAGACCGCACCGTCCTGCAACGGGGGACCCCGCAGCAGCAGAACCGAAATTTCAGCAGGCCAGGCCCAATCCGGGGGTATCCCGACCAACGGCGCCACCCGGGCCGCGCCTGGCTGCGGACCCGCCACGAGTTGTGCACCGGCTCCATCCCTGATCTTGCAGGGTATCCCCGACTTTAGTCGGGGAGGGAATGCATCCTTGGCCCGGAGCCGCGAAGCGGCGGAGTTCGGTACGGCT
>NZ_JBIARC010000215.1:0-2832 GCF_042889625.1 Streptomyces sp. NPDC002573 | reverse complement strand
CGGCGCGCGCCGCAGTTCACCTGGACCCCGCGACGCGAGTGGTCGACGCGTTGCTGAAGGGGCGCGGCATCGCCCCACGCGGCCTGCAATCCTGGTCGGTTCAGGCCTTCAACTCCTTGGCCATCTGCCTCGACAACATTTCGATCATCCTGGACCGGCTCTCCGACGCCCTGTGCCGCGCGGTCACCGGAGACGGCGTAGTCGACCGCGCCTTGTCACTGTCGACGACGCGGTGGTTCCTCGAATACCGCCGGGTCCCGGCCATGGCGACGATCGACACCGGAGCTCGCCGACGGCCTGGCCGAGCGCCTGCTGACCATCGAGTTGCAGTTCATCCTCGACCCCAAGTGCCTCTAGGAAGCCGAACTCGACCATGCACCCGAGGGAGCCGATTCACCTCTCGCGCAGCGTCCATACGATCTTCGTCACGCGGGCATCCCGTTGCGGCTCAGCTCCGGCGCAGACCCGGCAGAAGTGGCCCGCCGTGCCGGCCACAGCCTCGTCTCATTCCGCGTGTATGCGAACGTCCTCGCTCAGCCTCAAGAACGGGCGAACCGCCGGATCGACTCCACCCTGCAGAAGTGGGGCGAGGAGACGAGCGACTATCGGTAGTTCGCTCCCGGCACACGACCTGGCGTGGTCACGGGGTCGGCATTCCACCGCTGCACCGGTGACCGAACAGTCCCTACCAACGGGGGCCAGTTCGACCACATCGGACTGTGATCGAACTGCGCTTCTCGGCGGCACAGAAAACTCGGTTCGGGATTACGTAGCCCGCTACAGGCAACAGTGGGTCATGTAATGAGCAGGGCTCACCCACTTGGCGGGGTGTCAGCAGTGGCCCACGGGCGATCGCGGGTGGCGGGTGGCCGCCCCGGGCCATCGGGACCGGTCGAGGTGAGGTCATTGGCGTCCGCGTCGTAGGTCCAGGCAGCTGTGGTCGTGAGCGCTGTGGTGGAGCCCGAGGGTGTGTGCGACGGCAGGGTGGCGCCGGTCTTGCCACCCCCTTGGGCGCAAGGGAATTCGGACGCCGTGCAGCCACGCTATACATTTTCTAGCCAGGTGGGCGGTCAGTTCCACGTCCACGGAACTGCCACGCCCCTCGCGTCGGTCCCTGAGACGCCGCCAGGTGCCCGAAGCGACCGCGTGGCGGCATCATCACATCGTTCAAGGACAGGAGCACTCATGGAAGGCAGTCAGCACCAACCGGACGACGTGCACTCGGTGCGGAAGACCGGGGAACCGTCATCGGCAGCCGGACTTCTGCCGCCGCTGTCCGTCCTCGACTTGGCGTTGACACAAGAGGGCGCCAGTGCCCGCGACGCCCTAGCAGCGGTGGTCTCGACCGCGCGGCGGGCCAGTGAGCTCGGATTTCGCCGGGTGTGGGTGGCCGAGCATCACGGATATCGGTCCGTCGGCAGTGTTGCGCCCTCTGTGCTGTCGTCCCATCTCGCGGCCTCGACCTCCGGGGTCAGGGTCGGTTCGGGTGGGGTCCTGCTGACGAATCACGCTCCGCTCGCCGTCGCGGAGCAGTTCACCACGCTGGCGGCGCTCCACCCCGGTCGCATCGACCTGGGCATCGGCCGCGGTCCCGGGACGAATGACCTCGACACCATCCGCGCGCTACGTCGCGGAGCCGATCGGGCGACTGACGATGAGTACCGTGCCGACCTCATCGAACTGCTGGGATACCTTGCCGATGCGGATGCCCGGCGAGTGCTGCCGGGGGCCGACGCGCTTCCCGAGCCGTGGCTGCTGTCATCAAGTGTTGCGGGTTCCGAGCTCGCCGCCGAGCTCGGGTTGCCGCTCGCCTTCGCTCATCACATTCGACCGGACAACACGCTGGAGGCGCTGGGTCGTTACCGGGAGCGGTTTCAGGCTTCGCGGTGGTGCGAGCGACCGCGAGTGCTGGTGAGCGTGGAAACCCTCTGTGTCACGACCGACGCCGACCTCGCCCGTCTCGGTCGCCCAGCGATGCTTGCCATGGCTGCGGCCCTGGAGGGCCGTGGCGCAGAGGCGCCGCTCCCGTCTCCGGCGAAAGCCGCGACAGAGCCCCTCAGGCCGGCGATGGAGGAGCGGCTCGGACAGATACGGGCTACTCAGGCGTATGGGCCCCCGGAAGAGGTGCATCGACGGCTGTCAGCCGTGGCGTCACAAACCGGGGCAGACGAACTGATGCTGTCGACTCCCGTCTACGATCCGGATGATCGGTTGCGTTCGCTTTCCTTGGTTGCTGCCGCCAAGGTCTGAAAACCCCGGAACACCCACACCGCGAGGCGGTCGGCTCGTCTGACGTGAGGGCGCGATCGGTATGACGCACTGCACATGGGGTGAGCCTGCGTTGTCGAGGACATCTGATCTCTGCGCCGGGCCGCGCGCCCTCCCGACACCGACTCGACGTCCACCGTCAGCATTGAGCCCGGTGTGACGTTTCGCCCAATATCCGGTTTCTGCGGGATGCCTGCAGTCTCGGCTTCTTCGAAGGCGGAGCTGGACCGTCCATATAGATGAGGGTCAATTACATCGAGTAGTTCGCCGTCCAGCCGAGGGGCTGTCTCATGGCGTCCCCGCGCGGCTACTCAGATTGAACTCGCGGAGTCCGGTGGCCCGTGACGCTTCTTGATCGTTGCGGTACGAGGTCGTCATGCGGTACGCGCATGGTGGCGGGCTGACGCCGAAGGAGCAGGTAAAGCGGGAGCGGGTGCGCCTTGAGGCGGCCGAGCAGTTCGCTCGCGGAGAGAAGACCGAGGCCGTCGCGAGGGAGCTTCGGGTGACGTCGCGGTCGGTGCGACGTTGGCGGCGGGAGTGGGAGGAGGGCGGTGCGGACGCCCT
>NZ_JBIARC010000214.1:0-2848 GCF_042889625.1 Streptomyces sp. NPDC002573 | reverse complement strand
AGGCGAATCCGGCCGTGTCACTAGACTCCAGCCCGCTGACCTGCACCTTCACCTCGGAAGGGACTCCAGAACCCCTGAATTGCGCGGAACGCAGGACGAGGTGCTGTGCCTGAACGTGGAAGGCCTTTACCCGCAGTACAAACGCGGGAAGATCACCGCCAAGGGCGGGGCGAGCGAGTGGATTCACTGGCAGTCTGGCACCGCCCAACGGCTGCCCCGCCTGATCGGCCGCCGCACCCGCGGCCCGCTGTTCCTCACCGGCCGGAAGACGCCGGCCGGGACGCCGTCGCTGGACGTGTGCCCGGACACGGGCCGCGCCCGGCTCTCCTACCGGCGGGCTGAGGAGATCTTCGAGGAGAACACCCGGCTGCTGGCCAACCCGCTCGCCGCACCCGAGGACATCGAGGACCTGGACGGCTGGACCCTGCACCGGCTCCGCCACAGCGCCCTGACCCACGCCGCCGAGGGCGGCAGTTTTGGAGACGTCGTCCGATCCGCTGGCGCGTGTGTTGCGGGGGGCGGGGCCGCTGGTGGTCGATCCCGTCGTGATGGCCTCGGTGGAAGACGGGAGCGCCCTGCATGCGGCGCAGGTCGCGTTGTTCTCTGAGCTGGGTGCCCGTTCGGCGGTGATCGCGCCGCTGCGGGCGCGGCGGCAGATACTCGGGGCTCTGACCTTGGCCAGGAGCGGGGATGCCTTCGCGCTCACCGAGAATGATCTGGCTCTGGTGGAGGATCTGGCGCATCGTACGGCTCTGGCGGTGGACAACAGCCCCCTGTATGCCTCGGTGCAGAGTACCGCCGAGCATTTGCAGCGGTCCCTGCTGCCGTCGCTGCCGGATGTAGCCCCTCTGGATATCGCTGCTCGGTATGTGCCGGCACGCGCGGCGGTGGAGGTGGGCGGGGACTGGTACGACTGCTTCGCGCTTCCGGACGGCACGACGGCACTGATCATCGGCGATGCCGCCGGTCACGATCTGCCCGCGGCGGTCACCATGGGACAGCTGCGCAACATGTTGCGCGCGCTGGTCTGCGACCGGCTCGAACCGCCGGGCGAGATCCTGCGCCGCCTGGACGCGATCAGCCACACTCTTTACGGCGGGGACACTGCGACCTGCATCTACGCCCTTCTCGAACCCGGCCCACACCACAGCTGGCAGCTGAAATTCGCCAACGCCGGCCATCCACCACCCCTGCTGGTGTCGCACGACGGTGATACTCGCTACCTGGAGACCGGGCACAGTGTCCTGCTTGGCATCGAACCCGACACGCCCCGGCCCAGCAGCACCCACACACTTGCGCCGGGTTCCAACTTGCTGTTCTACACCGACGGCCTGATCGAACGCTCCGGCGAAGACCTCGACCGCGGTCTTGCCCGGCTGCGTCAGCACGCCGCAGCCCTGACTCGCGAACCGCTGGCTGTCTTCTGTGACGAGCTCCTCGCCGGCCTGGCTCAGGGCAGTAACGATGACATCGCCCTTCTCGCGGTCCGCCTCCCGCCCGCGACCTGAACCCCCGGCTTGAGGGGCGGCCCTAACGGGGTCTTCGAAGTTGAGCGGTGCAGGGTCGGTGGCCGCTGACTGTCCGTCACGGTCTGCGACGAGTGGGGTGGTTGTCGGCCCTGGATGTAGGACGCCCGTGGTCCTGGGTGATCATTTCTGTTCTCTACGCAGAAGGATCACTGGGGAGCCACGGGCTTGGTCAACGATACGACGTTGCTGTTGGACCTCGACGGGGTGTCCGTCATGAGGGTCGAGCGGTGCGAGGACGGTGGGCGCCGGGTCCATCTGGCCACGGCGGATGCCTCGGCCCGGGCCTGTCCGGCCTGCGGGGTCTTCTCGTCCCGGGTGAAAGGCTCCGCCACCACCCGACCCCGTGATCTCCCTTATGGCGAGCGCGGGCTGGAGTTCTTGTGGCACAAGCGGCGCTGGTGGTGCCGCGAGCCGGCCTGTCCTCGGAAATCGTTCACCGAGCAGATCCCGCAGATCCCGGCCGGCGCCCGGCTGACTGGGAGGCTACGGAGTACGGCCGGACGTCGGATACGGGATGCCGGCTCCACGGTCATCCAGGCCGCCCGCGATCTGCATCTGTCCTGGCCGACCGTGATGGACGCCTTCCGGACCGTTGCCCGCGAGGTCGTCGAAGCGCCGCTGCCCGGCGTCGAGGTGCTGGGCATCGACGAGACCCGGCGCGGCAAGACCCGCTGGGAGCAGAACCCCGAAACGGGCAAGTGGCAGCTGACACGGGACCGGTGGCACACCGGGTTCGTCGACGCGCTCGGTGTCGGTGGCCTGCTCGGCCAGGTCGAGGGCCGCACCGCCGCCGACGTGCTGGCCTGGCTGTCCACCACACCTCTGGCCTGGCGCAACAGCATCCGGCACGTCGCCATCGACATGTCGGCCACCTACCGGGCCGCGGTCCGCACCGGCCTGCCGAACGCCGTCGTCGTGGTCGACCACTTCCACGTCGTGCAGCTCGCGAACAAGATGCTGTCCCTGGTCCGGCGCCGCACCACCGCCGAGATCCGCGGACGACGCGGACGCGCCACCGACCCGGAATGGAAGGCTCGCAGGCGTCTGCTGCGCAACCGCGAGGACCTCACCGACGATCAGTTCGCGAAGATGTGGAACCCGCTGCTGGACGAGGGGAAGATCGGACAGACGCTGCTGACCGCCTGGATCGCCAAGGAAAGCCTGCGCACCCTCCTCGCTCTGGCCCGCACCGGCGCCGACCGCCACCGCATCGGCCGGGCCCGCTACAAGTTCCTAATGGGGCTCAGCGGGCGGTAGGAGAGACTACGGTCCGTAGCCGCCAGCAGGTGAGCACTACAAGTTCCGGAGCCGGTGAGCTC
>NZ_JBIARC010000213.1:1405-2850 GCF_042889625.1 Streptomyces sp. NPDC002573 | reverse complement strand
ACACAGTGGACGCGAGCAACTGAGGACAAGCCCTCGGCCTATTAGTACCGGTCACCTCCACACGTTACCGTGCTTCCAGATCCGGCCTATCAACCCAGTCGTCTACTGGGAGCCTTACCCCATCAAGTGGGTGGGAGTCCTCATCTCGAAGCAGGCTTCCCGCTTAGATGCTTTCAGCGGTTATCCCTCCCGAACGTAGCCAACCAGCCATGCCCTTGGCAGAACAACTGGCACACCAGAGGTTCGTCCGTCCCGGTCCTCTCGTACTAGGGACAGCCCTTCTCAAGACTCCTACGCGCACAGCGGATAGGGACCGAACTGTCTCACGACGTTCTAAACCCAGCTCGCGTACCGCTTTAATGGGCGAACAGCCCAACCCTTGGGACCGACTCCAGCCCCAGGATGCGACGAGCCGACATCGAGGTGCCAAACCATCCCGTCGATATGGACTCTTGGGGAAGATCAGCCTGTTATCCCCGGGGTACCTTTTATCCGTTGAGCGACGGCGCTTCCACAAGCCACCGCCGGATCACTAGTCCCGACTTTCGTCCCTGCTCGACCCGTCGGTCTCACAGTCAAGCTCCCTTGTGCACTTACACTCAACACCTGATTGCCAACCAGGCTGAGGGAACCTTTGGGCGCCTCCGTTACCCTTTAGGAGGCAACCGCCCCAGTTAAACTACCCATCAGACACTGTCCCCGATCCGGATCACGGACCCGGGTTAGACATCCAGCACGACCAGACTGGTATTTCAACGACGACTCCACCCGAACTGGCGTCCGAGCTTCACAGTCTCCCAGCTATCCTACACAAGCCGAACCGAACACCAATATCAAACTGTAGTAAAGGTCCCGGGGTCTTTCCGTCCTGCTGCGCGAAACGAGCATCTTTACTCGTAGTGCAATTTCACCGGGCCTATGGTTGAGACAGTCGAGAAGTCGTTACGCCATTCGTGCAGGTCGGAACTTACCCGACAAGGAATTTCGCTACCTTAGGATGGTTATAGTTACCACCGCCGTTTACTGGCGCTTAAGTTCTCAGCTTCGCCCACCCGAAAGTGAGCTAACCGGTCCCCTTAACGTTCCAGCACCGGGCAGGCGTCAGTCCGTATACATCGCCTTACGGCTTCGCACGGACCTGTGTTTTTAGTAAACAGTCGCTTCTCGCTGGTCTCTGCGGCCACCCCCAGCTCGAGCAGCAAGTACTCTCACCAGGAATGGCCCCCCTTCTCCCGAAGTTACGGGGGCATTTTGCCGAATTCCTTAACCATAGTTCACCCGAACGCCTCGGTATTCTCTACCTGACCACCTGAGTCGGTTTAGGGTACGGGCCGCCATGAAACTCGCTAGAGGCTTTTCTCGACAGCATAGGATCATCCACTTCGCCACAATCGGCTCGGCATCAGGTCTCAGACAAAAGCAAGGCGGATTTGCCTACCTTGCGC
>NZ_JBIARC010000213.1:0-1308 GCF_042889625.1 Streptomyces sp. NPDC002573 | reverse complement strand
GCCCTACACCCTTACCCCGGGACAACCACCGCCCGGGATGGACTACCTTCCTGCGTCACCCCATCACTCACCTACTAACCGCTTGGTTCAGCGGCTCCACCACTCCCCTCAACTCCGAAGAGATCAGGGCGGCTTCACGGCCTTAGCATCACGATGCTCGATGTTTGACGCTTCACAGCGGGTACCGGAATATCAACCGGTTATCCATCGACTACGCCTGTCGGCCTCGCCTTAGGTCCCGACTTACCCTGGGCAGATCAGCTTGACCCAGGAACCCTTAGTCAATCGGCGCACACGTTTCTCACGTGTGAATCGCTACTCATGCCTGCATTCTCACTCGTCAACCGTCCACGACTACCTTCCAGTGCCGCTTCACCCGGCAGACGACGCTCCCCTACCCATCACAGCCGGCGTTGGCCGTCATGCTGCAATGACACGACTTCGGCGGTACGCTTGAGCCCCGCTACATTGTCGGCGCGGAATCACTAGACCAGTGAGCTATTACGCACTCTTTCAAGGGTGGCTGCTTCTAAGCCAACCTCCTGGTTGTCTGTGCGACTCCACATCCTTTCCCACTTAGCGTACGCTTAGGGGCCTTAGTCGATGCTCTGGGCTGTTTCCCTCTCGACCATGGAGCTTATCCCCCACAGTCTCACTGCCGCGCTCTCACTTACCGGCATTCGGAGTTTGGCTAAGGTCAGTAACCCGGTAGGGCCCATCGCCTATCCAGTGCTCTACCTCCGGCAAGAAACACACGACGCTGCACCTAAATGCATTTCGGGGAGAACCAGCTATAACGGAGTTTGATTGGCCTTTCACCCCTAACCACAGGTCATCCCCCAGGTTTTCAACCCTGGTGGGTTCGGTCCTCCACGAAGTCTTACCTCCGCTTCAACCTGCCCATGGCTAGATCACTCCGCTTCGGGTCTTGAGCGTGCTACTCAAACGCCCTATTCGGACTCGCTTTCGCTACGGCTACCCCACCCGGGTTAACCTCGCAACACACCGCAAACTCGCAGGCTCATTCTTCAAAAGGCACGCAGTCACGAGAACCCGAAGGTTCCGACGCTCCCACGGCTTGTAGGCACACGGTTTCAGGTACTATTTCACTCCCCTCCCGGGGTACTTTTCACCATTCCCTCACGGTACTATCCGCTATCGGTCACCAGGGAATATTTAGGCTTAGCGGGTGGTCCCGCCAGATTCACACGGGATTTCTCGGGCCCCGTGCTACTTGGGTGTCTCTCAAACGAGCCGCTGACGTTTCGACTACGGGGGTCTTACCCTCTACGCCGGACCTTTCGCATG
>NZ_JBIARC010000212.1:0-2888 GCF_042889625.1 Streptomyces sp. NPDC002573 | reverse complement strand
CAACGCCCGCCCGCTCCGCCCGTTGCCCGAGCCGATCAACGACCCGGCCCGGATCCTTCGCCTTGACGTACGAAGACGCGACCGACTCGGCGGCACACTCCACGAGTACCAGCATGCTGCTTGACCTGGCCGGATGAGGTTTCCGGCAAGAACAAGGTTGGAACCCGGACGGTGTCGAGGGCGTAAGACCACCCGAGCCGCCGGCTCCGGCGGCGGCCTGAGCCGTAAATCCCCGCTCAGCCCTGGAGGGTGACGAATCCCCTCCCTTCAGGGAGGGGAGCCTGCAATGTGGTGGCGTCGTACCCCTGCTTCGGCCGGGCCGAGTTCAGGAGACCGCAGACGTCAGGTACGTCAGGTAGACCCCTCCCTCGCAGTCGGGCATCTTTCGCAGTGTCCAGCGGCCCCGGACGGTCGTGGAGGAGAAGTTCGACTCGGCGTCGTCCTTCTCCACCTCACCGTCCTTCGAGGTGTATCCGGCCTTGGGGAGCTGCTTGTGCAGAAAGGCCAGGGTGGCGTCGAAGCCGCTCCGTACGACCGTGGCGACGATCAGCCGGCCGCCGGTGCGGTGCTCCACATTGGTCACGACCGTGCCCTCGGGCATCGGCAGATCCGCCGGGAAGTCCTTGGGAAGCGGCAGTGAGGCGGCGGTGGGGCAGCCGTCGGGCGCGGAGGCGGCCGTGTACGGCGTCGCACGCACGGGTCCGGCGTGCCGGGGCGTGGGCGAGCATCCGGTGAGGGCCGCCAGACCGAGGACGGCGCCGACCAGCACGGCCGCCGGGGCGAAGGGCTTCACCTGGCGGCTCCCTTGGACTTCTTGTGCTTGCCGGCGACCACGGCGTCGTACGCGCCGTACAGCGTGCTGCCGGAGGACTGGCGGGCGATAGAGGCCAGTGCGTCGTAGTTCTGCGCGCCACCGGTGACGCAGGTGCCGGTGCAACCGTCGGCGAAGGCGGCGAGCACGCGGCCCTGGGCGTCGAGGGTGACGTCGATGAAGTCCAGGAGATTGCGGTCCTGGCCACAGGTGGTGCCGCCCGTGCAGATGGACCCCTTCTGTACCGGGTCGGTGGGGGTGGCGTCCACAGTGACCCAGGACTGGCCGCCGTCGTAGGTGGTGGCCACGTACAGGTGCCAGACCCCCTTGAAGTTGGCCGTGTCCTGGTAGTTGCCCCCGGTCGTGGTGCCCAGGAAGGCGAAGGCGGCGCGGTTGTCGTCGCCCGCGGTCACGGCGGGGAAGACGATGTTCTTGATGCCGAGGGACGCGCCGACGTTCTGGTCGTACAGCCACGTCTTGCCCTTGTCGTGGCTGGCGGCGATCCGCGCGGTGCCGTCGCTGTTCTGGTAGCCCATGTACACAGTCCCACCGGCGCCGATTCCCACGCTCGGGTCGGAGTCACCGGGGGTGCTGGACGGGTTCTTGCGGACGGTCCACGTCAGCCCGTTGTCCTCGGACACGGCCACGGCCTGGTTGCCGCCGCAGCCCTTGTTGGGCACGTACGCCGTGCCGTCCGCGGCGACCTTCACATGCCCGTGCAGGCCGCCGCAGTCCAGCAGCGAGTACATCGGAACGGCGGGCCCGTACGTCAGACCGCCGTCCCGGCTGACCGCGCAGGAAGCGTCGGCGATGTCCTGGGAGCAGTAGTAGACGGCGTTCGGGTACGCCGTGACGGGGCCCGGCGCGCCCGTGGTGAAGGGGCCGCCACCGATGGTCTGGTGGTCCACACCGGAGTCGATGCCCGAGCCGCCTGTCGGCGTCCACGTTTCGCCGTCGTCGTCGGTGTAGCAGGTCAGGGCGGTCTTGCCGGCGAGCTGCGACTCGAAGGTGCGGTGGGTGGCCGGGTCGGTGAACAGGATCGGGTCGAGGCTGGTGGTGCTCCCCTGGGGACAGCCGTTGCCCGCGTTGGCGCTCTTGTCCTGCCAGGTGGCGGCGCCGGCGCCGTCGTAGGTGACCTTCAGCGTCGAGGTGTACGCCTGGAACATCGCGGCACCGGTTGCGCGGTCGACGCCGATCGAGGGTTCGCCGGCGTTGTGCGCGTCCTTGATGCTGTCGGGCGCCGAGGAGTTCGCGTACATCGGCGGGGTCGCCGTACTCGGCGGCGGATCGGCCGGATCGGCGACCAGGCTCGCGGTGCCGGTGAAGCTGTCGCCGAGCGGGGCGTAGGGCACCACACGCACGGTGTACGACGCCGTCACCGCCGGAAGCAGCACGGACTCCGGGTCGCTGGAAGAGGCGGAGGCTGCCACCTCGCGGCCGTCCGCGTCGAGGACGTACAGGTCGAAGTCGGCCGCGGAGTCAGGCCACTTGACATCGACGCGCAGGCTGTGACCGGCGTCGTAACCCACGGGAACTGACACCTTCAGGGTGTAGTCGTCGCAGAGTTGCGCATTCCCGCAGCTCACCGTCCCGGCAGTGCCGGAGACGTTCGGGACGGCGAAGAGACCGGCGCTCCACGTGGTCGTGGGCGCAGTATCGCTGACCGATCCGGAGGGCGGGGTGGCGGCGTCAGCCGACACACTCGGCAGGGTTCCGGCGATGAGCGCCAGCAACCCGACGGCGAGACGCCCCCGCGACCGCGGGTGGCGGTGAAGACGGAGTGTCGAGAGGAGAGCCACAGGTACCTCGTGGGTTCGCGAGTCGGACCAAGGGGGGTGGTGCATTGCGGTACAGGTGGTGCCTTCGTCTGCTCTACGAGGAGGCAGGCGGCGTCCGTCGCGAGAAACCGAACCTTTTTCGAAGCGGGCTGGACAGTGGCCGACTTGTCCTGCCTCGGACTGGAGCCGATCACCGGGAGTCGCGTTCACCTCTATCTGCCGAGGATGCCCCGGGCTTCAGTTATCCACGGGGCTCAGCCACATCTCATCTACGTAATGAACGAGCAGTGACTGCCCTC
>NZ_JBIARC010000211.1:0-2901 GCF_042889625.1 Streptomyces sp. NPDC002573 | reverse complement strand
GCTCCGCATGCTCATCCGACGCTCGACAAGCCGCTACCGCTGGGATGGTCGCCCCACCACCCGACGCCTCAAGTGATCCATTTGCCGGTCGGTCTTAACCTCGGCAAGATCGTTTCTTGTCGGAGTTTGTCGTGAGTCGTGACAGCAGGGCGGCCACCCGTCACCTTCAGAGTGCTGAGTCCGTGAAGGGGGAGGGTGGCCGTGGGTCCGACTATGCCAGGGCTGGCCGCGGTGGTCGAGGGTGAGGCGGCGGCCCGGAGGCGATTGACCGCGTTCCGAAAGGGCCTGTACCAGTGTCTGTGCCGGCGTGCGGATGCCTTGTTCGAGCTGGTCGATGCGGTGCTGACCGCGCCGGGCCGGGTGGGTTCGCTGGTGGAGCTCTCGGAAGTGAACGCGTTCCGGCGTGGGCATGGCGCTTTGTATGACGCGCTGGCCTGCGGGATGGTCGATACCGGTGCGCTGCGGGGACTGCTGGCGGGTTCCTGGGAGCCGGTAGATGACGGGCCGTTGAAGATCGCGGTGGATGTCTCGCCGTGGCCTCGTCCGGACGCGGCGACCAGCGCGGAGCGGTGCCACTGTTATACGGCCTGTCGTTGCGACGGTTCACGCAAGACGATCCCGGGCTGGCCGTATTCCTTCGCGGCCGGTCTGGAGTGGGGTGCGAACTCGTGGACGGTGCTGCTGGACGCAGTCAGGATTGGCCCGGACGACGACGCCACATTGGTGACGGTACGACAAGTCACCCGTGTGGTTGAGCAGTTGATGGGCATCAGTCTGCTCACTGACCGACCTGCTCCGGTGTTCGTGTTCGACTCGGGCTATGACCTGAGCCGGATCAGCTACCTGACCAGCCGGGAGGGTCTGGCGGTACAGGTACTGGGAAGAGTCCGCTCAGACCGGGTGTTCTACGGCGCGGCGTCGGCGTGCCGCCGGGACGGCAAACCGGGGCGGCCGCCCCGGCACGGAGAGCGGTACCCGCTCAAGGAATGGGCCAGCTGGCCGGCACCGGACGAGCAGTTGCACGCCGACAGCCCTCGTTACGGAAAGGTCGAAGTCAGTGCCTGGCACGGGCTGCATCAAAAGCTCGGGCGCCAAGGCGGCTGGGCACATCTGCCCGCGAGGGACGAGTTACCCATCGTGGCAGGCACCTTGGTCCGCATCCACGTCGAGCATCTGCCAGGCAACCGGACCCCCGAGGACGTATGGCTGTGGCACACCGCCCCCGCCGGAACCGCCTTCGACCTCGACCTGCTGTGGAAGACCTACCTACGCCGATTCGATCTTGAACACACCTTCAAAACCCTCAAGACACTTCTGGGCTGGACGCTCCCGCAGATCCGCACTCCCGCCCAGGGCGATCGATGGACCTGGCTCATCCTGGCCGCCCACACCCAGCTCCGTCTCGCCCGCCACCTGGCCCCTGACCTCCGCCGCCGCTGGGAGAAACCCCTCCCCGCCCACCGGGCCCTCACGCCCGGACGCGTCCACCGAGGTTTCGCCCACCTGCGACGCCTCATGGGAACCCCGGCCAGAAAGCCGAAACCCACCACACCCGGCCCCGGACGCCCACCCGGCAGCACCCGACCATGCCGCACCCGCCACCCAGTGGGGAAGAAGACCCCAACGCCCAAGAAAAGCAAGACCACTCCGGCCCGTGAAACAGGGCAGAACGGTTAAAAGTAAAGCTAAGTTGACACTCCCTTTCACCGCTTCTGCCTGGCGGGCGGAGGTCGCCCCGACGGCCCCTTGGACCGCAGCGCCTCCACGCCGGCCTCCCGCCACCGGGCATGCCAGGCATAAGCAGACTTCCGGGAGACCCGTAATCGCCGCGCGACCTGCGACGGCGCGATCCCTTGCGCGAACAACCGGTTGTGGCGGGCGGGAGTTCAGGGCTGCAGGCGACAGCCGCTGGCTGTCCACAGGCTCTGGAAGGCGTCCTGCCAGGGCCATCGGGTGGGGAGGTGGGAGGTCAGCGTGCGCGCGGCGGTGGCCAATCGGGCCGGGACGGCTATCAGTTGGCGGCGGATTGTGCCGGTGCGGGCCTTTGCGTGGAAGGCGGACGCCAGGCAGCCCAGGGCGCGGGTGAGGTTGTGGGCGAGCACGGCCGGGGTGAGCCACGTGGCGTTCGCGGTGTACTTCCCCGACGGCGGGTGCGCGAGCGCGGAGTCCTCGAGGTCGGCGAAGACCTGCTCCACGACAGCGTGCGCCCGGTGGATCTTCTCCGCTTCCACGAGCGGGAAGGGCGTGTCCGCGAAGGCCGCGTGGAACCGGTAGACCTTGAACAACTCGCCCGGGCCGTCCCGGGGCGTGGGCGTCGCCCAGCCGCTTGACGCGCCGGACCAGCAGCCGGGCGGTGACGCGGTGCTTCTTGGCCTTGCCGGTGAACGCGGTGTACTCGACCTCGGCGACCTCCGCGTGCGAGATCCACCGTTCCTCGTCCGCGTCCCAGATCGCCTTGGGGTACTTGACCGGCGTCCAGGCGGTCTCGGGGATGGTCGCGATGGCCTGATGGACCTTCTTGCGCTGAGCGACGGCCAGGGAGAACCTCGCCCCGGCGCGGCGGCAGGCCGCCCCGTCTTGTGGGAGAAGGACGCCGAGTCGGCCCGCACGACGATCGTGCCGGTGGCACCCATGGCCCGCACCGCGCGGATCGCCTCGGCGATCAGGCTCGCCGCGCCCTTGGCGGAGCCCGCCGAGCCCTTCCGCAGCCGGGAGGCCACGATCACTGGGGCGGCCAGCGGGGTGGAGGCGGTCACGATCTGGAAGTGCAGGCCGCGGACCTTGGTGTAGCCGTGCTCGGCACCCTGCTTGCCGGCCCCGTAGACCTGCTTGACCTTGGAGTCGATGTCCAGGTGGACGACCTGGTCGGATCCGGGCAGCAGTCGGCAGTGCACCGCGAGG
>NZ_JBIARC010000210.1:0-2915 GCF_042889625.1 Streptomyces sp. NPDC002573 | reverse complement strand
TCCTCCGCCAACCACCCCCGCACCAGACCCAACACACCGACCGTCATCGCATGCACCTGGCCGACCGGGTCGTCGGCGCCGGCGGATGACGGCAGGCGGACCAGCACCGTGTCCGGGACGTCCTGCGCAGGCAGAGCCGCCAGGTCCGGGACCGTCTCGCCGTCACCGACCGTGGTCCAGTTCCCTGTCTCCGCCTCGTCCGGCGTCTCCAGCTCCGTCCATTCCACGCGCAGCAGACCGTCCCTGGTGTCCCGCGCCGAGGTGGCCGCGTCGCGCAACGCGTCCTCCGACAGCGGGCGCAGCACGAGCGAGTCCACGGACGCCACCGGCATGCCCGTCCCATCCGCGACCGTCACCGACACCGACTCGGCACCGCCGTCACCACCAGCACCGGGCCCGGCGAACCGCAGCCGCACCCGCAGCGCCGTGGCGCCCACCGCATGTACGCGTGCGCCCTCCCAGGCGAACGGCACGACCGCCGTCCTGTCCTCGCGCGCCACCCCCGGCAGCAGCGCGTGCAGGGCGGCGTCCAGCAGGGCGGGGTGCACCGCGCAGCGGGCCGCGTCGGCGCGCTGCTCCTCCCCCAGCGCCACTTCCGCGTACAACTCGCCCTCGCCGCCCTGCCAGAGGCGGCGCAGCCCCTGGAACGCCGGTCCATAGCCATAACCGGCCTTGTCGAGCCGCTCGTACGCACCGCTCAGGTCGACTTCCACCGCACCCGCGGGCGGCCATGCCACGAGGCCGTCGGGTACGGGCCCGTCGCCGGTGTCCGCGCTGAGGAGACCCGTCGCGCAGGTCGTCCAGTCGGCGTCGCCCGAGTCGGCCCGGCGTGCGTAGATCTCCAGGGGGCGGCGGCCGTCGGCGGCCGGTGCGCCCACGACAGCCTGCACCTGCACCCCGCCGCGCTCGGGCACCGCCGACGGCGCCGACAGGGTCAGCTCCGCCACCTCCGGGCAGCCGGCCTCCTCGCCCGCGCGCAGCGCCAGCTCCAGCAGGGCGGTGCCGGGGAGCACGGCCACGCCGTGCAGGGAGTGGTCCGCCAGCCAGGGATGACTGGTCAGCGACAGACGGCCGGTGAGCAGGTACGTGTCCTGGTCCGCCACGGCGACAGCGGCGCCCAGCAGCGGATGGCCGACGGCGCTCAGGCCGAGGCCTGCGGCGTCGGTGGCCTCGGCCGCCGGGGCCAGCCAGTAGCGGTCGCGGCGGAAGGCATAGGTGGGCAGGTCGATGCGGCGCCCGCCGGGGAACGCCGACCTCGTGTCGAGCCGTCCGCCGTCGAGGTGCGTACGGGCGAGAGCGGCGCTGACGGTCACCGTCTCCGGCCGTCCGGAGCGCAGGAGCGGGGTCAGCGTCGCCCCGTCCCGGGTGAGGCACTCCTGCGCCATGGCGGTGAGTACGCCGTCGGGGCCGAGTTCCAGGTAGGCCGTGACGCCGGCCGCCTCGAGGAACCGTACGCCGTCGATGAAGCGGACCGTGTCGCGGATGTGGTGGGCCCAGTAGTCGGGCGAGCGCAGGTCGTCGGGGGTGGCGAGGGTGCCGGTGGCGTCGGAGACCACGGGGATCCGGGGTTCGCGGAAGGTGACGCCGGCCAGGGCGTCCCGGAAGTCGTCCAGGACGTCGTCCATGTGTGGGGAGTGGAAGGCGTGGCTGACCGGAAGGCGCCTGGTCTTCCTGCCGCGCTCACGCCAGAGCGCCGCGACGCGGTCCACTGCTTCGGCGTCGCCCGAGACGACCGTGGAGCGGGGGCTGTTGAGCGCGGCCACGGCAATGGTGTCACCGTACTGTGCCAGCGTCTCGCGGACCTCGTTCTCGGCCGCCTCCAGCGCCACCATCGCGCCGCCGTCGCGGGCGGCCTGCATGAACCGCCCGCGGGCGACGACGACCGTGCAGGCGTCGGCCAAGTCCCACACCCCGGCCAGGTGCGCCGCGGTGACCTCGCCGATGGAGTGGCCGAGGAGGTAGTCGGGGACCACGCCGTGGTGTTCCAGCAGCCGGTACAGGGCGGTCTCGACGGCGAACAGGGCGGCCTGGGTGAAGGCCGTCTGGTCCAGCAGCGCCGAGTCCGCGGAGTTCTCCGGAGCGAACAGGACGTCCTTCAGCGGGCGGGACAGTGCCGGGTCGAGGTGCGCGCACACCGCATCGAGGGCGGCGGCGAACACCGGTGACGTCTCGTAGAGTTCCCGGCCCATGCCGAGGCGCTGGCTGCCCTGCCCGGTCAGCAGGAAAGCGGTACGGGGCCGGCCCTGGCCGGAGTCCGCGCCCTGCGGCCCGACGGCGCGCAGCACGTTCGGTACGTCGGTGCCGTCGGCCAGCGTCTTCAGTCCGGCCAGCAGTTCCTCACGGCTCGTACCGACGACCGCCGCACGATGCTCCAGCGCGGCACGGGTCGTCGCCAGGGAGTAGCCCACATCCACCGGCTCCGCCTCGGGCCGCTCGATCAGGTGCTCGCGCAGCCGCCGCGCCTGGGCGCGCAGCCCCGCCTCGTCCCGCCCCGAGACGAACCACGCGACAGGCATCGCCGAGCCGCCCTCGGCCGTCTCGTCAACCGGCTCGGGATCTCCCTGCTCGACGATGACATGTGCGTTCGTACCGCTGATGCCGAAGGAGGACACGCCGGCCCGGCGTGGGCGGCCGGTCTCCGGCCACACCTGGGCCTCGCCCAGCAGCCGCACCGCACCCGCATCCCACTCGACATGCGGCGACGGCTCCTGCACATGCAGCGTCCGCGGCAGCACACCACGCCGCATCGCCTCCACCATCTTGATGACACCACCGACACCCGCCGCCGCCTGCGCATGACCGATGTTCGACTTCAACGACCCCAACCACAACGGACGGTCCTCGACCCGGCCCTGCCCGTACGTCGCCAGCAGCGCATGCGCCTCGATCGGATCACCCAGCGTCGTCCCGGTCCC
>NZ_JBIARC010000209.1:0-2915 GCF_042889625.1 Streptomyces sp. NPDC002573 | reverse complement strand
AGATCCTTCACGTACCCGGGCAGCCGCTCGGCCAGTTGGCGATACGTCAGACCGGGCCGCCAGGACGGCAGATGCACCTCGTACACCGAGAACGGCGCCTCGTGCACCGGGATGTCCCCGCGATGCGCGAGCCACTCCTCGTCGTGCCACTCGTGGTGGGAGACCTGCACGACCGAGGACGTGTGCGGCGGGACCTCGGTGCGCCGGGCCAGCGGGTCGGCGCGCAGGGTCCTGGAGCCGTCCGGGCGGGTGATCTCGAACTTGTAGAGCTCGCCCTCGCCGATCCCGGGCACGAACAGTTCCCACACCCCGGACGAGCCGAGAGAGCGCATCGCGTGACCGCTGCCGTCCCAGTGGTTGAAGCCTCCCGCCACGCGCACACCGCGCGCGTTCGGCGCCCACACCGCGAACCGGGTGCCGGTCACGCCCTGGTGGGTCATCGGATGGGCGCCGAGCACCTGCCACAGCTGCTCGTGCCGCCCCTCGCCGATCAGATGCAGATCCAGCTCGCCGAGTGTGGGCAGGAAGCGGTACGCGTCCTCGGTCTCCTGCGTCGCTCCCTCGTAGACCACGAGAAGCCGGTACGCCGGGACGTCCGCCGGCGGCAGCAGCACCGAGAAGAACCCGCCGCCGTCGTCGTGCAGCTCGGTCCGCGGGCCGTCGGTGACGAGGGTCACCGACAGCGCGTACGGACGGAAGACCCGGACGGCGACCCCGCCGGGCACCGGATGGGCACCGAGCACGGCGTGCGGATCGTGGTGGGTGCCGTCGATCAGCCGCGCGCGGTCAGAGGCGTCGACCGCGGGGGAGACGGCGGGGGAGAGGGCATCCTCGGGGGTGGTCGCCTTCACGACGGCCGTCTTCCGGGCGGTGGCCTTCTTGGCGACGGCTTTCTCGGCTACGGCTTTTTTGGCGACGGCTTTCTTGGTGGTGGCCTTTTTGGCTACGGCTTTCGTGGCTACGGCCTTCTTGGCAGGAGCCGGGACCTTCTTCGCCGCTGCCGCCTTCTTCGCCACCGCCTTGTCGGCCGTCGCCTTCTTCCCACCGGTACCGGTCTTCTGCGGACCGTCGCCGTTCTTCTGCGTGCTGTCGTCGGACGGAGGGCGGGGCGTCACGGGCGGGGCCTCCTCGGCAAAGGACAACGGGCGGTGGATCAGGGGGTGGCGTCGGCTGCCAGGCGGCGAATCGCCGCCATCGGCACGGGCAGCCAGTCGGGGCGGTGGCGGGCCTCGTAGAGGACCTCGTAGACGGCCTTGTCCGTCTCGTACGCGCGCAGCAGCACCGGTTCGGTCCGCGGATCGTGCCCGGCGACCTCGGCGTATCCCGAGCAGTACGCGGCCCGGCACGCCGTGGCCCACCGCGGTGCCGGAGGCCCGGCCGAGTGGGCCGCGTAGTCGAAGGAGCGCAGCATCCCCGCGATGTCCCGCACCACGGGCTGCGGCATCCGGCGCTCCGCGAGCGGCCTGGACGGCTCGCCCTCGAAGTCGATCAGCGACCAGTCGCCGGACGGCGCGCGCAGGCACTGGCCCAGGTGCAGATCCCCGTGGATGCGCTGGGCGGTCCAGGTCCGCCCCTCGGCGGCGAGGTCGGCCAGCGCCTCGAACGCGGAGTGCAGCGCGGGCGCGTACGGCCGCAGTGCGGGCACCGCCTGTGCCGCCGCCTCCAGCCGCTCGGCCATGCCGCCGACCAGCAGCCGTATATGGGTGTGCCCCAGGGTGATGGGAGGCAGGGCGCGGGCCAGGGCCGTGTGCACCTCGGCGGTGGCACGGCCGAGCGCCCGCGCGTCCGGGGTGAAGTCCTCGCCCTTGGCCAGCTCGCGCAGCGCCAGCTCCCAGCCGTCGGAGGCGCCGCGCAGATACGGCTGCAACACGGCCAGGACGTAAGGCTCGTCCAGGTCGTCGAGGTGCGCGAGCAGCCAGCCGGCCGGTGCGGGCACGCGGGCGCAGCGCTCGTGCGACAGCAGCAGCGGGAGTTCCAGATCCGGGTTGGTGCCGGGGACGACACGCCGCAGGAGCTTCAGAATGAACGTATCTCCGTAGACGACGGACGAGTTGGACTGCTCCGCGGTGACCCTTCTCGGGACGAGCTCGTCCCTGATCGGCTGGCGTGGATCGCCGTCGAAGCGCAGAGTGCCGATGCGCGCCCGGGTGCGCAGCGCCTCCAGGAGCACGGTGGTGGCCCGGGGGTCGTAGAGCGCCTCGTACACGGTCCGGCCGGCCAGCGGTCCGTCCGTCACATGTCCGATGAGCGCGGGCGCCAGCCGCGGCGGCAGCGCCTCGCGCACTCCTATCAGGAGCTGGTAGCAGTCGCCGGGGTGCGGCACGGCACCCTGGGTCGGCGCTTCCGGCTGATGGGCCCGTACGAGCAGATGGACCAGGCCGAGCGTGCCTCCGGGTGGCAGCAGGTCGGTCGCCGCCACCAGCGAGAACCCCGTGACCGGCCGCCCCTTGCCCGCGAACCACCGCTGTCGTGGCACCCACTCCCGCAGCAGGGGTTCGAGGGAGGCGACAAGGCCTGCCTCGGCCGTGGTGGGGTGGGTGACGGCTTCCGACATGGCGTACGTCCTTTCCCCGGGGGGTGGTCGGGGGGTTACTGCCTGCGTGCCCCGGGCGGGGCGGTGGAAACCGCCCCGCCCGCGGCTTCTACGCGCCGTCCTTGCGGAGCCGGAACCAGTAGAAGCCGTGGCCTGCGAGGGTGAGCAGGTAGGGCAGTTCGCCGATGGCGGGGAAGCGGACCCCGCCGATGAGTTCGACCGGGTGGCGGCCGTCGAAGCGGCGCAGGTCCAGTTCGGTGGGCTGGGCGAAGCGGGAGAAGTTGTGGACGCACATCACCAGGTCGTCCCCCTGTCCCTCATATGAGGGGGCCTCGCGCAGGAAGGCCAGGACGGCCGGGTTGGAGGAGGGCAGTTCGGTGTA
>NZ_JBIARC010000208.1:0-3230 GCF_042889625.1 Streptomyces sp. NPDC002573 | reverse complement strand
CCCGCTCCACAGGCAGGGAGCGCAACCCGCGTGAGCACACGTCCCGGCGCACGCCCTCACAGTGATCGGCTGCACCAACCAGCGGGACACCATCGACTACCGCCGGGGCGTCCAACTTGTCCTTCGGTACTGCCGCTGTTGCCATCGTCCCTCCCCACAGGCTCACCCGGCTCACGTCTGCGTCCTTTCGGACCCGGGCAACAGGGCCCGGTATCCGGCGAGTTGGCCAGGACCGCAGCGGAGAGGCCGCCGCACGTGCTGTCCCGGTTTCCCCTGGCCTTTCGGCCCACCGGCATTCGCTTCTTGAGCCGTCCTGTCCCGCCGGAGACGTCAGCCTTCCTCACGGTCGGCCCACCGCCGCCCACCAAGGGCAGCGGCCTCCGTCGGGGTTTCCACGTTCCGCGCATGCGAGATGCGGCCGGGGTGGGCGCCCTCTATGCCCCGGGGCGGCGGTGTCCACCCGGGCGGCGTGAAACATCCGCCCGGCGCCTGCCGCCTCACAGCGGCCCGCCCTCACCCCGCTGCTGCATCCCACCGGCGGGGGCTTCTCTCACGAGGCGTCATCGAGGGTTCACTGGTGTTCGCCCGTCCGGCCTTCCCCTTGCCTGTCACCTCCGGGTGGAACGGAGGTCCTTGGGCTTCTTCCTGGAGCTTCGCACCCCGCCGTTACCAGCGACGCACGTCCAGGCGGGGACGGGTCATCGGACACGAACCCGGGACTACCCTGTCATCGGCGTCACCGCCGACCCCCTCTCCGAGAGCGTCCACTCAGCACACGCGACCTCGTGTCGCACCTTCACCTGGAAAGTGCCTCCGACGATGGCGGGAACAGGGACCTCAATAATCCTCATTCTCGCTGGTCAGAGGCACTTTCTGCTTTCTTGATCACCAGCCGGACAGCTCGCCTCGTGAAAGCGCGCGGCTACCTGGCGACGTTTGAGCAGGCGTCCGCCCCAACGGGACCCACCTTTCTCGCTGCTGATCGTCTTGTCAGCTCATGGGGGGTGGAAGCAGGCCGCGGAGAACGAGGCTGGAGAGCGCTTCGGCTGTGCTGTTTCTGTTCTGTGCTGCCATCGGGGAGGCGGTTGGGTTGAGCCGGTCGGCGATGGGCGTTTGGGCCAGTGCCAGGGCGGGGCCGACGACGGCGAAGTACAGGGTGTGCGTCGGCGTGGGCGGGATGCGTCCGGCTGCGACGAGTCGGTCGATGGTGGGTTCGATGCTGTCCCAGAACGGTTTGATGAACCGTTGGTGGAGGTAGTCCAGGCGGTTGGAGTCGCGGGCCGACTCATCCGCTATGAGCCGGTTTATCTGCGGGGCGTTGGCGGCCAGTCGGTAGAGCTGGACGACGACGCTTGTGAGGCGTTCCTCGTCGTCGTGGTGCTCCGCCATGAGCTGGTTGAGTTCGGGTTGGGCGTCCAGCAGTGCGAAGTCCACCGCGGCGCGCCAGAAACTCGCCTTTGATCCGTAGCGGTCGTTGATGAAGTTGTGGCTGACGCCGAGCCGCCGGGCTAGTTCCCGCATGGTGGTTGCGGCGTAGCCGAGTTCGGCAAAGGTGTCGAGGCCGCGTCTGAGGATGTCGCTGTCGCAGAGTTGGACGGGGGCGTACTTTCCGCGGGCAGGAGTCCCGGTTGCCTGCGTTGCGTCGCTGTGTTCGGCATCGGTGGGCCTGGTCCTGGTCATGCGTACGCTCCATCGGCTGGGTTCGCCGTCTTTTCTGTGCGGGCGCATCGCGCGGTGGGCCGGTCCTCGCCTCGGGCCTTCCCTCGTCGGCCGCACGGCCGTGCCGGCCGGCGTCCTTTCGTGGCCCGCAGGCGGTGCTGCGTCCCTGCGGTGCGGGAACCAAGTCTTGCATGCCGGTCGAGCATTCTGGATGATCCAGGTCACACCGCTTGACGGTTGTCAGACGAGGGTCTTAATAATTGACACGTCAAGTACTTGGGTGCCGTGAGACACCCGATTCGTCAAGGAGTTCCCGTGATCGCCAAGAAGACCCCCGAGGCCGCATCCGCCCTCGTCCCCGCCTCCAGGCGACGCCGGAAGGTGGTCGGCGCGGTGACCGGACTTGCCGTCGCCGCGGCCCTGACCGCCATGGCTGTCCCGGCCGTGGCACAGAGCCAGGCAAAGCCCGCCACCGCGGCCGCCGCCTCCTCCCACTCCCATTACCCGTCGCCGCTGCAGGCCGCCTGGGCCTACTACAACAGCTACAACGGGGACCTGACCGCCGGCTTCAACACCTTCATCTCGAAGAACCTGCTGCTCCACGGGTTCAACGGTCCCGAGACCCGCGCGAGCTGGATCGCGGGCGACCTCAACATCAAGGCGGGGCTGACCGGCTTCAAGATGACCGTGCTCGACCAGATCGTGGAGGGCGACAAGGTCGTCACACGCTGGGAGATGGAGGGTACGGCCGACAAGACGATCTTCGGGATCCCGCCGTCCCACCACTTCATCCAGCTCACCGGCATCTCCATCGACCGCGTGATCAACGGCCAGTCCGTCGAGCACTGGTCGGAAGGGAACTTCGGCGCGTTCCTCGACGCGCTCCGCGGTCAGAGCCAGGTCACTGCCACAGCGAGCAAGTAGCGAGCAGGCCCTTGAGCGGACGGCCGGTCATAACCGTTTCGCCTTGAAGCGGATGACGGCGCCGGTCGCCGACCGGGAGGTTTACCTCCTGCCAGGTCACCTCCCGCCATGCGGTGATTGCGTCCTCGTCGCGTTCAACTGCGGGCCGGGCGGGCATCTGCACGCTGTAGCCCGTGCGGTGCAGCAGCCGCGTGACGCCGGAGACGCTGTACGAGAAGTGGAACTTCCGGCCGATCAGCGGCGCACAGGAGCAAGCCGGAAACGTCGATGCCGTCCCTGCACCTGCGCCAGGCCAGCCACGTGCACGTCAAACCGTTGCTGTTCCAGCAGGTTCTGGCCGAGACAGAGTGGCGAAGAAGCTGGCGGACGAGGACCGGCGCGGTCTGACCGCCCTGTTCGGGTCCAACGTCAACCCGTACGGCACCTTCCGCCTCGAGATGGACAAGGTAACGGGGGGGTGCCCCTATCTGTTTCGTCAACCCTGGCGGGGCTGGTTCATAGGGGTTCGTGCTGGTTTCCGGGAACGTCACGCGAAGCGTGACGTTCCCGGAAGATCGGGTGTCGTGTGGGCAGGCTGGTGGCCGGCTTGGCGGGGTGGCCGTGCCGGTGCGCGGGCGTGACGGGGCAGGTGGGGTGTTCAGGCGGCG
>NZ_JBIARC010000207.1:0-3253 GCF_042889625.1 Streptomyces sp. NPDC002573 | reverse complement strand
CGACACGCGAAGGCCCCGCCCGCGATCACGCGGGACAAACAGGGCGAACCATCAACCTCATCAGGCAATCGCGACCGCTGACGAATCGAGGTTAGGCCAGATGTGGACTTCTTCTCCTCGGCGGCGGGTCGGGAGCTTCTGATACGAAGTGACGAGTACAGCGCCGAGGTCGCGACGGCACTTCGCCGGTTCCTGTCGTAAGCGTCCGGAGCCGGGATTCAGAAAGCCATCACATTGCCACGAACCGAGCGTCACCCGACTGCGCCGAAACCTTGGCTGGGCGTGATGCGCGCATTCAAAACCAGTTCGTGACCCCCACCCTCGGCGAGGCAAACCCGCCAGCGTCTTTATGGATGGACCAGAGAGACGACGATTCTCGCGGGTGGTGGTGTTTCAGTGAAGTCAGCATGACCCCTTACAAATTCGTAGCTGTTTGTTCCACCCGTGACCGCCATCCGGAAACCCGAAGTGCCAGCCTTTTGGGTGACCAGTGCCTCGAGCATGATCTGACCTTTTTTGGGCAGGTCCAGCGCGGCGTGACAGATGCTGGTGAGCGTGTTGGGAGCGGTACTGACAGCAGTGATTTTGCAGTAGTACGAGAACTTCCCGTCGGCTACTGCGGTGTTCCTCTCACTGACTTTCCCGCTGCCGCCGAATTCGTCCCCCGCCTTCTTAGATGTAAACGGATACCCGTACTGCGTGGTTCCAGAGACCGTCAGGTATAGTTTCTCTGTACCGACATCCCTGGTAGCAGCCGTTCCTGGTGAGGCGATGGCTGGCACGCCCATCAAAGCAAATGCCGCACTAGCGATCACCCTGGTTCTCGTTTTGTTCACTTTCTGATCCCCTAACCCTTCTTCGAGGGGCTTACATTCAAGTTTCCGGATCAATTGACTGGCATTACAGTCGGAGGTCCACGTTCCTGTAGGTCGGAGGGATGCGAGTCATCACTTTGCCCTGATGTAGCATCAGCTAAAGATACCGGCGACCAGGCGTGATGCGCATTCAACACCGAGCCTTGACTCTCACCCTTCGCGCGGCGTGTCGAACGTGCTCAACGTAGGACGCAATCCGAAAAGGGTGCAGCTCCTCTGAGGTTTGATCAGAGCCGCGTGATCAGCGGTTTTGTGATTGCTGTGTGATCGGCAAGGATTTAGTTCAGGCAAGACCACCGTTGCCGAACAGTACCTGGCCGTTTACCCAGCGCGCCGGTCCTGCGAGGAAGGCCACTATCTCGGCCATGTCCTCAGGGCGTCCCAGACGCTCAAGCGGTGCGGCATTGGTGAGGTAGCCGATGGTTGTCTCGTTCTTGTCACTGAAAAACATCGAGGTGGCGGTAGGGCCGGGGGCGACAGCATTGACCGTGATGTCCTTGCCGCGCAGCTCACGGGCAAGCACCAGAGTAATTGCCTCAACAGCCGCCTTGCTCGTGACGTATGCACCGTAGGCGGGCCATTGCGTGCGGGTCATGGAGGTGGAGAAGTTGATGATTGCTCCGCCGGCGCGTAGTTGCCGGGCTGCCAACCGGTCGACGACGAACGTGCCGCGGATGTTAGTGCGGTGGATTTGGTCGAGCTCAGTCAGGTCCAGGGCCGCGATTGGTCCGGACCGCATGATACCGGCGGTGTGCACGAGGACGTCGATTCCCCCGAATTCAACTTCGACTTCATTGAAGGCTGCAGCCATCGCGTCTTCGTCAGCGACATCGCCGCCGATTGCGATAGCCCGACCACCACGCGACGCGATCTCCTCCACCAGGCTGTAGGCCGTGTCCTTGTTTTCTGCGTAGTGAACACCTATAGAAAACTTTTCTTCCGCCAGTCGTCTGACTATGGCGCTACCGATCCCGCCGGACCCACCGGTGACGAGAGCGACACGAGAGTAAGGAATGTGACACATCCCTGTTTCCTCCTTGAAGCGTCTAGAAGGGACCCGTACCTCGTGATTCTGATTCTGGCTGCGCGTATTTACGGGTGAGGTCACCCCACAGGGGCGGCTGCATTTCTATGGACCGTTAGACTTGAGATGTCCCAGGCCTGGGACATCTCCTCGAGGGCGTCGATACTTGATCCGCAGACAACCGGACGTAGAGACTCGAATTTTTCGTCACTCCACTTGTAGATGTCCAGCGCCAGGAGCCGGTCGATGACCTCCGGAGCGAAGCGCTTCCGGACTTCCCGTGCAGGGCTGCCGGCCACAAGGGTGTAGGGCGGCACATCCCGGGTGACTACACTTTGAGCAGCAATTACGGCGCCTTCGCCTAGTGTTACGCCAGGCATGATCATGGCGCGCATGCCGATCCAGACACCATCCTTGATGACAGTGTCCCCCTTTCCCTGATAAGCGTCGACGCGAACGTCGCGGAAAGGATAGAGACTGAACCAGTCCATGCGATGAAGATGGTTGCCGCCCATGAGGATTACAACTTCGGCTCCGATGCACACATAGTCGCCGATATGCAGTTGGTCAATGGGCCAGGGTGGCACCCAGTTCCGGTTCTCTCGGCTGTAGGCATCTCCGTGGAGGTAACGCACCACGGACCCCTCGAAGTCGCCGGACCAGGCGTGGCTGTAGTAACTGCGAGTTCCTGCCACGTGGATGTTAGGGTTGGTTACGACCTCATGAAGGTACTGCGGCCTCGACCAATGAGAACCATCAGGCATGGCGATGCTGCTCTCGGCTAGAAGCGGACAGGATCCCTGATTTCACAAGAAGCGATAATTCATATAAGGACAATACTGTCAGCAGGAGAGTTCCCCTGCCTGAAGTGGATTCCTTGATTATTAACTGCTGGTAGACATGATTACCCGGATCTCTTGCGCACCTCTCCACCTCCTCCTCTTTCCACCCTAAGGAAGCAATCAAGTTCTACGGAGGGTGTTGATATCCCAGGGCTGCCGCGCTACGGCGGGACGACACTGCACGATCCGCCGGGCCGCACCGGACCACCTGCGTCGCTGGCTCGCGGTGCGCGAGAGCGTGCATGGCAGCAGGTTCCGGACGGCGGCGGGGACGAACCCGTGACCCCGTTGCGCGACGGCGCAGGGGGAGGACATTCGCGCCTTCGACACCGCTGTGGATGCCACCTGCGCGCAGGGCCTGCTCGCGGCCCTGGTGAGGTGACCCCCGGAGTGTGGACACAGGGGTTCATGCTGCGCGGGAGAGTCTAGCTGTCTGGTGGTGCTGCTGTTCGAACTCCATCGGGGAGAGGTAGCCCAGCGCACTGTGGCGTCGGCGGGCGTTGTAGTAAGCG
>NZ_JBIARC010000206.1:0-3301 GCF_042889625.1 Streptomyces sp. NPDC002573 | reverse complement strand
ATCTCCGCCGCCGTGGCACGGGTCTCACGCCGGGCGAAGCAGCCCGCGATCACATCCATCGCCGCCCCGAACAGCCTGCCCCACGCGGCCCCGGCAATCGTGGCCTCCGCGGCCACCTGGTTTTGATACGTCGTCACAAGCGTTCGTGATCACGGTGGCCGTACCCATGCCCACGCTGGGCCCCGCAAGCCGCTGACCAGCACCGGCGCCGGAACTACAGCTGCCGTGTCATGAGCGCGGAATTCGATCCCGATCGATGGCAGGTCATCACCGTCGACGGGGCCGACGCGGGCATATTGAGCCTTTCCCGGTAAGCGATCATGCCTGTGTGTGATCGTTTAGACGGTGCGGTCGTATTCGAGCTGGAGCAGGACGAGGGCTGCGGCGGCGATCTGGGTGATGCGGCTGGGGCCGAGACTGACCCGCCGCAGGGCCTTGAAGGTGGCCTTGAGCAGGGCGTTCGCGCGTTCGCACATCCCGTGGATGCCTCGGATGACCCTGTTGAAGGTGTGCTGGGCTTCGGTGAGTTCCCCGCCTGCGGGCTTCTTGACCGGGTGACGGAAGCCGTCTCCGGTGTTCTCGTAGCCGAGGTCGACCAGGGTCAGTGTGCCCAGTTGGTCGGCGAGCCGGTTCAGAGCATCGACGAGCCCGTGGTGGCGGGCGCAGGTAGTGTCGTGCTCGCGGCCGGGCCGCACCGGCGAGACCCAGATCGGCCAGCCGTCCGGGGCGGAGATGACTTGCACGTTGCCACCGTGAGGCTTGTGCTTGCCCGACCACCAGAGGTCTGCCCCGTTGGGCCCCGGGGCCGCGACGCGGTCGGTGCGGATGACCGTGCCGTCCAGATTGAGATGGGTCAGGCCGGCCGCCTTCGCCCGTTCCAGCGCGGTGGCCAGGTCCGGTGCCCCGACCGCCAGGACCGTCAGCCCTTCGTGGGGGTATCGGTAGGCGGTCGAGGTGGACAGGGCGTTGTCGCGGGCGAGTTGGGACAGACGGGTGCCGTCGATGAACCAGCGCAGGATCAGCACGGCCTGCTTGAAGCAGCCCAGGACGCGGCGCCCGCGGCGGGTACCGACCTCGGCTCGATGGCTTCGCAGGAGCCGGGCCAGGTGCTCGGCGGTAGAGCGCCGGACGTCGAGCACGGCGCTGTATGTGACACTGGTTGGCACGTGAGGCCCCTCGGTCGGATCTTTCTGTCGCAAGATCGTTCCTACCAGGGGCCTTACGTCTGCCCGGAGTTGGGAGTACACCACGAGACTCCCGGAGGCGATCACCCTCAGCGACCGGCGGTTACCGGGAAAGGCTCATTGGTCGTCGAGTACCGTGCGACCGAGGTCTACCTGGGACGGATCGAACTCCATCCCCATTACCAAGGGCGAGGCATCGGTGCCCAGCTGATCCACTCCCTGATCGATACCGCAGCCCGCCGGGGCCAGCCCCTCATCCTCGACGTGCTCGTGATCAACACCCGTGCCCACGCCTTCTACCAGCGGCACGGATTCCGGGAGCTGGCGCGGCACGGGGAGAACAACAGGAAGATTCGAATGCGCTTCACCCATCGGCAGACCACCGAGTGAAGATGTTCGATCACCTGATCCACAGGTTCCCCACACCTGCACAGACTTTCGAACAATTTCTCCATGGCGGCCGCTGTGCCTGCCGCACCGCCGAGGATGCTCGACTCCCTGTCGGCCACCGACTCAACGGGCGTCTCCACAACCACGCCTGCCCCATGCGTGTTCAGCACCCGCACAGTCGCGACGGTGCGCAGCGGCCGTGAAGGCCCCGCGTCCTCGGGCGGACTGAGTGCACGGTGGCTCTTGCAGGGACGTGGATTGCCGATCTATGTTCACTCGCTATGCGCGCCTCTCCGATGATCAGCATTATTGTGGCTGCTCACGACCTTCAAGGGCACCTAGAGGACTGCCTGAGGTCGATCCTGACCCAGACCTTCCGACACGTGGAGGTCATCGTGGTCCTGGATCCGTCCGCCCAGTCTCCAACCGACCTGGTAAACACCTACGCGCAACGAGACGAGCGCGTCTCGGTCGTACGGTTGGACGACGCCGTCAGCATCGGCCGAATCCGCAACGCAGGGGCGGAACAGGCCGCTGGCGACTACCTCCTCTTCCTGGACAGCGACCACATCATCTGGGGTGAAACACTCCAGGTCATGGCCGACCGCCTACGGGCCGCCGACCACCCGGACATCCTCCTCTTCGACCACACGCGCCTGCACCGAGGCCGCTCCTGGCCCGGCGCTGCAAAGGGTCTGCTGGCCCAGCAGGTACGACAGCCCTTCACTCCGATTGACCAACCCGAGCTGTTCGGTGCGCCAGCCTACGCGTGGGACCGCTTGGTCCGTCGCGAGCTGTGGATCCGGCAGGCGCTCGCGTTCCCGGACGGCCTTTATGAGGAGATCCCGGTCGTGCATCGCGCCATGCTCGGCGCGGACAGGATCGCCGTGCTGAAGTGGGAGTGCGTCCAGATCCGCCGACGGCACACTCAGCACCCCGCGGGATCTCCTGGCGGCACCCATTTCGACGTCTTCGACCGGTACGAAGAGAGTTTCAGCCTCCTCGAGGAGCGCAGCGGCCTGGATGCGGTGGCTCCTTTCCTCTTCACCCGGATGATCCGTCATTACCTGTTCCTCCTCAACCTCTCCGGATGTCTGTCCCGTACCCAGCGCCCACGCTTCTTCCAATGTGCTAGCGAGCACTACCGCCGGTTCGTCCCCGACCATTACGAGCACCCCGACGGCCGCGAAGGCATCAAGTTTCAACTGGTCGCGAGCGGCACATATGGAGCCTTCGAAGCCGCCAAGGTCCCCAACCTTGCCCGCAGTATCGTCGCCCGCAGGCGGTAGGGCCGGACTTGCTCCGGCTCCGGAGACCCCGGAGCCGGAGCTACGCGGCACCTGGCCCGCAATAGCGCTTGTCACCCCCGGGTCTCCTGCTCACCCCTGCTCCCAAACCTCGCAGCCTCGCTGAGTCACCGCCGTGTGCAGCGCCCACATCACCCCGCTGGCCGCCGCTCGCGACAGTTCCCGGGCCGGGGGCCCAGCCCAAGATCTTCATGGGTCTTCTGCAGGTAGCCTTGCGGATTCAGGCACCAACACGCCTCGACGCACCGTCAGACACCCACACATCCAACAACGCGACAGCGCCCGGGTCTCGTCGGCGTTCGGTGACGGCGTAACGGCGGGTGGCGAGATCGCGTCCCATGAAGTGGTGTAGCCGGGCGTGGTCCCGGAACGCGCGGGTGTCTGCCCGGGGCGTGCATCCGCTGACGGTGCGTGCTCCCT
>NZ_JBIARC010000205.1:0-3303 GCF_042889625.1 Streptomyces sp. NPDC002573 | reverse complement strand
ACGGGCCGGATGTCACAAGCCTCGATGTCCAGGCTGCTGGCGGAGGTGGAGGACATCGACGACGTGATCGAGGTGACCAACCACCTCACCACCGTGTGAATCCTTGTGCCGGCAGGGGGGCCGGCCGCGTGGCCGACCGGTCTTCCGGCGACCCCGCCGCGCACGCAGGTATCCGAGGCGCCTCCGAACAGCCCACAGACGGCCAAGGCCGCAGCGCTCTGAGGAGGTGCCGTCAACTCCGCGTAAGCGGGCCCTGCCCGGCTGCCACCGTGCCAGGGAGAAGCAGCTTCCGACACCACCAGCTCCGGCCGTGGCGAGTCAGCGCCGTGGTCGTTCCGGTAGGGCACCGGGAAGAGGGGTGCGGTCGTGCTGCGTGCGGGATGTGATTGACCGCGCGGATGTGGGGAGGGCCATCGTCACCGAGAACGAGGAGGCGCCGGTGGATGCGGCTTCGAGGGTGCCGTCCATGGCTTCGGTGAGGTCCCGCGACAGTCTCAGGGCCAGGCTGTCTTCTCTGGCCGAGGCTGGCGCGGTGGTTGGTTCTGTGCCGGGGGTGTTAGGGCTTGGCTCCTGGTTGGCGTCTGTGATGCGGATCTGCAGACGACCAGGCAGAGTTTCGGCGGTGAGGGCCGGCGGCTGGTGGGGCGGGCTGTGGCGCAGTGCGTCGGCTGCCAGCGAGGCGAGTACACGACTGAGGAGGGAGGCGTCGGCGATCACGTCGGGGAGGTCTTCGGGCAGCCGGAGGTCGAGGGTGTGCCCGCCGGGCCCGAGGTCGTCGAGGGACACGGTAAGGACCTCATTCAGATCAACCGGGCGGAGGTAGAAGTCTATGGCTCCACCGTGCAGCCGACTGAGGTCATCGAGGTCTTTGACGAGCTGTACGGCGCGGCGCACAGAGGAGCGGGCCGTCTCCAGCAGTTGTTCACGTGTGAGCTGGGACTGGTCGGCTTCGGCGTGCTGCAGACCGGTGAGTGCCGTTGCGGCGCTGTGGAGTGGGGTGCGTAGGTCGCGGCTTGCCGCAAGGAGCAGGGAGGCGCGGGTGCGCTCGGCGGCGGCGCGGGGGTCGTCTTCCCCGGTGCTCCCCCGAGCATGCGCGATGGCCAGTTGCGTGGCGCAGGCGGCGAGGGTGCGCTGGTCGTCGCTACTGAGCCGACGACCGCGTACGGCGAGGGTGAGATCGTCGTCGGCAGGGACTTCTGAGTCCGCCTGGTCGGGTTTTTCGGGCGGGTGTCGTCCGGTGCTGGCGACGACGTACCAAGGGGAGCCGGGAACGCGGCGATCACGTTCGAGGAGGCTGGCCGAGGCAAGGCCGAAGTTCTCCCGGATGTGCTCGAGCAGGGCAGGCAGGTCCTGACCGCGCATGACGGCGGTTGCCAGCCGGGTCAGCGCCCGGGCTTCGGTGGCGACATAAGCAGTCTGGCGGGTGCGGCGGGCTGTGTTTCCTGCGGCGCTGCCGACGGCGGCGGCAACGATCAGGAAGACTGCCAGCGCAAGGATGTCACCTGCTCTCCCGATGGCCAGGGAGTGCACGGGCGTCGTGAAGAAGTAGTCAGCGAGAAGGCCCGCGACGACAGCGGCTGCCAGTGCGGGGAGGACACCGCCGGCGAGGGCGATCGCGACCACGGCCAGCAGGTAGAGCACCAGGTCGCTGGAGAGGCCGAGGTCGTCGCCCAAGGCGACGAGGACGAAGGTGAGCGCGTGTGGCAGCAGGACCGCGCCGGCTGGCGCGACCCAATTGCAGGGCGCTCTGATGCCGCGAGCTCGGTGCGGGACCGGGTGAGCGACTGCCCGACCGTGGTGGACGATATGCACGTCGACGGGTCCGGAGTGACGGATTGTTCGCTGTCCTACTCCTGCTCGCAGCAGCAGGGACAGCCGGTTGCGCCGACTGGCGCCGAGGACGATCTGGGTGATGTTCTCGGCTTCGGCGAACTGCAGGAGTGCTTCGGGGATGTCCTCGCCGGCGGTCTGGTGGTAGCTGCCGCCGAGTGACTCCACCAGGGTGCGTTGGGCGTACAGGGCAGCGGGGTGGGCGGGAGTCAGCCCGTCACTGGGGGCAACGTGCAGGGCGAGCAGTTCGCTGCCGGGGGTGCGGGCGGTGATCCGGGCGGCGCGGCGGATGAGGGTGGGCCCTTCAGGGCCGCCGGTCAGGCCCACCAGGATCCGTTCCCGGGTCTCCCAGGGGGTGGCGATACCGTGCTCCGCACGGTATCGCTGCAGGCCTTCCTCCACCCTGTCGGCGAGCCACAGGAGCGCCAGTTCCCGTAGTGCGGTGAGGTTCCCGACCCGGAAATAGTGGGTGAGGGCGGCCTCGATGCGGTCCGGCGGATAGATGTCGCCGTGCACCATGCGGCGGCGCAGCACTTCGGGTGAGAGATCGACCAGTTCGATCTGGTCGGCCCGGCGGGCGACCTCGTCGGGCAGGGTCTCGCGCTGGGGGACGCCGGTGATCTGGCGGAACACGTCTGCCAGTGACTCCAGGTGCTGGACGTTGAGCGTGGTAATGACGTCGATGCCGGCGTCGAGGAGTTCCTCAATGTCCTGCCAGCGCTTGGCGTTGCGTGAACCGGGCACGTTGGTGTGGGCCAGCTCGTCCACCAGGGCGACCTGAGGGTGGCGGGTGAGGACCGCGTCGAGATCCATTTCTTCGAAGGGGGCTCCGCGGTGGACCAGTGTGTGCCGGGGGATCGTTTCGACCTCCTCGGCCATAGCCGCGACAAGCCGTCGGCCGTGTGACTCGATGAAGCCGGCGGCAGCATCGGCGCCCAGCGATTGCAGTCGGAGCCCTTCTTGCAGCATGGCGTAGGTCTTCCCCACCCCTGGGGCGGCCCCGAGGTAGATCTGCAACCGTCCGCGCGCCATGGCGTCGGCTCCTGCCATTACTTGCGTGATCAGCGTTTGTCTTCCTGGTTCCCATGGTGCGATGGATTGAGACCTGCCCGGAGTCAATCCAGAAATGACGTGTATCGGTCAGCAACATACGGACGCAGGTCGCCGGCCCGGGTGGCCGGGCAAGTGGATGCTCGGCGCGAGGAGGCGTCAACGGGCCGCAGACGCTGACCGGCGGCACCTCGCATTCACGGCTGGATGGCGACCGACAGATCCAACGCGCCGAGGCCGGTGGTGCTTCGCTCTCTGGGCGAGGGCCACGGTTCGCTCGGTCGTCGCGGGGGCCTCATCGTGACTCCTCCCCCGGCTAAAGCCGGGGGCTTCTCGCTAAGCCTGGCGGCCGTTGCGACGGACCAGCCCGGCCCGTAGAACGTTCAGAGCGCCCACTGTGTCAGCGTGCGCCTGGTGGTCGCA
>NZ_JBIARC010000204.1:0-3304 GCF_042889625.1 Streptomyces sp. NPDC002573 | reverse complement strand
ATCTCCGCCGCCGTGGCACGGGTCTCACGCCGGGCGAAGCAGCCCGCGATCACATCCATCGCCGCCCCGAACAGCCTGCCCCACGCGGCCCCGGCTATCGTGGCCTCCGCGGCCACCTGGTTTTGATACGTCGTCACAAGCGTTCATGATCACGGTGGCCGTACCCATGCCCACGCTGGGCCCCGCAAGCCGCTGACCAGCACCGGCGCCGGAACTACAGCTGCCGTGTCTGACTTTCCACAATCAGCCTCCCTTCACTCGGTGGCAGATCGAGCCTTGTCGCATCTCCTGCGTCACCTGCACCCGTCACCGGGCCGGGTACAGCGCGGTGATGTCCTTCGGCAGCGCGGACTTGATCTGGCGGCTGAACTCGTCAACGAGCACTTCCTCCTCGTCGGCGAGGAGTCCCTTGATCGCGGCCCGCGCGACTTCCTCGGGACTGATCTTCGGCTGGTCGATGCCGGCGGACAGGTCGGTGTCGACATACCCGACGTGCACTCCGAGCACGCGGGTGCTCTGCGGCCGCAGGGCCAACCGCATCGCGTTGGACAGCGACCTCTGCGCTGCCTTGCTCGCTGCATAACCGGGCGCCTGCTCCAGAGCCAGCCAGGATGCGGCAGACAACATGTTGATGACGGCACTGCCGCCGTTGTGGGACAGCGCCGGAGCGAAGGCCTGGGTCACAGCCCAGGTGCCGAGGTAGTTGATCTCCATCTCGCGCCTGGCGTCGTCCAGTGACGCGGTGAGCACCGGCGCTGCGAGGGCGGTTCCGGCGTTGTTGACCAGGATCGAGAGGTCCCCGATCGCCTCGACCGCCGTGGCGATGGTGGCCGGGTCCGTGACGTCCAGCTGGATCGGCACCACCCCGGGGTCGGTGATCAATTCCGGGCGGCGTGCCGCGGCGTAGACCGTGGCTCCGCGCTCGGCAAGCTCTCGGGCGAACGCCCGGCCGATCCCCCGGTTGACGCCCGTCACCAAGGCGGCCTTGCCTTGAATCTGCATGTTTATGTCCCATCCGTTCGGTGTTGCACGCGGGCCGAGGTCCGGCGTCCGTGGCAGCAATTCCACCTGACTTTTATTTCTAAAGTCAATCGTGGCTTTCCGCTGCTCGGCGAGGTGGTTGTCCAGCAGGCCGGCACGCTGCGCCACGGGCCTCAGCCACCCCTGCCTACGGGGCCGGACGACGGCGACACGCAGGCGCTTCTCCGGGTTGGTGTGCGCGCCCCACTACCGCTCCCCTACGGCTGAGCGCGCGCGACGCATCACGCCGATCGCTTCCGCGGAGTTCCGCGCCCCGGGTGTGCGGTGCCTCCTGGCGGCATGGACCGTCAGGGACAGCGCTCCGACGGTCAGGAAGCCCATTGCCTCGCAGATCATCACTGTCCAGCCATGTGCTTCGAGGAGGGCGCTACCGATGGCGGAGCCGATCGCGCCGCTGGCGAACAAGGAGAAGATTTGAAGTGCTCTCCTTCCCGCGGCAAGCCTCGGGAAGGAGCGCCCCCAGGGTCACGCCGGTACCGACGGCTCTCAGGGCCCGCCTCGCCGTGGGCACAGGTGGGGCCGTTCAGCTCGTGTGCGGCCTGCATCCGCTCGGGCGACAGGGCCGCCGTGGCGTCCCGGACCAGCATCACGTGGCAGCCGAGCTCCATGGCGAAACGGGCCGTGGCCTCGACGCAGGTCTCCGCCAGCAGGCCGGCCACCACCACGTGAGTGATGCCGTGCTGCTTGAGCTGGAAGTCCAGGTCGGTGTTGGCGAACCCGCTCGAGCCCCAGTGCTCTGCGACGACGACGTCACCGCCGATCACGTCACCCGCCGTCGCGGGCGAAACCGGACCCATCCTGCGCGTCGCCCCGCCGCCGCGCCGGTCACGGACGAGCAGTGCGCTCCGGACGCCTTGAGCAGCTGAATAGTGAACGGATACTCAGGTGTACAATTCAGTCATGCCGTGCAGCCGCGTGGCATGCATGGGGATTCGGCAGAGATGTGTGAGGTGGGCAGTGGCATCGACGAAGAAGGTGTCCGGCCCCATGGACGACGCGCCGGCCTGCTCCATCGAGCGCAGCCTGCAGGTACTCGGCGAACGTTGGGTTTTCCTGGTGCTGCGTGAGATATTCGCGGACAAGCACAAGTTCGCCGAAATCCAGTCGTCCCTCGGCATCGCACCGAACCTGCTCAGTGACAGGCTCAAGCTTCTCGTCGAAGCCGGTGTGTTGCGCACGCGGACGTACCAGGAGCCGGGCAGTCGGCATCGGCAGAGCTACCACCTCACTCCGGCCGGGCAGGAGCTGCGACTCGTGCTGGCGGCTCTCCAGCAGTGGGGTGACCGCCACCGCCCTCGCCCGTCGGGGCCCTCCGCTCTGCGGCGATCATGTTCCACCGGCCAGGCCGTGCGGGTAGGGTTCGTCGACGACGACGGCCGCGAATTGCCCGCCGAAGACGTGGCGTTCGTGATGAATACGGAGCCCGGGGCTTAATGGGCTGGGCCTGCCCCGGACACCTCCTTTGGGCCGTGACCTGTGGATGTACTGATCGTCCCAGGCGCTGATGATGTGGGCGGCTCGCTGTGCTTGTCCTGGTGCGGTCAGGAGATGGTCCGCTCCTTCGAGCGAGACGCAACTTCGGGGGTGTCGTGCCTCTCAGAAGATCTCCCCGGCGTTGGCGATGTCGACGGTGTCGTCGGTGGGCGAATGCAGGACGAGTAGCGGCATGTGCAACTCGCCTATTCCGGTCGAGCAGGCCTGACCGGTGCGGGCCCGAGCCGCCGGAGCAAGCCACACCCACCCTCCCGTGCGATCAGCGCTGCGCCCGGTCGATGTTCGTGGCGGCATCGGGGACGGTCCGGCCGTGGACGGCGGGGCGAGCGCCGTACGGGTCCTCATCGCTCCACAGAGTCGTCGGGGCAGCCTTTGCGGACCACCGGTATGACCTCGCTCGCGAAGCGTTCGAGCATGGCGAGCTGCTGCTCGTGCGGGATCACCGTCGGGAGGCTGAAGGACTGAAGATCGTGTCCGAACGCCTCGTGGAACCAAAGGACCTTCTCGGCGATCTGCTGCGGTGACCCGACCAGGACGGGGCCGCGCTCGACGGCGTCGTCGATGGCCGCGAACGTCATCTCGTTGCCCGGCGTGCGGTTCCCGGGCTGGTTGAAGTACGCCACGATCTGCTCGTACGTCGGCCCGAAGGCCTTTTTCGGGCTCTCCTGTCGTATCTCGACTTTCGCGGTTTTCGCTGGGTCGCTCGGGTGGGTGTGACTGCTGGCGTTCGGCTCCTGGGTGCTTGGCGTTGGCCGTAGGGTGCGGCTGT
>NZ_JBIARC010000203.1:0-3450 GCF_042889625.1 Streptomyces sp. NPDC002573 | reverse complement strand
GGTTGCCGATGTTGCCGTAGGACGCCATGAAATGTCCGAGGGCGGCGTTGCGGTCGCCGTGCGCGGTCTCGGAGGCGGCGACCTCCTGGTCGAAGCCCAGCTCCGGGTTGCCGCTCTCCGCCCGCAGGAAGTCGAGCAGGGTGCCGGCCGCGTCGTCGGTACGGCTGTGCAGCCGGTCGGTGACGACGAGGGCGCCCGCGTTGATGAAGGGATTGCGCGGGATGCCGTTCTCGTACTCCAGTTGGACCAGCGAGTTGAACGGGTTGCCGGAGGGCTCCCGGCCCACGTGCTCCCACAGTTCGTCGCCCTCGCGGGCCAGCCCCAGGGCGAGGGTGAAGACCTTGGTGATGGACTGCGCGGAGAACGGCTGCCGCCACTCCCCCACTCCGTAGACCGTGCCGTCCAGCTCGGCGACCGCCATGCCGAAGCGATGCGGGTCCAGGGCGGCGAGCGCGGGGATGTAGTCGGCGGCCCGTCCGCGCCCAGGCCGCTGCTCCATCTCTTCGGCGATACGTTCCAGCACGGGCTGGAAGGTCAGCGAGGGGGCCATGGTCACTATCGTGCCGTCCCGCCGAGCGAGCCGGTCACCTGAGATGATCACGTTCTGGATTCTAGCCCGCGCGTTTCTTGCTGCCGGGCCCGAATCTTGAGCGGAGGGCCGCTGCCAGCTCTGCGGGCAACTGCTGCTGCAGGCCGACAGACCCCCGCAGTCCCCGACCGAGTGGGAGCAATAGCTCCGGGGAGCGAAGACGCGGGGCGGAGTCCGACTCTGCCCCGCCCACACGTGCCTCGGCTGTCTGCCGAGCACGTCGAACAATGGCACAACACTTCCCTCCCAAGAGCCTCAGGGCTTGCTTGAGTCGGATGTCCGGGTGACGCGCACGTACGGTTCTGAGGGGGGCGGGGACGCAGCAATGTGTCCCCTCTGCCCGACCTACCCGGTCGCGTCCCAAGCTCATCGTCTCGACCGACGGTCGCGGGGTGGGCAGCCACGCGGGAGCACGTCTGCCGGCCGATATCGCCGCAGCCAGGGCCAGTCCGGCTCCTTCGCGAATACGCTGCGCGGCTGCGCGGCACCGACCACGATCCCGGCCGGGTAAAGGCAACTTGGCGGTGATTCTCGCCGCGGCGAGGTAACCGCCGACCCGACCCGGACGATGCGGACGACACGGGCAGCGTGTCCGAACGGCACTCCGGCGATGCTGATCAGGGACCGGTTGGACGTGCTGTTCGAGGACGAGGAGTTCGCCAGGTTGTATTCCACCGATGGCAGGCCCGGGCTGTCGCCGGGGCAGCTGGCAGGGCTTGCGCAAGTTCCCGGGATCGCCCAACTGGCCTGAAAATGCCGCGGGTTGGGGTGGATGACAGAGCGGACACGGGATCCGTGATCATTCAGGTGTCTAAGCCAAGTGATCAAAAGGATTCCCGTGTCCGCTGTCTCATCTTCCCCGATCCCTGCCGTGTTGGCCAAGTTGGGTCCGCTCAATCCGGATGACATGTCTGACCTGCGGTTCTTCCTGGAGGCGGTGCCCGATCCTCGCTCCCGGCGGGGCCGCTGGTACTCGCTGACCTCGATCCTGCTGGTCTGCGCGGCCGCCGCGGTCTCGGGAGCCCGGACCATCGACGAACTCGCCGAGTGGGGCGCCCGCGCCGACGCAGGGCTGCTCGCCGCGCTCGGCGTGCGCCGTCACCTGCTGCGCTGGCGGCATGCACCGTCCAGGTCGGCGATCGGGAGGGTCCTCGAGCGTCTCGACACCGACGCACTCGATGCGGCCATGGGAGCCTGGCTGGCTCACCGCCATAGCGCCGCGGCCCCGGGCAGGCGACGGGTGATCGCCGTGGACGGCAAGGCACTGCGCGGCTCCGCCCGCCTGGACCAGCCCCGCCGGCACCTGCTGTCCGCCGTCACCCACGGCTGCCCGGTCACCCTCGCCCAGGCTGAGGTTGGGTCCAAGACCAACGAGACACGGCACTTCCAGCCCCTGCTTGCACCGCTCGACCTGGACGGAGATGTGGTCACCTTCGACACGCTGCACTCCGTGAAGGCCAACGTCGCCTGGCTGGCCGAGACCAAGAAAGCGCACTACGTGGCCGTGATCAAGCCCAATCAGCCCACCGCCTGGGCCCAACTGGACGGTCTGGACTGGCATGCGGTGGCCATCCAGCACACCGCCTCGAACAAGGGACACGGCCGTCGCGAGTCCCGCTCGATCAAGACTCTCGCCATCGCCGACAACCTTGGCGGCATCGCCTTCCCCCACGCGAAGCTCGCCCTCCGCGTCCACCGCCGCCGCAAAGAGACCGACAGGAAGGAGACCCGCGAGACCGTCTATGCGGTCACCAGCCTCGACGTCCACCAGGCGAAACCGGCCGAACTCGCCTCCCACCTGCGCGGACACTGGACCGTGGAAGCCCAGCACCACATCCGCGACCGTACCTTCGCCGAAGACGCCTCCACTGTCCACGCCGGCAACGCACCCCGCGTCATGGCCACGCTCCGCAACCTCGCGATCGGAGCCCTCAAAGCCCTCGGAGCGACCAACATCGCGAAGACCACCCGCGCCATCCGCGACCAACCCGAACGAGCCCTCCCCATCCTGGGCATCACCTACAAGCCCGACCTCAACGGAACTTGATCAAGCCCTGGGCAGCTGGCGCTGGTGTCGCTCTGCACCGAAGGTGAACCTCCTCTTGCGGTCCATACGTTCACCTAGATGAAGGGGCACCCCGCTGCCCTGTCGGCGGGGCAGCGGGAGCGGGCGGCCGTTTTTCCATTCCCCCACCGGAGCGGCCGCCCGCAAGCTCCTCTTCTCGGCGGACATTTCCTTGCCGTTGCGTTCGTTGACCCGCCGGTTACGATCTGATCGGCGGTGCCGGGCTGCAGCTGGTGAAATTAGACCGTGTGGTCATCGGTCGCGGTGAGACGGTGATCACGCCGGTCCAGATCACGCGCGCCGTGATCACCACCCCCATTCTGTCTACCCCTTCAGCCGCAGGGCCTGCCCAGCAGTCGGCGACCTCGCTACAAGCACGAGGCATCCTCCGCCTCCAACCTGAGGGAGGGCCACTTCCGCCGCAGGCCCGCAACGAACTCCGAGTCACCGACATCACCGAACGCCCCACGATGGAAGCCGAGGTGTACTGCGGGGCATGGTCCTGATGGCCAACCACCTCGGGAAGGCCCGAGCGGAAGCGAAGATCAGCATTGAGGTCCAGCCAATGGGGGCCGGGCGACGCTCGCGGCGGACGATGACCTAGTACTGCAACCGCACTCATGGAATCAGCGCAGGTCAGTTTAGGCGTCTGGACACTTCGAAGCTGACAGGTCATCAGATATAGAGAGCCGTTGACCTGTCAGTTCGCGATCGGCCCGGCGCGGCGACTATCACCGTGCGCCGTCGGATCGCCACCGCCCAAAAACCGCCGCACTGCGCCTGACCTGCGGTGACG
>NZ_JBIARC010000202.1:0-3578 GCF_042889625.1 Streptomyces sp. NPDC002573 | reverse complement strand
GCGACACGCCGCCCACCGTCTCGAGAGAGTGAGTCCTCTGGATCGTCATCAGGTGTCCCTTCTGGTGAAGTTCCCACCCAATTCATGACACTCCCTCAGGCACTCGTCCCGCTGTCCAGTGTGCACCTGCGGATTCCCATGAAGTGGTTCCGAACGGCCCTAGGAGCAGCAAAAGGTCCCTGTGAGTCGCGGTATGTCGCTGTGCGTCAGCCTCCGCACGCACCCTCCCTCTCCCGTGGTGCGCGGCGGGTCCGGCGCACCCAACCTAGACTCAAGGGGACGGGGCTCACCGCGAGACCGCCCTGCCGGCGACTCGACCACCGGTTCGTGCGCAGGGTAGGGGATGCGCATGTCAGGTCCACGAGAAAGACGCGCACGTGTGGGGCTGGTGCCCCTCACCGCCGTCGCTGGTGGGCTGTTGGTCCTGCTGATCGGGCTTGCCTTCATGGTGCTGCTCTGGACGATCATCGGGCTCGGCGAGTCGACGGCTGCCGACCGTCACACACATACGGCGCTTTCCCAGGCGAGGACCGTCGAGCGACTCGTCGTCGACCTGGAGACAGGCCAGCGCGGCTTCGTCATCACCGGGGAGAAGCAGTTCCTCGAGCCATGGCAGACCGCCCGGACCACGTTCTCCGCCCAGGCACAGCAACTCGTGCGCCTCAGCACCACCCCCAGCCAGAGGACACTGGCCCGGCAGATCAGGCAGGCCGGCGACTCTCTCATCCACGACTACTCGATTCCGCTGGTCGCTGCTGCGAGCCGAGGGGATCCCCGGGCACACGGCGTGGCGGCGACGCTGGAAGGGAAGCGGCGTGTCGACGCGCTCAGGAAGCAGTTCGAACGGTACGACTCGACCCAGGAAGCCCTGATCGCGGCGCGTGAAAGCGCGGCCGATGAGGACGTCCGGGAAGCGGTCGTGGCAGCGTCGATCGGGCTTGCCGGCTCGATGCTCCTCATCGCGACCTTCGCCGGGTACATGATCCGGGCCATTGTCTGGCCTGTCCGCAAGGCGGCCGGCGTGGCGTCCCGGCTGGCCGGCGGCGACCTCGCCGTGCGGATGCCCGAAGCCGGCAGGGGCGAGATCGGGCAGCTCGGGACGGCGTTCAACACCATGGCCTGCTCACTCGAGGAGAGCCGTGAGCAGGCACGCCACGCTCACGAGCGCCTCGGACTGTTGTACGAAGCCAGCTTCGTCATCGGCACGACTCTCGACGCGAAGCAGACCGCACAGGAACTGGTGCGCGTGCTGGTCCCGCGCTTCGCCGACTTCGTCACCGTCGATCTGGCCCTGCCCGTCCTGCTCGTCGACGAGCCGTTCGCCGACCACGGCGCATGGGCTCGCCGCGTCGCACTGGGCGGGGTCCGCGACGCCCCTCCGCTCGATCCTGTGGGCGCACAGATCGCTCTCGCGAGCGCGAGGGCGACCTTCGTGCCGGACCTTCACACCTGCTCCGCATGGCAGGGCCGGCACGGCCACCAGGCCCGCAGACTGCTGGACTACGGCATGCACTCGCTGATCACCGCCCCGCTGTCCTCACGGCGCACACTTCTGGGTGCGGTCGGCCTCTGGCGAGCTGACAACCCCAGCCCGTTCGCGGAGGACGAGCTGTCCGATGCCGAGGAGATCGCGGCCAAGGCCGCCGTGGCGATCGACAACGCCCTCCGCTACGCCCGCGAGCACGACACAGCTCTGACGCTGCAGCGAAGCATGCTGCCCCGCAGCTTCAAACCCCCCGGCGGTATCGAGGTCGCCCACCGCTACCTGCCCGCCTCCGACGCCAGTGAGGTGGGCGGCGACTGGTACGACGTGGCCGCCATGACCCTCGACAAGGCCGCCCTGGCCATCGGCGACGTCATGGGGCACGGCATCCCAGCCGCCGCCGTCATGGGGCAGATGCGCAGCACACTCCGCGCCCTCGTCCGCCTGGACCTGCCCCCCGACCAGCTGCTGCACCACCTTGATCAGACAATGCAGGACCTCGACGGCCCGATCCTGGCCACCTGCCTGTACGGCGTCTGTGACGCCGCGGCCAACCGCTGCCGGCTCGCCCGGGCCGGACACCCCCCACCTGCGCTGATCACCCCCGACGGCATTGCCCGCCTCATCGACCTGCCCTCCGGCGCACCGCTCGGCATCGGTGGCATCTCCTACACGACCACCGAGATCCCCGTCGCTCCCGGGACCGTGCTCGTCCTCTACACCGACGGGCTCGTCGAAGCCCGGGAGCACGACCTCGACGAGCGCCTGGCGGAGCTCGTCCACCTCCTCGCCGGTACCCATCCGTCCCTCGACGAGCTGGCCGACACCCTCATCGACCGCCTTGCCCCGACCCCCGCGCAGGACGACATCGCCCTCCTCATCGCGCGCGTCGGCACCTCGATCCCCCGGTGAACGCCCCACGAGCGGTCAGCGCCGACCGCCCGCGGCAACAGGGGGCAAGGCGACGGGCGCCGGCCGACGACACGGCCGGCTCCCGTGCCGGGCTCACTTCAGGTGCCGGGTGAAGAACCGGGCCCCGTCGTCCACCTCGAACCACGGGGTACCGGCGTGGCCGCCCAGATTGGCGTGCAGCGTCTTCTCCTTGGTGCCGAAGGCGTCGAACATGTCCAGCGTCGGCTGCCGTTCCATGCCTTCGTCGTCCCACTGCATCAGGAACTGCAGCGGAAGGGTGACCCGCCGGGCCTCCTCGCGCAGGTTGCCGGGCACGAAGCCCTGGCCGAAGAAGACGGCGGCCGAGATGCGCGGCTCGACCAGCGCCAGCCGAATGCCGGTGGCGGTCATCCCGTTGTAGCCGACGGGGCCGTCGATCTCGGGCAGCGCAAGGAGGGCGTCCAGGGTGGTCCGCCATTCCGGGACCGCCTTCTCGACCAGCGGCAGGATGAAGGCGTCGAGGATCTCGTCGACCGGCTCGCCGGCCTGAACTGCCCGGCGGAGGTCGGCGCGGGCCTGCTCATCGGCGGCGGAACGGGGCCGGTCACCGTGCCCGGGGGCGTCGATGGCTGCTGCCGCGAAGCCGTACTGCGCCGCGTAGTGCCGGGCCCGGGCCACCAGCCGCGGTTCCCGCTTGTGCAGGCCGCCGTTGTGGCTGATCAGGATCAGCGGGGCCGGTTCGGATCCAGACGTCCACAGGACGCCGGGGATCTCGCCGAGGGTGAATTCGCGTTCGAGGACGCCGTCGTCGAGGCGCTGCTCGGAAGTGAACTGCATGGTCGTGCCTTTCGGGAGTGCTCTTGAACGGCGCTCCCGGACGACCTATCGCCCGACCGTGACCCCGGAGGGGAGCACCCACGTCGATACTGTGTCCACGGGTACCACCTCCTCGTTCTCTCGCACGGCCTCCGGAAGGTTAGCAGCGGTCGCCGTGGTCCGCCCATGGGTTATTGCACGACCAGGCGTTCCAAGAGCGACAGGACGACGCGGCCTGAGCCGGCCCCGGAAGCCGGAGCTGAAAAGCCGTCGGGGGGGGGGCCCCCCCCCGGGGGGGGGGGGCCCCCCGCCCCCCCCCCCCCCCCCCGGGCGGGGCCCCCCCCCCCCCCCCGGGGGGCCGACACCCCCAGCAACACAGAGACAAAGA
>NZ_JBIARC010000201.1:0-3679 GCF_042889625.1 Streptomyces sp. NPDC002573 | reverse complement strand
GGGGCATCGGACCGCCCAGGCCGGACCAGGCACACGAGGGCGTGAGGGAACCCGCCCACCCGTCACGGAACGTGCACACGATGCACGCAGCTGGAAGGGGACACAGCGAACGCGGGATACCAGCGCATCCAACACCGTTCGGGATGCGCGCAGTTCCGGGAACTGGCAGCAAATGCCACTCCTGGACACTGTTTAGGAACGGTTGGACGTGGTGGACCTTCGCCGCTGATCGAGTGGCACGGTGGCGGCCCGGAGGTATGGGAGCGCTGGACGCCCGTCGGTGGGCTGGCGGCCGTCGTCACCCGTTCGACGCACAGCGATCGCTGACGCACGCGGGTTCGCGTTCGCTGGGAGCGAGCCCGGCATGCGACCGGAGCTCGCCCCCCATCAAGCCAAGGAGACACAGCCATGGACCAAGGCAAGATCCATGAGTGGAACGCGGACCCGGGCGAGGGAAGCATCAAGAACGACCAAGGTGGTCCCGTGCTGTACTTCACGGTAGACGACCTCGTGATCGACCCCAACGAGATCCACCCCGGGGACACCGTCTCGTTCCAGATCCAAGGACCGGGACGCGCGGCCAAGGTCAACAAGGCCTGAGTCTCGACAGCAGCGCGCGGCAGGCACCACCCGAAGGTGAACGGGTGGTGCCTGTGTGGTTTCCGGGCCGTGCAGATCGGCCGCGGCAGTTCTGACGCGGTTCGGCAGTCCGCTCATGGTGCGGGAGGTGCCCGACCCCCAGGCCGGGATCAGACGTCTCCCAGACGTCGCCTGTCCTGGTCGTCCCACTTCCTGGTGTCGCGCGGTTGCGTGTACGGCTCCTCGTCCGGCGGCAGGCCGCCGGCGACCGCCCGCTGCCGCACGGTCTCCGCGTCGAACTCCAGTCCCAGCAGGATCGCCAGGTTGGTGATCCATAGCCACACCAGGAAGACGATAACCCCGGCCATCGTGCCGTAGGTCTTGTTGTAGGAGGCGAAGTTGGCGACATAGAACGCGAAGGCTCCGGAGGCAATCATCCAGATCACCACGGCCAGGAAACTACCCGGAGTGATCCACCGGAAGCCCTTCACCTGCGCGTTCGGACTCACCCAGTACAGGAGCGCGATCATGACGGTGACCAGGGCCACCAGGACAGGCCACTTGGCGATTGACCACAGCGTCAACGCAGTGCTCCCCATACCGAGGGCGGTCCCTGCCTGGCGGGCCAGAGCTCCGGTGAAGACCACGATCAACGCACTGATCACCGCCAGGACCAGCAAGACGACGGTCAGCCCGACGCGCAGGGGAAGGATCTTCCACACCGGGCGCCCCTCGGGCATGTCGTAGACCGCGTTCGCGGCACGGATGAACGCCGCGACATAGCCCGAGGCCGACCACACCGCCAAAATCAGGCCGACGACCGCTATCACCGAGCCGATGCCCGCGCCGCCCTGCAGCTGCTTCACGGCCCCGGTGATGATGTTCCGGGCCGATCCGGGCGCGAGCCGCTGCAGATTGCTCAGCACCATGTCCGTGGTCGACTTTCCGGTGAGGCCCAGGGTCGACACCAGCACCAGCAGTGCCGGGAACAGCGACAGAATGCCGTAGTACGTCAGCGCCGCCGCACGGTCCGCGAGTTCATCGTCTTTGAACTCCCGCAGGCTGCCCTTGAGCACCGCTCCCCACGACCGCATCGTCAGCTTCGTCGGCGCATCCGGCGCCGCCCGCTCCACCTCCGGCCCCGGACCAGCCTCTTCCGGCGCTCTGGCCTCATCGCTGCCGCGGTAGCCTTTTCGCCCTGGAAGAAGATGCAACCTCGCCATAGGCGCCGAGTACCCCCACGTCTGTGGATAACCGGTCCGGCGCCGCTTCACAACTGGAGCTGCCAGTGCCCCCACACCCCGCAGATGCGGCACCAGCCGCTGGATGGTCTGCACTCTTTCTCCTGGCCGCCTACCAGCGCGAACGCGGCTGAGACCGACCGTCGGGGGCGCGCTCCACCGCGGTGCGCCCCCGGCCGGAGGTCTCAGCGGACGAAGTGCCGATGCGAGCGGCGGGACCAGCGAAGCCCCGACAGCAACAGGGTCGCCGCGAAGACCACGACTCCGATGATCAAGAGGTAGAAGAGCCCCTTGAGGAGCACGCCGAGGAACCCGAGGACGACCGCCGCGAGGATCAGGAACAGGACAAACGCTAGGAACGCCATGAGGGAACACATCCTCCGGCCGGTGGTGCGGATGATGGATCGCCGACGTCCTGCGGGCCGGTCGGCGACATGACTGGTCAGCGGCGTGCGAGGCGGCGTCCACGCTCGGCGCCGGGCGCGTAGGCCTGGTCGTAGTGCTGGAAGATCTCCGCTTCGCGCTCAGTCGGCAGGATATCGTCCAGGCCCATGGACGGCGCCTTCTTCACCAGCCCTCTGGAATGCGCCACTTTGACATAGCCCGGCCCGAGGGTCGCCTCGTCGAGAGGGACGAAGACGAGCCGCTGACGGGTCCGTATCCCGGTACGGACGGTGGCCATGGCCGGCGCGTCGGTGCTCGTATCCACGTAGACCGCCTCCAGGGCCCCGATCTTGCGCCCTTTGGGGTCCAGCACGTCACGGTTGCGCCACTCGCGGATGTCGGCTGAATGGATCATGCCTCGCTCCTTGCGGTCCGCGGCCCCACGGACCCTCGAACGGAGAGGCTGTGCGAAAACCCGGAGCTACAGCAGCGGCCGCTCGTCAGCGGCTCTGCAAAGGACGCGGGCCCGACTGGTTTGCAATGAGCCGCACAGTTCGAGACGCCGACGCCTGCAACAGCCACCCCCAACCGTCCGGGGGCACGTCATCACCGATGAGCCCAAATCTGCCCGCCCCAGTCGTCACCGCCCTGCTACCAGGTGGGAGGCGCGGGGCACACCGAACAGAGACACACGCGAGTGTGATCACCCGGCAGGACGGGGGGAAGGCGGCGGCCTCGAGATCACGGCCGTGGAGATCCAGCCCGACACCCATGCGGAGTGACCGATCCGGCCACGCGGGACAGGCTCGACGTTCTTCGGTTCCGCGGAGCCCAGGCGTGGAAGCTTCGCGCCGCGATCAGGTCCGTGCGACGGCTCTGAGGGCAAAACAGTCCCCGGTAGTGCTGCACGTGTCCTGAAACTTCAGTCGTCACTGTCGCCTCGGTATCGCGCCGGCTTGCCGGGGGCCTTAACCACATCCTGTCCAAGTCACTCCACCGACTAGACGTCCTTGCCGACTTTGTGACTCTTTCGGTGTTGCGGTCTAAGAATTAGGAGCGCATAACATGCGCCCCAAGTCAATACACTTCCGGGAAGATTCTTTGGCATTCCGATTCGAATCCCGACGACGCGTGCTCGTGGCGCCGATCGCACCGCGGACAGCAGGCCGTACGGTCATCATTGATCGCTGCGTATCTGCGTGGAACACACCAACGCCGAGTACAAGCAGTGGCGGCCGCTGCAGCGGTTCACCGGACGGCGCGGGACCTACCCCGAAACCCATCTCGCGATCGCCGGCCTCGTCTCCGACCACTCCGCCCGCAGGCCCACGCCCAGCACTGAACCTGGATCCATCGATCGGTGACCGGCTGACGGTGCCTCCATGGAGAGGACGTGCCTTGTGACCTGCGAGGATGGGAGTTCTCTAGGCTTCCAACCCGCAGCAAGACAAGGCACGTCCTAAGTGAAATCCTCC
>NZ_JBIARC010000200.1:0-3714 GCF_042889625.1 Streptomyces sp. NPDC002573 | reverse complement strand
GAAGCGGCGCACAGGGCCACCGAACCGTACTGCCTGGGAGGCCGCGTCTACGACCTCGCCCTCGGCCACACCGACCGCCTCGGCCAGACCTGGCATTACCACGGCGGGCGCCAGGAGGACGACACCCCCCTCTTCACCCTGGGCGGTACCAGCGGCCCGTCCTACCCGCTCACCTCCATCGTCATCTCCAACGGGCCCCTGACCCCCGCCCCCGCGCACCCCGACAACCTTGGAACCCGCTGAACACGCGCCACACCGCCGCACCCTCCCCTTTACAGCCCCGCATCCTCACGCCAGAGCACTGCACGGCAGACGACGGCTGCCCAGGCCCCCGCCAGGCCACCACACCGAACTCGGCCCGCCATCCGGCATCGGGCCTATGCAGGGTGACGAGTGTGGCTGTGCAGGTGAGTCGCGGGTCGTTTCGACCGCGCAGCTGGGAGTCGCACGCTCGCGCGAACGGGCGGTGTTCACGAGAACGGGAGTCGGCCAAATCGGCCCCGGCTGACACTGCCGTAGCGGAGGGCCGGGGTGAAGGCCGACGCGCGGCCGACGGAGGAATCGTCGAGGACCACCTGCTCCGATGTCGGCTTTGCCCGTGGTGGATTGAACGACGTGTCGCGGCGTGATCGGCTACGGCTGACGTGACGCATGCAAGCGCTGCCGGAGGTCCACCGTGCCGTACTACCTGCTCACCGTGACGGCCTCGCGGCGGACCAACCTCGGGCTCCAGGTCGAACCCGCCGTGCGGATCAGGGAGCTGGCGGCACGGGTGAAGGACAGCGACGTTCCCATGCCCGGCGACCGCCTCCTGCTCCTTCGCCCCGACACGGGTACTTGGTGGATCGCCCCGCTGGCCGACTTCGGTCTGGAGGCGTGGCGCAAGGACGGCTTCGTCTACACTCGCAGCGACCCCGCCGACCCGGAGTTCACGCTGGCCGTCGGCGGCCGAGGGGGCCCGGAGGAGGTCCTCCCGGTGGGCACCGAGATCTGGCTCGACGACAACGCTCCGACCAGCGGTCACCGCACCAATGGCTGGCGCCGCATCATCGCCGACATCGCCTCGGGTGACTGGTATCAGGCCGACCCGGACGCGGTCGACACCACCGTCACCGACCGCTGATCCCGCGACCCCGGCAGGGCGCCTGAGGCGGCCACACGGCCGGGGCGCCGTCCTCGTGCGGGAAAAGGGGAGCCGCTCATCGGCACCGCGGACCTCGGCGAGTTGCCGGCGTACAGCCCTGCTTCCGTGACGCGTGCACGGTGAGTGATCTCCGCTGGGAGAGCAGCCGGACCGAAGACGGGTCTCAGATGCAGACGATGGGGCAGCCGCGTCGGATCGAGTGCTCGGCAGCGCGCAGGAACAGTGCGACGTAGAAGGCTGTTTCCAGGTCCTCGCTCCACGCTCCTGTTCGAGTAATCGCCAGTTTCGTCGCTCGGTGCCTGAACCACATGCTCAGGTCGAGGTTGTCGCATGTCGCCGGGGTTTCGGATGGCAGATCGATGGCTGCCGCCAGCTTTTCGGCGAGCGGCAGTACCTGGGGAGCGCCGACGACCATGGACTCGTAGTCGCCGGAGTCGATGGGCAACCAGATCTCCTCATCAAGTGAGAAGGGCACGAGCACTGTCCAGCCGCAGAGGATCTCCGATTCCTCTCGTGACAGATGCGTCTGACACAAGGCGAGGAACCCGGTCATGGATGGGGTCAGCTTCTCCTCAAAGGCTTGCCCGAAGCCAGGTGCGAAGTCCGTCTCTGGGGGTACGTCCTCGTGGGGCGGAAGGCCCCGCCGCCTGAGTTCAGCGTTGAGCGCTGAAGCAATTTCGCCCCATCCGTCTTCCTCGTCACCGAACCATTCCGCCGCACCGACACTCACCAGGTACACACCCATGTGGGGAAGTTACAGCGCGCATCTGACATCGATCAGTGAGCCAACAGGACTCGCTTGCGCAGGAGAGCGAAGCCGGCCCGGCCGAACATCTGTCAGCGTCTTGATGCGGTTGACGTGCCCTTCGACGACGCCGGTTTCGGCAGCACTTCATGATCGGTCCGCGCAGGAATGCCGGTCGGTTTTGGCAGCACCAAAGGTCCGCCCGGTCTGCTCACTCGGTGCGATGATCACCCTCGTGTCTTCGCTACGCGCCGTGGAGTGGGAGGACCGAAGACGTGGATGTGTATGAAGCCGTGGACAGTCGCCGGGCTGTGCGGGCGTTCAGCGATGATCCGGTGCCCAAAGAGGTACTCGAACGAGTGCTGGCTGCAGCGACGCGGGCTCCTTCGAGTGGGAACCTGCAGCCGTGGCAAGTGTATGTCGTGACCGGTGAGCCCTTGGCCGAACTGAAGAAGCGCGCGACGGCCAGGGCACTGGCGAAAGACCCGGGTGACGAGCGGGAGTATCCGATGTACCCAGCTGATCTGGCCTCGCCGTATCTGGACCGCTTTTCCGCCGCGGCCGCCCAGCGGTACGAAGCGCTAGGAATCGAGCGCGACGACGTCGACAGGCCCACGAAGATCGCCGCCTTGAACTCGGAGGCGTTCGGGGCGCCGGTCGTACTGTTCTGCTACCTCGACCGGACGATGGGGCCCGGGCAGTGGGGGGACGCGGGGATGTACTTGCAGACGGTCATGCTGTTGCTGAGGGCGGAAGGATTGCACAGCTGCCCCCAGGTGATGTGGACGATGTATCGCAAGACCGTCAGCCGGATGATCGGAGCCGCTGACGGGCTCGTGCTGTTCTGCGGTGTCTCGGTAGGATTCGAGAAGGAAGGCGTGCCACGGCTGCGTACCGGGCGGGCGGACCTGACGGAAACAGTGAGCTTCATCGGCGGGTGACCCGCTGACCGGTGATTCTCACAACAGACGGGTCGTCAGTCACGGGCTGCCCCGCGATTGATCTTGGAGTGGGCTGTCCTGAGGGTTCGGCGGGCTGGTGGTTCAGCAATCGCAGGACGGCCCTTGCTCGTACCGGTACTTCAGCGAATCCGCCTCCGCCTGCTGCGGCAGTACCTCCCCAAGGGCGCGGACCTCCGCACATTCAGCCAGGCCGACCTGGACGCCGTTGCCCCCGAGCTCAACCGCCGTCCGCGCAAGACCCATGGCTACCGCACTCCGGCCGAGGTTAACGCTGACCTTCTGAACAGCGGTGAGTCGCTGACTGCTTGAGCCCGCCATCGTTTGCCGATCCTGAGCACCGAAAGTGAAGTGCCGGGTAAGCGCTCAGCCTGGGATGAGTGCATCCCACTGATCGCGGGTCGGGCCGTCGTGCGTTGGCGAGAAGTCTGGGTGAGCGGCCAGCCAGTGGGTGACGGCTCGGTCCACTTCGTCGGTGCCGTAGGCGGCGTCGGCCGGTTGCAGGAGATGGCGTACCTGGGCACGGGCTCGCATGACGACGGGATCGTCAAAGGCGCAAGCGGCCAGGGCAGCAGCCCGCCGATCCGAGGATGGCGAGCTCTCGGTGAGGCGTTGCTCGTTGCCGCGGTCGGCCGCCACCTGCGCGTCGAACCACGGACGGAGGACCTGCGCTGTCCAGGTGTGGTCGCCGATGGGGTCCGCGGCGATCTGGCTGACGTGGGCGGCGAGGTGCTGGGCGGCACGCAGGCCGAGGGCCACGCCATGACCCAAGTCATGTCCCGCGGGGTGGTGTAGTCACGGCAGCTGTTTCGGTTCCGGTTGTGGGGTGATCTGCGGTTCAGGTTCGGTTGGCTTGGTGGTGAAGA
>NZ_JBIARC010000199.1:0-3731 GCF_042889625.1 Streptomyces sp. NPDC002573 | reverse complement strand
ACATGGACGATCAACCCAGCCACCGCATAGACCGAGGGGCCACCCGGCCCACGGCCGGGCAGCCCCTCAGCAAGATCTTCATGAGTCTTCTAGGCGACGGCGCGTACGCCGCGGTTCCCCGGCCGTTCAAGGCCAACACGCCCAGAATTACGAAAACGCAGCCGGAACCCAACATGATCCACACGGACATGGCACCCCTCCATGGGAAGGCTACTCCCTCAACCCACCGTCATACAGATTGCCGGAAAGCCCATGAGGGCCGGTGTGGATCGCTGCTGGTTGCTGGAGTTGCTGTGCTTCGCTGCTGTACCGCCATCGCCGGCTGGCGGCCCGTCCGGGGAAATCTCTCGGGCGGGCCGCCGGTGTGGCAGCGGCAGGTCTGGTGGGCCTCAACTCACGGCGTACGCGTTGTACACCGTGGTCGTCGAGCTGTCGCCGTGGGAGTCGGTGACCGTCGAGCGCAGGCCGACGCGGCCTGAGACCGGGTTGGGGACGGCGATGGTCCACTTGCCGCCGGACAGCTTCGCGGTGATGGCATGCCAAGTGGCGCCGTCGTCGGTGGTGTACCAGGCACGCACGGACTTCACACTGTCCGACAACTGGCTGATCGTGCCGTCGCCCGTGCCGCTGCGCTGCATGCCCAGGACGACGGTCGTGGTCGACCCGGGAGCCGCCTGGTTCCTGGAGTTCAGCGCGTCGGGCCAGAACCGGGTGATGTAGTCCCGGATCTGCTCGTTCTTGCTGGGGTCCGCGTAGAAGTGCAGGGTGAGGCTGGAGGTGGTCGACAGTGAGCCGGACGGCAGGCTGCGTCGGCCGGTTTCACTGATCGTGTACCAGCCCGCACCGGGGATCACCGGATGCGCGTCGATGCCGTCCGAGTGGGTGTAGGTGTGCGAGTAGAGCGTCTTGCCCGCGTGGGTCAGCGTCACGGTGCCGGAGGCCAGCGTCCCGCCAGCCGGAAGCGTCGGATCGGCGAACAGGTTGATGTCCCCGAAGTACAGCTGGTGGTACCAGGTGTTGGGCAGCCGCCCGCCGGGGCCCCAGACCGTGTGGCCGAGGGTCAGCGAGGTCGTCGTGCCGGCCGCGTAGTTGTGGAACCCGTCGAAGATGAAGTCGTGGCTCTGCTGGCCCACCTGCCATTGGCCGGGCGGGAGGTGGGCGGTGAAGGAGTTGGGCAGCTCACGCTGGAACATGAGCGAGTTCGTGGACATCGGGCAGGCGTCGCCGCCCGTCGTCTGGTAGTTGAACGAGAACCTCGCCTGTCCGCTGTCGGGGCCTGAACGGGCGGACACCTTGATGGCGGTCAGTCCGGACTGCTTGAGCGTCGCGGACATCCCGGACGGTACGCCGCCCCTGTGCGTGGCGGACGCCAGCCAGAAGTCCCCGCCGGTCGCCGACTGCGGCTGGTACGCGGTGCCGTAGGCCAGCTCGTAGGCCTTGCTGCTCGTCGGGATGACGTACAGGTCACCCGCTGGTGCCGACGTGCCCATGTTGGCGGGGCCGTTGTCGGAGGTGCAGACGTACGCGCTGACCATGTGGTCGTATCCGCTGCCCGGGTTCGGGCTGAGCGAGACGTTGACCGGGCGGCCCTGCCGGGCGTCGAAGGTGGTCTTCGTGGCCCCGGAGACCGTCACACTGTGACCGCCGACGGTTGCCCGCTCGTCTCCGGCGTCGCCGAAGGACGTGACGAGCTCGTAGCTGCCGTCGGGCAGCGACGTCGCCTTGTTGCCTTCGATGATGCGGAAATCGAACGTTTTCGTGTTGTAGACCTCCACTTGTGCGTAGACCGGCTTACCGCTCCGGTCCAACGTCGTCACGGTGAGTGACCCAGTGGCTGTGGCCGACGCCGTTGAAGCGCCGGCCAGGAGAAGCGGCGCGAGTACGGTGACGACACTCGCGGCCGCTGTGGTTTGCCGCATCAAACCCCCCAAAGATCGCTGTGGTTACTGCACTTCGCTGCTGTATCGGGCACAGCAAGCGGCCTACCGCGGCCGGTAAGCCGTGGTTACCGGGACAGCTCCCAGCAGTTGGTATCCGCACGTCATCGCTCCCGCCAGGAGGGTGCCGTCGTAGACCCCAGGCGTCGCGCCAGAGGGGTAGTCGACGGACATCTCCAACGTGTGACCAGTGGAGCCGGGGAGGTTCCCGAGGACGGCGTCACCGCTGACCCACTGGGCGGTGGACGACTTGGTCGCCGCGTGCCAGGTCATGATCAAGTGATGCCACGACCCACCGTTGAACTTCCACCAGACGGTGGGCGCTGCACCCTTGTGATTGCTGGGCGGCACCATCTCGTAGTCGAAGAACACCCCCGACAGCGGCGCCGACTTGGCGTTACGCACGGTGGTGTACGTGACCAGGTTCTGCCCGGGCCTCGTGGAGATCGGTTCATGAGACAGGTTGCCCGAACCGGTGATCTCGCCATACGCGCAAGTCGGCTTGTAACTGACGGAACCCGCCGTTGCTGCCTGAACCGTGACGGGAAGCATGGTCAGCACGCCCGCCCCTGCGGCCACGGCTGCGAGACCCCACCTGCAAAGCCTCATGACCCCTCCGCATCACGCCGTGTCATCACGAGCGAGAGCGGATCGTATAACGATTAACTATGGTTTCAGGTAAGAAACTTGATTGATTCCACAGTCTGCACACATGGCCCCGGAAGGCCCTCCGATCCCAGGAGTAGTTGCTGGTCAAGGCCTCAAGAGTTCTGAGTTAACTGTGCTGGTGAGGTCTTGGGCTGTGTGCAGGAGCGCCCATCCCCGCTCGATCGGGCACGCAGGAGGCACGTGCGCCGTTCTCCCGCCCATCCCGCTTGGTCTCAGTGGCGCATAAGCACCATCACCGAGACCGGCAGGGTGACTGCTCCAGCGACGACAAAGATTCCACCGATGAACCGCACGAACCCCACCGGCATCCGCTTGGCTCTGCGGAATCTCTCGGCCTGCCTCGACGACAGGCCCTGCTGGTTTGCAAGGAGTGTCGCTCTGAAGGCCATGAAGCGGCTAGTACTGCAACCGCACTCATGGAATCAGCGCAGGTCAGTTTAGGCGTCTGGACACTTCGAAGCTGACGGGCCATCAGATATAGAGAGCCGTTGACCTGCCAGTTCGCGATCGGCCCGGCGCGGCGACTATCACCGTGCGCCGTCGGATCGCCACCGCCCAAAAACCGCCGCGCTGCGCCTGACCTGCGGTGACGCGACAGGTGCGGTTGCAGTACTAGACCACGTCTTGGTCGCCAGCCCACCGCCCATCACGAGAGCAAGCAGACTCCAGATGAGCAGGAACGGACCCAAGCCAGCGTCTTGTCCCGCCGAAAGCGTCATGCCGATGATCTTCACCTCGCTGGAGGGCGCAGTCAACGGAGTGGCGCTCGCTCACAGCATCCACCACTCTCCCCAGTTCCCATCCCGTCCGCCGTCGACCCACACACCGTGGAGCGGGCGTGGTCCATGGCGTCCAGGTGGAGCGCGCCACCGTACGAACGACCTGGACGCCATGGACCGCGCCTGCTCGGCTCTGCCTGGGCCACATGCGTTCGAGCGTAAACGCCCGCGCGGACACCTCCGGGCCATGCTGGAGGAAGGACGTCGCGGCCCCCGAGGCCGTTTTCTTTTGGGGCCGTTACTGGCTTCGACGCTTTGAGGTGACTGTCTGCTCGGGCTACTGACTGCTGGTCACCTGTGCGCTATGTCGTTGGTATGCGCTATGCGGATGGGGGCGGGCTGACGG
>NZ_JBIARC010000198.1:0-3880 GCF_042889625.1 Streptomyces sp. NPDC002573 | reverse complement strand
AGTTATCCACGGGGCTCAGCCACATCTCATCTACGTAATGAACGAGCAGTGACTGCCCTCGTTCCTGCTCGTTGATGAAGAGGTATCAGCAGGCTCTCATCAACGAGCAGGAACGAGGGGGGAGATGGCGTACACCCTTGCCCTCCGGCCACTGGGGGAACGTCGTACCTGGACCGTGGTCGGCGAGGACTACAAGACGATCGCCCCGGTCGAAGAGTGGCTTGAGGCCCACCGCCGGTACTGGTCTCCGAACACCGTCCGGTCGTACGCAACGAGTCTGGCCCAGTGGTGGACCTTCCTGGAACAGCGCGATGAGACCGGCAAGTGGAACGCGGTCGGCGTCCCGGCGGTCGCCGCCTACCTGTCGTGGCTGCGGAACGGCCGGGCCGTCGAGCACATCATCACCACACCCGAGGACGGCCCGGAGGCCACGACGCTTGAGGCCCGGCTCGGCGCCCTGATCTCCTTCTACAAGTGGCAGGACGCCGTCAACGACGTGCCCGTGGCCGCGAAGATCTTGCGCGGAGCCCCGCGCAGGGCACCGGCCCGAGGACTGCTGTCCCACCTGGACGCCCGCACCGAGCCCGGTTCGTCTTCCCTAGTGCGCGTCCGCGCCGTCAAGCGCCGTGACCGGCCCCCGATCCTGCTCCCGCAGCAGGTACAGGCGATCCTGGACGGCTGCGCGACCTACGACCCCGCGGCCGGCGAATGGGTCGGCAACCTGCGCGACCGGTTCCTCTTCGCCCTCCTGGCCGAGAGCGGCATGCGCCTCGGCGAGGCCCTGGGCATGCGCATCCATGAGTTCGTCATGGGACGCGGCGGCACCCCGCACGTCGAGGTCGTCCCCCGCGAGGACAACCCGAATGACGCCCGCGTGAAGATGCTCAAGCCCCGCCGCGTCTACGTCGGCAGCGATCTCGAACGCCTCTACGCCGACTACCTCACCCACGTGGCCATGCGGGCCGCCGACCTCGGCATGCCCATCGACCCCGGCGACCCGCTGTTCATGAACCTCGACCGGCCGCCCTACCTGTCTGCCCTGCGGGAGGGCACTGTCCGCGACAAGGTGGCCGCCCTCAAACGCAAGGGCAAAGGCGCCGCCGAGTGGACACCGCACTGGTTCCGGCACACCCACGCCACCGCGCTCCTCATCGGGGGCACCCCCGAATGGGTCGTCTCCCGCCGCCTCGGACACGCCCACGTCCAAACCACCGTGGACCTCTACGGCTGGGTCACCGAAGACGAAGCCCTGCGGGCGGCAGCGAACTGGAAGAACTACACCAACGGCTGGAAGGTCAACGTTGAAGCCCTCTAACGCCCTGCGTGCCCTCCCCGCCCAGGCATCCCCGGACCCGTTTGCCCGGCTCCTCGCCGACCTGCCAGCCGAATGGCAAGGCGAGGTCCTCGGCGCCGGCATCGACGGCTGGCGCGAGCGGACAGACGGCGGTGTCGCCGGGAAGATCAAGCTCGGTGGCCTTCCTTACCACCTCCGGATCGAGCTGGCCTGGATGGCCCACTGGCAGTTCCGCGACGGCGTGAACATCAGCGGTACCACCTTCAACCGGGTCGCGAAGGTGCTGGAGTGGACGGCCACGAACGGGAAGCCCGTCCAGTCGCTGACTGACGTCGATATGGAAGCCTTCCTCAAGCTGCACGCGGCATGGTTCGCGGCCCAACACGGGCGGCTCCCAGGGCAGGGGCAGTTCCGCTTGCGAGGGATCTTCCGGTTCGCTCAACCTGCCCTGGTCGCTCGTTTGAACGAAGGTCCGTGGTGGTCCCTGGACTTCTGGTCTCCCAGGTGTGATCCCCTTATCCCGATCCGGGAGCGAGAGCCCCGCTCGTCGGACGGCTGCTGCCCCGGCCGAGTGCGGACTCCGTGGCTCCGTGATGCCGTGAAGTGGTACCTCGGGACTTCTCTGGAAGCCGGAACGCTCACTTGGTCAACCGTCGCCGGGGACCGAGTGCCCTCCTTCTTCTTGCTGGACCGATGGCTGTCTACCCTCGAAGAGCCAGCGGAACTGACCAGGGATCTCGCGCATGCGAGTGCTCAGTCTGCGGCCTTCCGCCGCTGGGCAAGCGACCCCGCGAACCGAGGGCGAGCTACAGACGCGGTCAGCTCCAGGGCGGTGAACGGCAACCTGCGGGCTGTCTCGGACCTGATGGCGTTCGTCGCGGAGAACCGTGAGGAGTGTCGCCTCCAGATCGGCCCGTCTTCCTGGGACGAACTGACCGACGTGCACGCGGCGGTCTGGCGCAAGCAGATCACTCACGAACGAGGGAGACCGCTGGTCAACGATGAGCACTACGTGGACGACCACGCGCTCTCCCAGATCACCGAACACCTTCCAGAGCTGGGAGAGAAGTATCCGCAGGTCATGCGCATGCTGCTGTTGCAAATCCTCACTGGCCGCCGAGCCAGCGAGATCACCATGTGCAGCTTCGACTGCCTCTCCCCGGCCACAGACCGGGCTATCGAAGCTGCCGAGGGCGAGCAGGTCGCCCGGTTCTGCTATGCCCAGAGCAAGATCGACCGGGCGCCGGACACGATCCTCGTTGACGCCGAAGTCGTCGGCGTGATCGAGGAACAGCAGCAGTGGGTCCGCGAACGCTTCCCCGGCATCCAGTCCCGCTACCTCTTCCCCGCGCACAATGCGAACGCGCACGGCAACAAGCACATCAGCCTTCGCCAATACAGCAGCACCCTGCATGAGTTCAGCGAGCAGGTGAACATCACCGACAGCAACGGGCGGCCGGTCAGACTCAGCAAGACCCACCGGTTCCGGCACACTCGCATCACCCGCCTCGCCGAGCTGGGACTACCCGTTCACGTCCTCCAGCGGTATGCCGGGCACGCGAACCCCACCATGTCCATGCACTACGTGGCCCGGCGCGAGGAGCACTCCGAGCAGGCGTTCTTGGCGACGCGGAAGTTCAAGGCGGACGGCACCACCGTGACGTTCTCCCGCGAGGACCACGACGGCATGCAGCTGTTCAACCGGGCGGACCGGTTCCTGCCTCACGGGTACTGCCTGCTGCCCCCGTTGCAGACCTGCGACAAGGGCAACGCGTGCTTGACCTGCTCAGTGTTCGTCACTGACTCCAGCCACCTGGACACCCTCAAGCGACAGCTCGACGAGACCGAGGCTCTCATCCAGCGGCAGACCTCCGCGTTCCAGGCCCGGCACGGCTGGCCGATGCCCGAGGACAACGTGTGGCTCGTCCAGCGGACCGCCGAGCGTGACGCCCTGGTGAAGCTGCTGGCCTCCATGCAGGAGGCTCCTGGGCGACCCTGTCAGGGCGCTGGCAGCCTCACCGCAGGCCCGACCCCGATCACGATCGACACCACCCGCCACCGGGGGACGCAGCCGTGAGCGACAACAGGCAGCAGCGGATCGACACCCTCAAGGAAGCCGCCCGCCGGAAGTCGGAGGAGAAGATCAAGGCCGCGGAGGCGGCCATACGGCGGCTGGTCAAGCGAGGCGAGCAGGTGACCTTCCAAGCCGTCCAGCGCGAGGCAGGTGTCTCGCAGAACTTCCTCTACAAGAACCCGGGGCTGCGGGCCAGGATCGAGCACCAGCGGACACACCACCCGGCACCCCGGCCGGTCCCGGCAGAAGGCGACAGCGACAACAACATCGTCGTTGCCCTCACCGCCGAGGTCGCCCGGCTGAAGAAGCGGCACCGCCAGGAGATCACAGAACTCCGCAAGGCGCTGGAGCAGGCGCACGGGGAGAACCTGGTTCTTCGCCGCGAACTGGAGCGCCGAGGGTGGTCGCCCCACTAGCCTCTGATCGACAACAGCGAAGCCCCGTTGATGATATCTCATCAACGGGGCTATCTGCAAGAACTAGCCTCAACCAAGATCAAACCGCTGATACCT
>NZ_JBIARC010000197.1:0-4027 GCF_042889625.1 Streptomyces sp. NPDC002573 | reverse complement strand
ACCAAGACCGACCCGTCCTTCGCCGACATGCTCGCCAAGCTCCGCCGCGTGATCATCGCCGCCCGATTTCTTCCCGTCACCCCAGGCCAGCCGACAGACGCCGAAATCCAGGCCGTCCACCAAGCCTGGGCCCAAGCAGGCATCCAGCACACAGCCTGATCACACCGGCCCCGCGAGAACAGCGAAAGTCGAGCGTGGCGGTAACGGCGCTGCAGCGGGCCTTCCCTCAGGGGTGCGAGCACCGGCTCGGTTGGTGGAAGAACCGGTGGGCCCACCGCTACCACCGCGGGCCCCGGGCCGGCGGTGCTGGGCCGCCGTAGCGGCGCGGCGCGGGCCGGCCGCGCCTCCTCTACGCGGACATCGCCGAAGGACGCATCCGTCTGCCTACGAGCAACTCGATGCGATGCGTCGGAAAGAGCGGGAGCAGGTGGCTGGGCACCTAAACGCACCCCATGCCGGGCCCGCCGCGTGCTCGGTCCAGGTGGCGATCAGGAACGCCAGGTCCGCTCGCGCGGGGTCAGGCGTGGTCGACGAGCTCCGACTTGCCCTGCTGGCGGGCGCAGTGCGCACAGCAGAAGAACTGCCCATCGGCCTGAAGGCCGTGACCGAGGATGCGGCATTGGCAGTTGTCGCAGATCGGCGCCATCTGCTGGGCGGCGCACTCGAGGCTGTCGAAGGTATGGACCGCTCCCTTGGCATGCACTTCGAAAGACATCTCGTAGTCGTTGCCGCAGACCTCACACACGGCCATGGACGCTCAACTCCTCACGGCTTCCCGGACAGGACCGCTACCGGTAGCTGCAACCGCCAGCGTTCCTCGACGGTAGTGAAGGGACGCCACTGTCCCCAGGCGGCACGTTGGCCTGCAGCCCGAGCGTCATACAGGAATCACTCGGCCGGGCGCGTACGGTCGTCAGTGGCAAGCCCTGCTTCAGGCCGGGCACGTGTGGGCCGACGGCGCCGTGCTTTCGTTCGCGCGTTGCACGGGCACCTCAGGGCCGGGCAGGCGCCGCAGCCGCTCGTCGACCATGGTGCTCGCGCCGACTCCTCCCGTCGCCGGCCGAGGACGAACGCGAACCGGTCCGCAAACACCAGCACGGGCTCCGGATGGGCGACGCGCATCTCCTCGATGCCCTTCTCGATCTCGCTGTCGCTGAAGGTGGACAGCAGGGACATGTAGCGGGCGCGCACCATGCGAAGTTACCTCTCCCGGCCGATGCGCAGCTCATGCTCGACATAGCTGAGACCGGCTTCCAGCCCCGCCGCCCGCACGTGACCCTCGATCACAGCCGGGTCGGGCTGCAACTCCTCGAACCGCGCAAGGGCCGCCTCGAACAGCAGGTACTGGATGCCGGCCGGCAGCATCACCACCAGTAGCCGGCCTCCGGGCGCCAGCCGATCGGCCAGGCCACGCAGCGTGTGCGCCGGGAGGCCTGTCCTGGAGTCGACGTCGGCGCTCCGGTCGAGGGGGTCCGGCCGTAGAGCCTGGGCGATCTGGCCGGACATTCAGCGAACGTGGTCCGAGCCGTGGACCCAGGTCGGGTGCCGAACTGGTTCAGCCGTCGGCTTCGGTCTCCGGCCCGGGCGCGTCGCCGATGCAGACGCGCAGGTCATGTATGCCTTGCAGGATGTCGATGAGGGCCTCTTCCGCCCCGCTCAGAGCGCTTCGGGTTCCCTCAGCATCGCCGCGCTCGGCGTGCAACTGGGCGCCCAGCGCGTACACCGCTGTCATGACGGCGGCGAAGGCGGCCTCCCGGCCCGGTGGCAGATCTTCCGCCTCGGGTTCGGAGACCTGCACCGCGGTGCGCTGCAGCCGGTTCGTCAGGACGTTGAGCGCCAGGCCGGCATCCGCTCCTACTTGTTCCTCCCAGCCGAGCAGCGTCTGAAGGACGTCCTCGATCTCCCCCTCCTCGGTCAGACGGGTTGCGGCGGTGATCTCAAGTTCAGTTTTCGCCAGCAGGCTGCCCAGCAACTGCAGACGGTCCTCTTCCTGCGGCCCTCTGGGTCGCTTCTCCGGATCTGCCACCGGCTCAGCCGCCAGAGCGGCCAGCGCTGCGTAGATCTGCTCAGCACTTGCCGGGCGCTCGCTACTGATGCTCACGCCTTCAGCTTCACCCAGCGAAGGGGTACCCGCCTGCCCAGCATGGTCGAGTCCCAGGCGATTCCACCACCCGGGCCAGCGCGTCGGCGCCGCCGCCGCGTCGGGCGACGAGGGTGCGGCGGCGGTGCGGTGCGAAGCCATGCAGCACGTGCAGCGTCGGTGAACACTCCTGCGTGACCAAGTCTGCGGAAGCTTGTTCGGATGCACACCCGGAAAGATCTTCGCCTTGTCACACCCGGCAGGCGCCGACCGCGGGGCTTTGGGCCGGACCGACGACACGCTGGGCCGAATGAACAACGAAGGAGCCGTCCGGCCCGCACCGGAGCACGCCGCCGCGATCCGCCCGTCGGTGGTCTCGGGGCCGGGAAGCGGGCCGTCGAGGCGAAGCCTGGTACGGCGGCGACCGCATCGGCGCTACCGGACGTCGTAGACGTCGGCAACAAACGTCGCCAACTCCGGACTATGCCGCTGCTGCTTGGGCGAATGCCTCCAGCAGCCCGGCCCAGCCCCCCGGCGAGTCGAACGCGGCACGGGCCTGCTCCTGGGCCTCGCCGAAGCGGTCCAGGTCACGGTGTTCGAGTTCCACGCGGGTACGGCCGGGCCCCTCGGACACGAAGCGGATCTCCACCTCGGTCACCAGCTCCGGGTCGAATTTCCAGGTGGCGTCGATCTGCCAGGCCAGCACCAGACGCGTGGGTGGCTCCCACGCCAGCACGCGGCCCCAATCGCACTCGCTGCCGTCGGTGTCGATCTCATACCAGCGACCACCTTCCCTGCCTTCGAGTACCGCCTGCTTCAGGTCGCTCTCTCCGATCTTGTGGTTCCGCGGCCACCAGCCGTCGAAGCCCTGGGTGAAGACGGCGAACGCCTTCTCGATCGGCGCCTGGACGGTCACACTCCTGCGGACGGACGCATCAGTCATCTGCTTGCTCGCTTTCGCTTTCGCTTTCGGCGGCCGCGGCGAACGCGGCCAGTGCCTGGTCCCAGAACCGATCCAGCCAGGCGCGCAGGGTGCCCAGCCCGGCCGGGTTGAGCTGGTAGAGGCGCCGCGTACCGACGGCTCGGTCCACTACCAGCCCGGCCTCCTTGAGCACCCTCAGGTGCTGGGAGACCGCGGGGCGGCTCACCGGCAGGCCCTCTGCCAGCTGGCCCACCGCCTTGGGGCCATCAGCGAGACATTCGAAGATGGCCCGACGGGTCGGGTCGGCGAGTGCAGACAGGGCATCTATGTAAGTCGCCACTTACGTAAGTTACGGCTTACGGACTGGCGGGGCAAGCTCGTGTGTGACTGCACGGCTAGGCGGCCCCTCGCCAGCCCGCCAAGGCACGTGCCTTACAGAGCTCCAGAAGGCCGCTGACGGATCGCGCATGCCGCCACTTCCGGACGACGGCGCCGCCGACCCTGCCCACCGCCCCCGACGGCCGCGCACGCCGCGCTCCCCGGTCACCAGGCGCCGGGCGCCGACCCGGACCACCCGCCGCCTCCGCCCCGGGGCCGCGCCACTGAAGCCGGTTCTGTAGCTGCTCGAAGGCGAGCCGACCCGCTGCATCCCATACGACCAGCTCGCCGTCCAGCGCGGTCGCGTCCGGTAGCTACGCGAAGCCGGCGGCCGGCCTCGGGCCGCCAGTTACTGCATCGGTGCCCTCTCCGGACACCCGCCGAGTCCGCGTCACCCAGCGCGACAGCTGGTTTCCTCTCCTGCTGCTCGGCGCGCTCACGCTAGGCGGAATCCTGGTCAGCCGCTACATCTTCAAGGTCCTGACCGTTCCCCGCCCGGAGATCCAACCTGCGGCAGGTACTGGCTGCACTTTGATCAGGCAGGGCTCGCCGGTCTACCTCTGATCTTGGCCAGTGCTCCGCCCTTCAGGGCGGGGGTGAAGGCCATCCTTGGGTCGGAGGCGCGGAGCGCCGGAGTGCTCTGCGCC
>NZ_JBIARC010000196.1:0-4080 GCF_042889625.1 Streptomyces sp. NPDC002573 | reverse complement strand
GTCATGAGTGCGACCACCAGGCGCACGCTGACACAGTGGGCGCTCTGAACGTTCTACGGGCCGGGCTGGTCCGTCGCAACGGCCGCCAGGCTTAGCGAGAAGCTCGCGGCTTTAGCCGGGGGAGGAGTCACGCAGTTCGTTCATGACACCCCCACCCCCCACTCGAGGGTGGTGTTCGGTGCCCGCAGGCGACTGGAGCTCGGCACCGAGCTGGCCCGGCTCGGGCTGACCCGGCCGCTTCTGGTCAGCGACCCCTCCTTGAAGACCGGCCAGGAGCTGTCCGACCTGCTCGCACCGCTGCGCGTCGGCCGCTTCGACGAAGCAGCCATGCACGTGCCCGCAGACCTGGCCGCGCGGGCGGTGGACGCTGCACGCGCCGCCGCGGCCGACTCCCTCGTGGTGGTGGGGGGCGGCTCGGCGATCGGGACCGCGAAAGCGATCGCGAAGGACACACACCTGCCGATCCTCGCCGTACCCACCACCTACGCCGGGTCGGAGATGACACCCATCTGGGGTATCACCCACAACCAGCGCAAGACCACCGGGCACGACCCGCATGTCCTGCCCCGGGTCGTCATCTACGACCCAGAACTCACCGTCTCGCTCCCGCCCGCGAGCGGCATGAACGCGCTGGCACATCTCGCCGAGGGCCTCTACGCCCCGCAGATATCTCCCCTGACCGTGCTCACCGCGCAGGAAGGGATCCGGGCGCTCGCTGCGGGCCTGCCCAAGGCGGTGGCGAACCCGGCGGACATCGACGCCCGCGCCGAAGTAACCTACGGCGCTTGGCTCGCCGGCTGGACGCTCGGCACCACGGGGATGGGCATCCACCATAAGATCTGCCACACCCTCGGCGGCACCTACGACCTGCCGCATGCTCCGTCCCACTCCGCGGTCATCCCCTACGCCCTGGCCGCGAACGCGCTCGCCGCGCCGGCGGCGATGGCGGCCATCGAGACCGCGTTCCGGGCGGCCGGCCGCGCCACCGACCACGCGGCGGGTGCGATATGGGACCTGCGGAACGAGCTCGGGGCCACGCAGTCCCTGTCCGCGCTCGGCTTCCCGGCCCAGGAGCTCGACGCGGCCGCGACCATCGTCGCCCAAGGCCGGCCGGTCAACCCGCGCCCGGCCGACCACGCCTGCGCCCGCACGGTTCTTGCCGCCGCCTATGCCGGTGACCGCCCCGCCGCCTTCCTCCCCTGACCGAAAGAGATGACCATGGACAAGATGGCCGAGGACGACCTGACCGACCGTGTCCTCTCCCGACTTGAGGGGACCCCCGACCCACGGCTTCGCGAGGTGATGTCCGCGGCCGTTCGCCACCTTCACGCCTTCGCCAAACAAGTGCGGCTCACCGAGCAGGAATGGCTCTCCAGCATCCGCTTTCTCACCGCGGCCGGTCATATCACCGACGACGCGCGGCAGGAGTTCATCCTCCTGTCGGACACACTGGGGCTGTCCTCGCTGGTGGACCTGATCAACCACTCCGACGTCGAGTCGCTCGCGACCGAGCCCACCATCCTGGGCCCGTTCTACGTACCGGGCTCACCGCACCGCGACTTCGGCGCTTCCATGGTCGAGTACGACGACGGCGGCCAGCCCGCGCTGCTCAAGGGAACCGTGCGGGACGAGAACGGACAGCCGATCCCGGGAGCGAGCCTGGATGTGTGGCAGAACGCCGCCACGGGCTTCTACGCCGTGCAGCAGCCCGGCCTCCAACCGCCGACGAACCTGCGCGGCGTGTACCGAACCGACACACACGGCCGCTACGAGATCCGCACCGTTCGGCCGGTGCCCTATCCCATTCCCGCCGACGGGCCCGTCGGCGGGCTGCTGGCCGACACCGGACGCCACCCGTGGCGGGCGGCGCACATCCACGCCAGGATCTCGGCCCCCGGCTTCGAACCACTGACCACCCACGTATTCGGCCGCGACAGCGAATACCTGGACTCCGACTCCGTCTTCGGCGTCAAAGAGTCACTGATCCGCGACTTCGTGCCCGGCGAGGACGGCCTCCTGCACTGCGAGAGCGACTTCGTCCTATGCCGAGCAGGAGCCGCCGCATAGGGAGACAGGACGATGCCCAATCTCGCCAATAACCTCGTCGAAGCCGCCCAGATCTACCCCGACCGGGCGGCGGTCCGGCTGGACGACCTCGTGCTGACCTACCCCAAGGGCCACGCGATCACGATCGGCCACCCGCTCGGCAAGAGTGGCGGCCGCATCCTCGGCACGCTGGCCAAGGCGCTCCACAAACGCGACGAGCCATGGGGACGGGCCACGACCTGCATCGGCATCGGGCAGGGCCTGGCCGTGGTTCTTGAGAACACGGCGGTCGACGCGTGAGCAGAGCCAAGATCTGCGACACAGCCGACAAGGCGGTCGCCGGCATCGAGGACGACAGCACCGTCCTGATCGGCGGGTTCGGCCTGGCCGGGATGCCGTTCGACCTCATCGACGCACTGATCTGTCAGGGCGCGAAAGACCTGACCATCGTCTCCAACAACGCCGGCAACGGCCAGGTAGGGCTCGCGGCGCTGCTGAAGACAGGCCGGGTGCGGAAGGTGATCTGCTCCTTCCCCCGGCAGAGCGACTCCTACGTCTTCGACGAGCTCTACCGGTCCGGGAGCATCGAAGTCGAAGTGGTCCCGCAAGGCACCCTCGCCGAGCGGATACGCGCAGCCGGCGCCGGCATCGGCGCGTTCTTCTGCCCGACAACCGTCGGGACGCCGCTGGCCAAAGGCAAGGAGACCCGAGCAATCGACGGGCGCGACCACGTGCTCGAATACCCGCTCAAGGGTGACGTCGCGCTGATCAGCGCCCACCGCGCCGACGAGATGGGCAACCTGGTCTACCGCAAGACTGCCCGCAACTTCGGGCCGGTGATGGCGACCGCAGCGACGACCACGATCGTCCAGGTCGCAGAGGTGGTACCGACGGGCGGCCTCGATCCTGAGGCAGTCGTCACGCCGAGCATCTACATCGACCGCGTCGTGCAGGTCGAGGCCCGTCACTACCTCGTGCAGGGAGCACGCTGACATGGCACTGAGCCCCGACCATCTCGCCGCCATCGTCGCCCGTGACATCCCCGCCGACTCCTACGTCAACCTCGGCATCGGGCAGCCCACGAAAGTGGCCGATCACCTACCCGCGAACTCGGGTGTAGTGCTGCACACCGAGAACGGCATGCTCCACATGGGCCCCGCCGCGACCGGCGACCAGACCGACCCGGACCTGACGAACGCGGGCAAGGTTCCGGTCACCGAACTGCCCGGGGCGTCGTACTTCCACCACGCCGACTCGTTCGCCATGATGCGCGGCGGCCACCTCGACGTCTGCGTACTCGGCGCCTTCCAGGTCTCCGCGACAGGCGACCTGGCCAACTGGCACACCGGCGCGCCGGACGCGATCCCGGCCGTGGGCGGGGCGATGGACCTCGCCATCGGTGCCAAGCGCACCTTCGTGATGATGAGCCTATTCGACAAGCAGGGCCGACCTAACGACCTCGGGAGGAATAGCCGGGGCTGATGCGGGCCGTGGCATGAGGACGGCCACGCGGGTTCTCAAGGTGTGAATCACGAGCTACTCCGCGTGGCCTTGTCCCATCCTGCCTTCACCGGCGTCTCTCGCCAACACGTCGGCGAGTTGCTCGAAGAACTCGCGCCATGCTGGGAATCGGCCCGCGAGTCCGCGCTCGCCGAACAGCGAGGTGGTGCCCGCAGGCGAGCCGCCGGAGCCGGGCGCAAGTCGAAGCTGGTCTTCGGCGACCGGCTGCTGGTCACCCTGGTCTGCCTGCGCCTGGGGATCCCGCACGAAGCCCTGGCCGAGCTGTACGCGGTGGACCGCTCCACCGTCTCCGGGGCCGTCCGCCAGGTCAGGCCTCTGCTCGCCGCTCGTGGCTTCGCGATTCCCGACCGCCCGGGCCTGCGCATCCGCACCCTGGAAGACCTGTTCGCCTACGCCGAGGCCGAGGGCGTCGACCTGCGCATCGACGGCACCGAGGTGCAGGTGAGGCGCCCGCGTGCCGGACGCCCCGGCCGCAAGGCGTTCGTCTCCGGCAAGAAGAAGCAGATTCCCAAT
>NZ_JBIARC010000195.1:0-4179 GCF_042889625.1 Streptomyces sp. NPDC002573 | reverse complement strand
CCCCCAGGTCATGCGTGCGACAGGGGGCAAACAGCCATACCGGACCCGGGGGGCCAGGCACCCCGTTGCGGGGCCACGAGAAAGGTAACGGGGCGTCGGCCGGGGGAGGTCGGGGCGGGCGGGTGCCGGGCGCCGGGGTGGCGTCACGAGGGCGCGTGTCGGGTCGTGATCAATGGGCATCGCAGCTTGCGGGGCGGGTGCCCCGTCGGGCTACGGGGCCCGGCGGTCTGCGGCTGCGCCCTGTGGGCGCGAGTGACCGGAAGCGATGCCTCAGGCAGCGGCAGGGTCCGGGGCCCCGGCTGCGTGCCCGCCGGGATGGTGTGTCAGACCATGGCGAGCCGGTCCACCAGCAGCTCCACCCTGCGCTCGGTGTACTCCGGCGGCAGCCTTCCCGACCGGGTCAGGGTCGCCACCCCGTGGAGGGACGCCCAGAACACCTCGGTGAACAGCCCTGGGTCAACGCCGTCCCCGGCGACCTCGCCGAGGCACTCCAGCAGCGCGGCGAAAGCGTCCTTGAGAGGTTCCGGGGTGTCCTCCTGCGCGTACGCCAGACCGCCGTCGAGCTGGAAGATGGCGTCGTAGACCGCCGGGTTGCGTGCGGCGAAGTCGAGGTAGGCGCGCGCGAGGGCGGCGACCCGCTCGCGCGGGCCGTCCACGGCGGCGGTCGCGGCCCGCACCGCCGCGGCCATCTCGGTGGCGCCCTGGAGGGCGACGGCGCCGATGATCTCGCGCTTGCCGCGGAAGTGGCTGTAGAGGACGGGCTGGCTGTATTCGATGCGCTCGGCGAGCTGGCGGGTGGTGACCGCGTCCCAGCCTTGCTGCTCGGCGAGTTCGCGGGCTGTCGCCACGATGAGCCGTTCGCGCTCCGCCCGTTCGCGCTGCTTGCGTTCCTGTACCGACATGGCTCGATCCTAGCACCGCTAGACAAGCAAGCGGCGGTAGAGCTAGCGTTGCCTCATCAGCTATCAATGCTAGATGTCGGGAGGGGTCATCATGCTCAACGCACTCGAGGTGTTCACCACCGTGGTCGTCGGTGTGATGGTGGGGGTGGAGTTCTCCGTCGCCTTCGTCATCAACCGGATCCTCGACGCACTGCCCGGTGACAGTGGCCAACTCGGCCGCGCCCACGGGGGCCGGATGCTCGGCGCCGTGATGCCGGTCTGGTACATCACCTCGCTCGTCCTCGTCGTGGTCTGGGCCATCGCCGGATGGCACCACCACGGCACCGGCCTCGTCGTCACCGCCGGCGCGCTGCTGATCCTCAGCGTGATCATGTCGCTTCTGCTGCTCGTCCCGATCAACAACCGGGGCAAGACGTGGACCCCCGAGAACCGGCCCGAGGACTGGAAGGAGCAGATGAACCGCTGGGACCGCTACCACTACGTCCGCGTCGCCGTCATCATCGCCGCCTTCGCCCTGCTGGTCGCCGCCCTCGCCTGAGCCCGCGGGCCGACACCGCGCCGGTGGCGCACGATTTTCGCTCCCTGGGCGGCAGCGGGCCACCGAAATCCCGGCATCCGGGAATGCAGCTGCCGCTCGGGGCCCGCAACTGCGATCCCGAGAGGCTGGGTCCCTCGATGACCTGCACGGCTCCCGGCGCTCGGCTCTGGTGCGGTGAGGTCTTTGACCCAGATCACCGAGGCACGCTGGTGAAGCCCGGCGAGGCGGCTTTCCGGGGTCTCGTCGTAGCGGGTCGCGATGTTGCGGCGCGTGGACCGGGCCTACGCCGCCCTCCGTAGCAATCGGATTCACGGGCTGAGCGGTCTGCCGGCACAGTGGGTGATCGCCAGGATCGCCATGTCGTCATCGCGTGGACCGCCGGTCCAGTGCTCGACATCGCGTACCAGGACCTCAATCACCTCGTCCGGCCGCCGGAACGGGCCCCGGCCTCCGAGCCGGGTCACCGCTTCGTAGAAAGCCCCGGAAGGATCCCGGGCCTCTGTCACTCCATCGGTGACCAGCAAAAGCGTGCTGCCGACCGGGAAGGGCCACTCCCCGGGCTCTGCCTGCGGTCCGCCCAGGTCCCTCATACCCAGCGGAAGACCCGGCTCGGCCGGATCCAGCGAGGACACCGTGTCCCCCTCGATCAGATACGGCGAGGGGTGGCCGCAGTTCAACAGCCGCACGTGGTGTGCGCCCGGTGTGATCTCACCGAGCAGCGCCGTGACAAACCCCTCTGTCCGGATGACCTCCTCGCGCCACGAGGCATCTTTGACCAGGGCGCGCTCCAGGCGCTCGGCCAGCACCACGAGGCTGGGTGCCTGGTCTGCCGCCTCCCGGAACGTGCCCAGCAGTACGGACACCACGCCGACCGCGCCCAGGCCCTTGCCCCGTACATCCGCGATCAGCAGCCTGATGCCGTACGGCGTGTCCTGAACGCCGTACGCGTCACCGCCGATCAACGCCTCGATGTGCGCAGCCTTGTAGACGGCGGCGATGGCCAACGCGCCCAGACGTGTCGGCGGCAAGGGCAGTACGGCACGCTGGGCGGCCGCAGCGACAGAACGCATTGCTTCCAGCCGCCGCTCATGGCGAGCGACCACCCGGTTCACGCCGATGCCGACCAGCGCGGTGAACACCGCGCTGGTCAGTTCGAACGTGCCGCCGACATGGCCGAGGTAACCGACCTCGATCAACAGCGCCAGATCGACCGAAACGAGGGCCGCTCCAACCGCGATCGTGTGCCGCAGCGAGAGCAGTGCCCCCGCCACCATGACAGCGGCGCCCAGCAGGTAATCGCCCCAAAAGTCACGCGGATAGTAAGCGTTCCAGACGGTCCCGGTGATGAACAGGGCGCTTGGTATGAAGGAGAAGTACCGGGGTCGCCTTGTGGAGAGTGGGTCCATCCGCGCCCCGATTCCGCATCAACTGGCCTATACCCGAAGAGCAACCTTATGCACCCTCTCTGCGGAGGGCGGGACGCCTCGCCACACCCCTACTTGATCAGCCCCCGACGGCTTAAGCGGGGTTGACCGCGGAGCCGTCATCCAGCAGACCACTGGACGGGACAGACAACTCCCGCACGGCTTCACTCGGATGGATTCGCACCCCGCCGCGGCGTCGCGTACGTGCACCCGACGCACATCACACTGAGGTGATCCCCGTGGTGTGGACACACCTGACAATGGATCTTGTCGATCCTGGAAGGTGTAGATCCACGTGGCACGGCCCTCGAAGTACAGTGCGGAGTTCCGGTCCGACGCGATCGCGTTGTGGCGGGCTTCGGCCGGTAGGCGGACGTTCAAGGACGTCGCGGCCGATCTGAATGTCAACCCCGAGACGCTGCGGACCTGGGTGCGTGACGCCGACGGCCGTCCAGTCGCCGCCGGAGCGTCGCAGGACACCGAGGCCGAGCTGGCCCGGCTGCGGGCGGAGAACGCGCGGCCGGCCAGGGCGGAGAAGGAATGGCAGCTCGAGCGGGAGATCCTGCGCCGGGCAGCGGCGTATTTCGCCCGGGAGATGAAGTGAAGACCGCCGCTTGGGACTTCGTCTCCGCCCACGCCGAGATGTTCGGCATCAAGCGGATATGCAGGGTGTTGGAAGTCTCCCGCTCGGGCTACTACGGGTGGATCGCCGGCGCCAAGGCACGGGCGGAGCGGCAGGCCGCCGATGACGTGCTGGTCGCCGAGATCCGTGAGATCCACGCCGAACACCATGGGAACTACGGCGCGCTGCGGGTCCATGCCGAACTGCGCGGCTTCGGCCACACGGTCAACCGCAAGCGGGTGGCCAGGCTGATGCGCAAGCACGGCATTGTCGGCCGTCACCTGCGCAAGAAGAAGCGAACCACGGTCCCGGACCACCTCGCGCCGCCGGTGGCGGACCTGGTCCAGCGGGACTTCAGCGCCGGCGCTCTGGACGAGAAGTGGTGCGGCGACATCACATACGTGCAGGTCGGAGCCGTCTGGCTCTGCCTCGCCTGCGTCATCGACATCCGCTCGCGCCGGGTGCTCGGCTACTCGATGGCCACGCGCATGCGCGCTGAGTTGGTCATCGACGCGCTCAAGGCTGCCGTCGCGGCCCGCGGCGGTGACGTCACCGGAGTGATCTTCCACGCGGACCCCGGATCGCAAGGCGGATTCAATCGGTCGTTGCAACACCTCGTCCTCGGAGGTGTTGATGGGCAGGCCAGCAGGGTGGATGGCGGCGTTGACTGGACGGTCGCCGATGAAGTCCCCG
>NZ_JBIARC010000194.1:0-4191 GCF_042889625.1 Streptomyces sp. NPDC002573 | reverse complement strand
ATGAGGCAGATGCACGGCCGCGCCGGCTTCGACCTCCTACGCCACCGCATCCTGCTCCAGTAGCCACCGTCACCCACCGCTACCACCGACTACGGACCAGAGCCTGATTCCTGATAGACCCACCGGATCGGCGAAGAGCCGGTTTTTTGTTTGGCGCCGCGTCGGTCAGTCGGCGGACGGCAGAAAGCTGAAAGTTTCGGGGTCGACCGGGCGGCTCTGTCTGGGAAGGCCCGCGACGACGAGCAGGTACGACTCGGTCACGAGGTCGTCCACCAACGCCTGCTCGATATCCGCACCAGGTGCGACGGTGATCCAGTGCTTCTTATTCATGTGGTAGCCGCGAGAGATGCTCGTGTGCGACGCGCGGAGCGTCTCCGCATCTGAGGGATCGGCCTTGAGGATCACGACCGGCTCCCCAGGCATCGATGTCTGCAGCATGAACACCTTGCCGCCGACTTTCCACACCTCCCACTCGCCGGTGAACTGGTGCGTGTGCTCTGAACCCGGCAGCTCTGCGGCGCGCGCGGCCGCGCGGTTCTGAACTGTCCTGTCTGCGTGCATCTTGGCCTCCTCGAGGTCGGTGGAGGTCGACTGTCCGGCGTCCGTCTGGCAGAGGTGCGGGCGCCGGACAGCCGAGTCCCCCCAGAACCGAGCAGGCGCGCCGATCGCGCGCCCGTTCAGTTCGTCACATGTGGGTGAAGATCTTCTCGGCGTCGAAGCGCGAGACCGGCTGGCGAGAGACGCGCGTCTCGTCCGGGTACCCGAGCGCCATGATCAGCGTTGTGGTGAAGTCGGTGTCGGTGAGGCCGAAGGCTTCGTCGATCGCCGCGCGGTCGAACCCTTCCATCGGGGTGGCGTCGACTCCGAGAGAAGCGGCGGCCATCATGGTCGCGCCGACCACGAGGTACGTGTTCTTCTCCAGCCAGTGGAGCACGTCGCCGCCATAGTTCTCCGACTGGATCTCCACGAAGTGGGACGCTCCAGCCTCCCATCCCTTCTGGATCTCCGGGTCCGCGAAGCGACCGTCCGCGCGCTCCTTCGCGAAGATCTCCTGCAAGTGCTCGTCGGGAATCGTCTTGCGGGTCGTGAACACGATCGCGTGCGACGCGTTCCGGACCTTCTCCTGGTTGTCCGCGAAGCGGCCGACGAGAGCGTCCGCAAGCTTGTCCTTGCCGGCCTGCGACTCCAGCACATGGAAGTGGTTCGGCTGGATGTTGACCGTCGTCGGCGAGGTGCGTAGGTAGCGCAGCAGGAGCTGGAAGGTCTCCTCCGGGATCTTCTTGTTCGGGTCGAAGTAGCGGGTGAGGTGCTTGGTGATCAGATTGTTGAGATCCATGCTTGGTTTTCGTTTCGTTGTCGGAGAGATCGGGGCAGGGGGCGGTTTCTGGGCGTTGGAGTCACGTCAGTACGTGGTGGACGTCGCTTTCATTGGGGCGACCTCCGTGCCGGTCGACGCGGTTTCGACGTCGCTGGTTACGCGCCCGCACCGGGGATGTCGACGACGGTGTCGTTGACGTTGTTGAGGTAGTTCGTGAGCAGCGTGACGACCACGACGGTGATGATCGCCTGGATCTCGGGGTCCGTGTACCCGGCCTCGCGGACCGCGGCGATGGCCTCGTCGCCCACCTGGCCGCGGGTCTCGATCACCTGCTGGGAGAAGCGAGCGACGGCGGCACGCTTGGGATCGGTGGAGCCGCCGGTGCGGGCCAACTCGATCTCGTCGGTGGACATGCCTCCGAGGTTCGCGGAGATGTATCCGTGCAGCGCCGAGCAGTAGTCGCAGTTGTTGGAGTGGGACGTGGCCAGCGCGATCGTGTGGCGGGTCTTCGCGTCGAGGAGCTTCGCGATGCTGCCCTGCAGGCCTATCACGATCTCGAGGACGGTCGGGTTGGCGGCGAGCGTGGTGAACATGCCCGGAGCGAAGCCGAACTGCTTGGCGATGGCGTCGAGCGTGCCCTGCGTCTTGGCGTCGATGTCGATGAGCTCGGGCGTCCTGAGACGAGACATGGTGGCGGTCCTCGGGTCGGTATCAGTCTGGGCTGCTTGGCCCACTCACAGTGAATGCGACGCGGAATGGGCTGTCAAGCCCAATCTGTGTTCGCGTTGGGCTGCTGAGCCCAATCTGCGGGATAGGGTGGTGACATGCAGATGAACGATGGATCGCGTGATCTTCGCGGGCGCACGGGCAAGGGGCTGGCGGCGCGAGGTCGCATCCTCGAGCACGCCGCGGACTTGATCTACACGCGGGGGTCCACGCGACGAACAACGAGCTGGTGCGAAGAGCACCGGGGGTCAGCGGCTCGCAGCTGAGCCACTACTTCGCGAACAAGGAAAGCCTGGTGCGCGCCGTCATCGACTGGGCGACCGTGGGCCAGCACGTAGAGAACGATGCTGCACCCGGGGAAGGCGCCTAGGAGCCACGGGGAGACCATCATGGTGCCGAGTCCAGGCGGATCATGGCCTGAGGCCTCCGCGGCGGGCTTCGCCCAGGCCAGACAGCGCGTGTGCTCGGGGAGGCGCTGCGTGCCTCCGTGTGCTTCGTTGTCCTCATGCCCGCAACGCTACGCACCCAGTAGACCGGACCTATGGTCCAATTTTGTGATAAATTCCCAGACCAATTCTGCGGACAAAGCAAGTTCGCGATCTACGGAGCTGAGACACTGATCCACTCCCGCGCGTGGAGCCCTGAGCATGCGACGTGGCGCTCCGACTTCGCGGTGTAACTGGTCTGACAGGCGGCGCCCAGGGGCTGTCTGGCCGTTCGACGCGAAGTGGTCCGGTCTTTTGCTCAGAAAATGTCTACACGTGTGGGCGGACGCGCGCATACGGTCCGGCCATGGCGGCAACAGCGCCCGCCCCCGATGAACATCGGTGTCTTCCTCTCAGCCCCTGACGCTCGACGAGCGCTACACGCAGCCGACCCGCGAGTTCGGGAAGCTCATCGGCAGGGCCGGCCACACCCTGCTGTGGGGTGGATCCGACACCAGGCTGATGATGGTCGTCACCGACGGAGTGGAGGGTCGGGAGGGCGGCTCAAGGGGATCTCGGTCGATTTTCTCCGGAAGCAGGTCAGGAAGGACGCCGACGAAATGACGTTCGCCAGGGATCTCGCTGAACGGAAGGCACGGTTGCTGGCCGTGTCCGACGCAGTAGTGGTGATGCCCGGCGGCGTGGGCACGCTGGACGAAGCGACGAGGTCCTGGACTGAGGAAGCACGGCCTGTACGACGACCCCGTAGTGCTGCTGAACACGGCCGGCTTCCACGACGGGCTGATACTCCAGCTCCGGCAAATGGACGAGCAGGGGTTGCTGCCATTGCCCCTTGGAGAGCTGGTCTTCGTCGCCGACACGGCCGCCGGCGCACTCGCCACCGTGGAGAAGTGCGTTGGAGCGGATGGCGAGATCGTGACAGCACGACTTCCCGCCTGAGAGAGCGCGCCAGCTCCGGCACGGGCGGCCTGGCACTTGAGGCCGACAGCCCAAGCACCTCGAATCTCGGCAGGGACGCTCCTGAACCGGATAGAGGCGCGTCCGCTCCGCGCTCGGAATCCCGTCTAGATGATCTATTCCAAGGGGTCAGTGATCGAACGCGGTCAGCGAGCGTAGGACGTCTTGTCCGGTGTGGTCGTTGTGCCATATCGCCGTGGTCAGGGCGAGGATGCGTTGCATTACGCGAGCGATGACGCCGTTGGGTGTGCGTCCGCGGTGGCGTTCGAGGTCGAGTTGGCCCTTGAAGGTCTCGTTGATTGACTCGATGATCTGCCGCAAAGGCTTGAAGAGGTGTGCGCCCGGCCGTTCCCGTTCGCCCTTGCGGGCCGGCCGCAACAAGTTGGTCTCCTGCTCGGCGAGTTCGTGTTCGAAGGCGCGGCCGAAGTAGTTCTTGTCGCCGATCAGGGTCTGTCCGGGACGGTCGCGTAGGAGGTCGGGGTCGGCGGCGAGGAGGTCCAGCAGGGTCTCGCGTTCGTCGGCTTTGGCGCCGGTCAGGGCGAAGGCGACGGGCAGGCCCTGGAGGGTGCAGATCAGGTGCAGGCGCAGCCCCCAGAAGAACCGGCTGTGGCTGGCGCAGTAGCCGTATTCGGCCCAGCCGGCCAGGTCGGAGCGTTTCACTGTCTCGCGGGAGCGGCCGCATTCGACCGGCGTGGAGTCCACGACCCACACGTCGTCGCTCCACACTGAGGTGTTGATGGCCAG
>NZ_JBIARC010000193.1:0-4200 GCF_042889625.1 Streptomyces sp. NPDC002573 | reverse complement strand
CGACGACATCACAAGCCGTCACTCCCACCAGACCACCGACCCCATGCCCCACCAGCGAAAACGCAGTCCTCGCGTCCGGAAAGACAACAGCTTCTCAGCCCGCAGGAGGCTGACCCGCGCATACGCGGAGCGTTGTTCGGCGTTCCCATACCTCCCCTGGCGTGCCTCCCGAACGGGCACGCCAGGGGTACGGTGAGACCTAGCCGGCCGATGTCGCCGCGATGGAGTGCGACCCTGCCTCACTTCCGACAGGCCACAGGCTCGCTGCCAGCAGCTTCGTCACGTATTCGGTGGCGTAGGCATCTGCGTGAAGGTGCACGGCACTGTGAGCGGCAACGTTGAGGTGCAAATTCCCTGCCACACCGCCCCTGTTGACGTCAGCTCGGTGACCAGGAGCTTTGCGTCAAACACCGACAGTGTGGCGTCGAATACGTTGGTCGGGCCTCCCACCGACTGCCAGAAGACATTACCTGGTCCGGCAACAGGGGTCGGCGGATTCGGACCAGCCTCGTTGACCGACAGGACACGCACCTGCCCGCTGCAAACGACCGAGACGTACTTGGTCATCCCTTGAACTGCCGAGTCGATGTCGTTGCAGCCCGTGGGCGGGGGCGTCGGCGTCGGTGTCGGCTTGGGCTTCTTGCACTTGTCCTTGCCCTTGCCGTCCCTCTTGCACTTGGCGCCGTCGGCGGACGCGACGCCCCCGTGGGTGGTCACGGTGTGCGCGATGGCCGCAGCGGGGGTGACCAGTCCAAGCGTCACCAGCAGCGCGACGGAGGCGAGCCCGCCAACCTTCTTCCGCCTGCCTCGGGCCGGTGGTCCGGACAGCGTTGGTGCCCTGTGCTCAGGACTCATGTGCGCTCCTTGATTCAAGCATTTCGGATGACTCCTGCATCCCAGGTGAGCTTGAACCGCACGCACTTGATCACTTGGAAGGTTTATGCGGAACACGCTTGTACATCAGCAAATTGGAGCAATGACCTACTGGCTTCGTCTCTGGCAGGATCACGTCGACGGGGCCGCCCGCCCAGCCTAACGGATCCCGAGGTGTTGACACAGAACTGCTCGGCTGCGCCGCAGAGGCCCATCGGTTGCGGTTCGATGCGCGCCACCGGACGGCAACGCGCGGTATCGCACGCCCCAAGCGAGGGAAGGCGACCGAGGGCAGGGGACAACCCCGGATAGCCCCGTCGGCCGACGGCAAGCGTGCGGGAGGCCGGAGCCAGCACGGTCGCCGACTCCGTCCCGGTAGCGGAGGACCAGGCGTGCCGCAACTAGGCGGCGGTGGTCCTCCGCGCGGTGCACCCGGTCAGCAGGCTTACCTCGTAAGAGGGGTCAGCCGGTGAATGCAGCGGTGCCGTTCGGGACGCCGAGCCCGGAGGGGCCGTCGTATCCGGTGGTGCCGGTGCAGAGGTAGGAGCCGCCGCAGCTGCCGTTGGAGCCGCTGGTGACGTCGTACAGCGCCGAGGTGTGCGCGTAGGGGAAGGAGGCCGGGTAGGAGCCGGCGGACGGGGCGCCGCCCAGCGCGTACGTCGCCGCGATCAGCGGGGAGGAGGCGCTGGTGCCGCCGAAGACCATCCAGCCGGTGGCTGAGCGGTAGCTGTCGTAGACCGCTACGCCGGTGTTCGGGTCGGCGACCGCCGACACGTCCGCCACTGTGCGGTTGGCGCAGCCGGTGTCCTTCTGCCAGCTAGGCTTGGCGTCGTAGGTGGAGCAGCCGGAGCCTGCTCCGCTCCACACTGTGTCGGTCCAGCCGCGGGAGTTGGAGGCGGTCTTCAGGGACGTACCGCCCACGGCGGTCACGTACTTGGACGCGGCCGGGTACTCGACGCCGTAGCCGTTGTCGCCGGAGGAGGCGGTGATGGCGACGCCCGAGTGGTTGAAGTACGAGGAGTCGTAGGTCGGGTCGCTGGAGGACTCGGAGCCGCCGTAGCTGTTGGAGACGAACTTCGCGCCGAGCCGGACGGCGGTGTTCACGGCAGTGCCCAGGCTGGTCATGCTCGCCGAACTGGCCTCGACCAGCAGGACCTTGCAGTTCGGGCAGGCGGCGCTGACCATGTCGAGGTCGAGGGAGATCTCCTCGGCCCAGCCGGAGTCACCGCGCGGGTAGCGCGTGCCGCCGTTCTGGTCGACCTTCTGGAAGCAGCCGTTGGCGGTGGTGCAGGCGGAGAGGCCGTACTGGGCGCGGTAGACGGCGAGGTCGGACTCGGCGTTGGGGTCGTCGTAGGCGTCGACGATCGCCACTGTCTGGCCCGAACCGCCGCTCGCGGACGGCAGGTTGTACGCCGCCTGCAGTGAGGCGGGGCCGTAGCCGGAGGGTGCGGCGGCCGCGGTCAGGTCGCTCTCGGCGTGTGCCGACTTCGGGGTGCCCGAGGTGACCTGCAGGGCGTTGCAGGCCATCTCGCCCTTCTTCGTCGGGGCGGCGCAGGCGTGGGCGACGGCGACGCCATGGGACGGGGAGGCTGTGGCCTGGGCCGCCTGGCCGACTGGGGCGGCCAGGGCGAGGGCGGCCGTGGCGAGCGTGGCCACGGCGGTGAGGGAAACGGTTCTGCGCAACGTACGTCCTCCACATGGTGGGTGAACCGGGAAGGGCTGTGGGGGGTGCGCGGTACGACCTCGGCGCGGAGTGTGCGCCGTGGCCGCGCAGAACGTACGGATGTCGAGTCCACGTCAACAAGATGGAAGTAGAAGCCAGAACATTCCTTTGCCTTTCCTGAGATGTTCATGTGTCGTTCGCGAACAAGTCATGGCCGAAAAAGGACCCAGCCATGGCTTGACCGTGGCCTGCACAAGGAGAGTGATGAGGCTTCGGGGGATTCCCGGCGGCTCAGCTTGCAAATCGCTGCTCCCGTCACCAAAGATCGGGTCGGGAGTCCGCAACAGCCGCCGTTGGCCTGCGTCCGTCGCCCGCCCGGGTTCGGGACTGGGACGCTTCAACGTCCGGGTGCGCTGGTATTTCAGGGGACTCCCGTGACAGCTGTGCCCTGCGGGCTGATGCAAGGGACAGCCGGTCTTCCGGGTGGGGCATGGAATCCGGCCTGAAGAAGCGCACTTGGGTGGTGCTGGGGCGGTCGTCGCCGGTGGTGGCGTGGCTGTGGCGACCGTCGCATGGCAGGTCGCCAGGCCATGGCGGAGCGTCGGTCGCGCGGGGACCGATCAGGACGCATGTCGCTGTCCCTGACCGGGGCCAGTGCGTCGCTCAAGACGCTGGGGGCCCGGTCCACGGCTCCGTTCAGCATGGTGGGTGTCACCTGGAACGGCGCGCACGCCAAGCTGCGCGGCACGGTGGAGGTGCGGACCCGTTCCGTCGCCGACGGTCACTGGACGTCGTGGCTGAAGATGCAGCAGCCGGACGACCTCCCCGACGCCGCCGAACTGAACCGTCCTGGTGTGCGCGGCGGGATGTCGCCCATGTGGTCGGGGCCGTCGAACGGAATCCAGGTCCGCGCGACCGGCGCGGGCAAGGCGACCGCGCTGCCCGCCGGGCTGCGGGTGGACCTGGTCGACCCGGGCAAGCCCGCCACCGGCGGGACGCAGCACCGCGGCATGGGCCTGGCGGGATACGCCATGGAGCGACGGCCACCGACACCGCGACGCCGACGGACAGCGTCGCCCCTACAGACACCGCAACGGGTACAGCCAGCAGCGACGCTTCGGGGACCCCGACCGCGACGGACTCCGCCTCGCCCACGGACAGCCCCACGGCCACGGACTCGGCATCCGTCGCGCCGTCCACCGGGACCTCTACCTCCGCCCAGACGCGCCGGCCCTGGCGGCGGGCGAGCGACGCCGAGAAAGCGCATTTGCTCCCGCCCCTGCGGGGATGGTCCCGGCAACCTGTCCGTACGTCTCACAGTGCCGGCCTGCTCCCCCGCGCCCGCGGGGATGGTCCCGACACCTACCAGGTGGTCGGCACCCCTCACGAACCGCTCCCCGCGCATGCGGGGATGGTGATGGTCCCCCTCCTCGACGTCTCCAGGCGACTGTCTGTCCCATCAAGCCACGGCTCGGCCATGCAGGCGGGACGCTAGTACTCCAGCCGTAGTTCGGTATCTGGGCTGGTCAGCGGCCTGGTGGCGTGGAGTGTGGCGGGGCGCCAGGTGGTCGGGACGGACTTCCCCACCGTGCCCCGGCGAAGAGGTAGCCGCGCCGTTCGTAGTGGCTCTGGCGGGCGCGTGCCTGGTGGCGTCGTCTCCACCG
>NZ_JBIARC010000192.1:0-4285 GCF_042889625.1 Streptomyces sp. NPDC002573 | reverse complement strand
CCGACCCGGCCCGCTTCACCCGGCTGCTCACCGACCGCCTCACCCGCACTCTGTAACCCATGGGTGTCGCCTAGCACAGCCAAAGCGCCCGGCCGGCACCCACCCCGACCTCGCCGCCCTCCCACTCTCCTGAACCCGCCCACCCCCAGCACCCCACACCATGCCGGCGCTTCTTCCGCAGAAGTCAGAGCACCGACGTGACGCGTGGCGAGAGTGGCTCCACCACCGGGAACGCATGGCACGGCTACGCATCACCGCCGCGGCCGGTGGGGACCTGCGCCAGCAGCGCGACTCGGCAGCCGTCGACACCGACGAGCATGACGAGCCGGGAGAGGGAGCCCCGGCGCGCTCAGGCGGCCGACCGCGCGGCATCGTACTGCTCGACAGCCCAGAGGAGGGCAACGCAGAAGGGCGAGGGATCGACCTACTGATGTGCGAGCGCCATTGCGCCCTCGGCCCGCTGGTCGTGAAACTCCGCCGAAGCTGACCGACATGGCAGAAGGCGCCGATCCGCAGCAGGACGTCACCCACCGAGCACCGGTCGGCTCCGTGGACCTCAACGGGGAGTGTCATGAATTGGGTGGGAACTTCACCAGAAGGGACACCTGATGACGATCCAGAGGACTCACTCTCTCGAGACGGTGGGCGGCGTGTCGCTTGCGTCCGGTGAGGCGGCTGCGGACGGTGCAGACGTGAAGAGGATGCCGGAGACCGTGGACGGGCTGAGCCTGGACCTGCTGGACGCGCTGACGCTGCTGGCGCAGGACCAGGTCCGCGCTGGCGGGCTGAAACTGGTGGGTGAGGGCGGGCTGCTGCCCGCGATCACGCAGCACCTGATGCAGGCCGCGCTGGAGGCCGAGTTGCAGACGTGATCCCCATTATGTCTACCGGCGGTAGAATCGGCTCTATGAGCAAGCCGACGAGCATCAAAACCAGCGAGGAAGTGCGTAACCGGCTGCGCATCCTCGCGGAGGAGCGCGGCACCACCATCACGGAGCTGCTGGAGGACCTCGCCACCCGGGAGCTCACGGCTGCCGAACGGGAGCAGCGCGCCCGGGAGGCCGCCCGGGAGCTCGGCATCGAGTACACCGAGCAGGTCCAGCAGGCCGGCCAGGACGCCTGGGCGAAGATCCGCGCCCATCAGGGCGGCGCCGCCGCATGAACCTGACGGCCGTCCTGGACCATACTGCTCTGGCCGCCCTGTTCCGTGCGGATCCCTTCTTCACCGGCCTCTACATCGAGGCCTCGCGTGGCACCGGCCGGGTCATCATCCCGTCGCTGTCCATGCTGGCCGCCGAACGGCAGGTCGCCGGTGCGGGCAAGCACGCGGCGTCCCTGCGGTTCGCGGAGAACGTGCCGTTCACCGCGGCACACGCGGTGGACGCGATGGAGTGGACAAACGTCGACTGGCCGGTGGCGCACGCGGCAGCGATCGCCTGGCAGGCGGTGAAGGCAGGGGAGCCACTCACTGTCCTGTCGCTAGAACCCGAGCTGTACACAGGCACCGGCATTACTCCCCTGAACCCGGCCTGACCTTCCACCGGGCGAGCCTGCGCTGCCGGCCACCCGCCGAGGCGGCCTCCGTGCCCCCGCTGTGCTGTTACTGGTGGGTGTGAAGGTGGTGCTGGCGGGTGGTGACGAGGGAGCGCCGTGAACGGACGGACACGTCAAGCGGGTGGTGACCCTGTCGTCCGTGCCCTCGAACGCGGCAGACACCGAGATCGACTCATCAGACAGCGCCCAACCCTCGCCGTCAGCAGCCTGCTTCATAAGCCGCCTCGCCCTTGCGCCCCTACCAGTCACCGGCCCGATTACCCGAAGAATCCCGCCATAGACGCGGCCAATGGGTGATCTTGGGCGTTACCACCGTTGCGGCAGTAGCAGCCAACGATGGATCGGCTGCTGCGCATGGTACTGGGTGGTGACAGGATCGACGCATGGGCACCGAGACGGACTGGGCGTACCGAGTGTTCGAGCCGCACGGCTCCGAGGGATGGCGCCCCTACGGCGACGCCGAGCGTTGGCATGGAGCGATCACCGCACCCGACTCGGCCGAGGGAGCCAAGCTGGCCATCGGCCGGATCGTCGGCGACCTGATGACTGAGTGGGAGAGCATCGGCCTCCACCACGCGATGCACGTGCGGGTCTTCCTCTGGCACGACGAGGAGGACAGCACTGAGGAGCCGGACTTCATTGTGGAGGTACGGCCCCGGTCGGACTTCGACGCAGCGTGACGAATCCGAGCCGGATCCGTGTTCCGGATACAGGACCGGGGACACCAGATAGGTGGACCAAGGGAATCGGGCCTGCGCCGGTGCCTACCGGACCGGTCTACCGTGTCGCACATGACCACTTTGATCATCGGCGGCAGCGGCTTCCTGGGGGCCGAGCTGATCCGGCAGGCGAGAGCGGCCGGGCACCCCACGGCCGCGACGTACCACGCGACACGACGCCTCCCAGGCCCTGTGGTACCGCCTTGATCTACGGGACGCGGGACGCCTGGACGCCGTCATGGCCGAAGTAAGGCCCCATCTCGTCATCAACGCATCCAGCCACAAGGCCGACTGGGCAGTTACGGCGGAGGGCCCCATCCGGCTCGCGATGGCCGCGGCGAAGCACGGAAGCCGCCTGGTCCACGTCTCCAGCGATGCAGTGTTCTCCGGCGCCCAAGTTCACTACGACGAGACCTGCCTCCCTGGCCCCGTCACCCCTTACGGGGCAGCGAAGGCGGCGGCGGAGACCGGAGTTCTCACCGTGCACCCGAAGGCCGTTGTCGCCCGCACGTCGCTGATCATCGGCCACGAGCGTTCCGTACATGAGCACGCCGTGCACGAACTCGCTGCCGGCACTCGTGACGGCGTCCTGTTCACCGACGACATCCGCTGCCCAGTGCACGTGGAAGACCTGGCCGCCGCCCTTTTGGAGCTGGCGTCGTGCGACGCGTCCGGCATCCATCATCTTGCAGGGCCCGACGCCCTCAGTCGTCACGAGCTCGGCATTCTCATCGCCGTGCGTGACGGGCTCGACGCCTCACGACTGCCCACGGGCCTGCGGGCCTACAGCACACTGCCCGGCGCCCTCGACGTGCGCCTCGACAGCCGGGCGACCCAACGGAAACTGACCACCACACTGCGCGGTGCTCGCCAGTTCTGCACCGCACCGGTGACCGCCCAGCCCGTCGTCCCATGAGCCAGCGGCCCCCCCAGCAGAACCCGGCGCTCTGCCCTTCATCGGTTCCTCAGCCGCTGGAGCGTCCCACCTCAGCGGGCGGAGAAGCTGGTCGAGCAGGCCATCGGCGGAACAGGTTCCACAGCTGGACCAGCCCCGACCCGGAGCTGGTCGAGGACGTCGCGGAGCAACTGGCCCCCTCGCTGCGGCCAGGAGGCGCCGCACGAGCCACCGAACCCAGGCCGGACCACCTGCGCAGCTGGCTCGCCGTGCGTGAGACCGTGCCGTGGGACGAAGCCCCCGACGGTGGTGGCGACGAACCAGTGACCCCCTCGCACGACAGCGCGGCAAAGGACATCCGCACCTTCGACCACGCCGTGGACCCCGCCCGCGCACAAGGACTGCTCGCGGCGCTGGAGCTGCTGCGGGCCGACGCGGCACGCGGCGCCCTGCTCGACTTCCAGCTGCTCCAGCGCTGGCAGCAGCACGTCCTGGGCACGCCGCAGCCACCGCCGTTCCGCGACCGGCCGGCCTTTGCCAAGGGCGGCCGGGAACGCTACGGCATCGGCCCGGACACCCGCGCCCGCCCCGACGCCTGCCTGGCCCAGAGCGCACGGGACGCTGGGCGGCCTCTTCCCCTGACAGCCCGGGCCGCACGTGCCTATCTCGACCCCTGCTTCTTCCACCCCTTCGACGACGGCAACGCCAGCTCCGCCTTCCTCACCCTCGTCTTCGTCCTCGCCCGCGAAGGCGTCGCGCTCGACGACGTCAGCCTGCTGCGCCGCGTCACCTTCCAGGCCGACGACCCTCACGACGCGCTGACCCTCACCCGCTACATCGACATCCATCTCAGGGAGACCCGGAGTAACACGGCGTCCCTCGGCTCCCAGGAACGGATCGACACACGACTGAGTGACTATTGGATGCTCCACGGTGTGGGTGATGGGGTGCTTCGGGGCAGGCGAAGATGTTGAGTTCGCCCCACCGGCCCACGGTGACCTGGGTCGGCCTGGCGGACTGGTACAACCGGCGCGGGCAGCAACCGCAGTCTTCGGTGCCCGCACTGGGTTGCGGCGAGCACCTCCTCCACCACATCCGGTGGCACCAACTCGGTGAG
>NZ_JBIARC010000191.1:0-4312 GCF_042889625.1 Streptomyces sp. NPDC002573 | reverse complement strand
CGACACGCCGCCCACCGTCTCGAGAGAGTGAGTCCTCTGGATCGTCATCAGGTGTCCCTTCTGGTGAAGTTCCCACCCAATTCATGACACTCCCCTCGCCGTTGTCGTTGACGCCCTGGCGGTGCGGCAGGTGTTCGGCGGCGAGGTCGGCGCGTGGCGCAGCTCCGGGCTGTCGGCTGCCCGCCGGCACCGGCAGGGCATCAATCCGCGGCGAGTAGCAACCGCGCGATATTTGTCGTGACAGGGCACAGGTTTTCGGGCGCCTGCCGGTCGACGGCTACTGAAGAGCCTGCCGTGATCGGTTTGCGGAGTACGGACTACGTGTGCAGACCTGGCGGCGGGGAATCACGTGTCCGTTGACGATGGGGCGGTCCGGTTCCGGCCGATGTGGCGGTGGACGTTGGCCGTCATGCGCCGGACGAGGTCCCGGGTGGTGGTGAACTCGGCGGGGGTGAGTCCGATGGCCTCGCCGATGGCGGGCGGGATGCTCTGGATGTGCCGGTGCAGGGCGATCCCCTCCTCCGAGAGCGCGACTTCGACCACGCGTTCGTCGCCGGTCCGGCGCTGCCGTGTGAGCAGGCCGTTCGCCTCGAGGCGTTTGATCAGGGGGGTGACGGTTCCGTAGTCCAGCTGCAGGATGACTACCAGGTCTTTCACGGTCGTGGTGCCGTGCTCCCCGAGGGCGACCAGGACCAGGTACTGGGGGTAGGTCAGGCCGAGGGGGTCGAGCAGCGGCCGGTAGGCGCTGGTGATCGCACGGGAAGCCGCGTACAGCGTGAAGCAGATGTAGTCGTCCAGCAGTTGCGGCTCGCTGGGGGTGCTGGGCTCGGCCGGGTTGTCATCACTCATTGCTCGTTTCCTCGTCCCTTCGTCGTTGGCTGGGCTTGCTCCCGCCATCATTGCATCATCACGAGCACCAGGACATTGCCCTCTATTTACTTGTACACGAGGGAAACGCCCGCTAGGTTTCTCGGCGTCGCCCCGTCCGGGAACGCCTCGGACGGCCGATCGACCAGGTCAGCCCACATCTGAAGGAGAAGCGCCGTGAACCTCAAGACCGCCTTCCGCCCCACCCGCAAGCGCGTCGCCGCTCTCGGCGCAGTCGCGGGAGCGGCGGCCCTGGCCCTGGCGGTCACCCCCCCGGCCAACGCCACGGCCGAGCACCACGCGCCGGAGAAGAAGCCGACGGTCGTCCTGGTGCACGGTGCGTTCGTGGACGGGTCCAGCTGGAACGGCGTGATCAAGCTCCTGCAGCGTGACGGCTATCCGGTGGCCGCCCCGGCCAACCCGCTGCGCGGCCTGGCGAGCGACGCCGAGTACCTCAAGAGCTACCTGGCGAGCGTCAAGGGCCCGATCGTGCTGGTCGGCCACTCCTACGGCGGCTCGGTGATCAGCCAGGCCGCCGCCGGAAACCACAATGTCAAGGCGCTGGTCTACATAGCCGCGTTCGCCCAGGACAAGGGCGAGACCGTGACGGAGCTGAACAGCAAGTTCCCCGCGACCGAACTCGGCACCGCCCTGAACCCCGTGCCGTTCCCGCTGCCCGGCGGCGGCACCGGCACCGACCTGTACGTCAAGACCGACAAGTTCCACGACGTGTTCGCCGCCGACGCACCGAAGTCGGTCACCGACCTGGCGGCAGTCACCCAGCGTCCCGTCTCCGCGTCGGTCTTCGACGAGAAGCCCACCGAGGCCGCCTGGAAGACCATCCCCTCCTGGGACCTGATCACCACCCAGGACAAGGCCATCAACCCGGACGAGCAGCGCTTCATGGCCAAGCGCGCCCACGCCCACACCATGGAGGTCAACTCCTCCCACGCCGCCCCGGTCTCCCACCCCGGCGCCGTGACCCGCATCATCGAGCAGGCCGCTGGCCACACCGCCCGCTGACCCCGGACGCCGACTCCATCGGCCCTACCGACCCGGCCGCCCGCGGGGGCGGGGTCGGGCCCCGGATCACACCCCGTCGACGGCGTCCGGAGGCCACCACGTCGCCCTTCTCGCACCCAGGAAAACCTCATGGCAGTCGCACGCTTCCACCTCGTCTCCACGCTCAGCCCGTCCGAGGCACTGGCCGTACTGACCGACTTCGGTCCTGCCCGGGCCCGCAACTGGCCCACGATCGACGCCGATCATCTGCAGGTCTACGCCATCGGGGACACCTGGGCCGAAGTGACCGAAGGAACCGCCGCCGCGTGGGAACGCGCACGCTACGAATGGGATGCCGCACAGGGGCGGGTCACCATCACCACGCATGAGTCAAAGGTCTTCGGACCCGGCGGTGGATGGGTCTTCCAGCTGACCCCTGAGGGCGACGGCACGCGGATCGACATCGAACTCACCCGAAATCCCAGCACTTTCAAGGGCAAGGTGCTCGCCGCGCTGCTCCCGGTCATCGCCGCGTCCCTGCGCAAGTCCTACCGGCAGCCCCTCAAGGCCGCGTAGCCCCGTACACGCACTTCAACCCGCAGTACTCACGAAGGCGAAGACGTCGCGGCTTCCCACTACACCGCTGTGTAGTGAACATGACCGGTGAGGGCCGCAACGGCGGCCGTGTTTCCAGTCCGATGGCGGCCTGCTGACCACCACCCTGGCTCTGCCGAAGGAGTTCGACGGTACCGGGGACGCACCAACCCCGAGCAGCTCTTCGCCTCCGGCTGAGGCGCCTGGTTGCCGCGCAGCGCAAGGTCGAGCTGACCAGCACCGCCATCAACACCGAGATCACCCTCGTCCACAGCGAGGCGGGCTTCAGCCTCGCCGCCGTCCTGAACATCGAACTCGGCGGCGTCGACTAGGACATCGCCACCGTCCTCACCGAGGCCGCCCACCAGACCTGCCTTACTCCAAAGCCACCCGCGGCAACATCCCCGACACCATCAACACCACTGCTGTCTGACAACACCACCGCAGTCGGACCCGCCCCGCGGCAGGCCCTGGCCGACACGGCCATCTGAACCTACGGCGCCGAGAGGTGCGGCCCGATCGGTCGCACCGGGACGGAAGCGGCCGAGCGAGGGCCCGTGGCCGTTCCATCTTCGCTATTCGAGTCAACATTTCGGAAATATCAACTTCTATTGATTGGTTGGACACCATGACGACAGCCCCCTTCAAGGACCCCAAGGCAGTTGTTGAGACCCGGCTTGTCCACGAGGTCCACCGCGTGGCCACCACCCTGCTGGCCGAGGCGGCCGTCCGCCCGTCGGTACCGCTCAGCGCTCTGGCTCAGCTGCGCGACTTCCTGGTCGTGAACCTGCGCCATCACCATGAGGCCGAGGACCAGGACCTGTGGCCGCGGATCGTCGCGGCAGCGCCGGCCACGGCCCAGGCGCTCGACGCGCTGAGCGAGGAGCACGAGCGACTTGACGCGGCACTCGACCTGCTGGCAGCCGTCGCCCTGAGCGACGGTGCGGAGGACGGAGTCCGGGCCGCGCTGCGGGAGGCGGCCGTCGCGGTACGCGACACGCAGCACGACCACCTGGCCCATGAAGAGCCGCTCCTCTTCCCCGCGCTCCGCGACCACGTCAGCCCGGCGGAATGGGCGGACTTCTCGCAGCGGGTGATCGCCACCACGCCGCCCGTGGCCGGACACCTGATGTTCGGATTCCTCGACGAGGTGGGTAGCCCCGCGGAGGTCGAGCTGGTGCTCGCAGGCCTGCCAGAGCCGGTACGCCCGCTCCTGCCCGCCATGCGCCACCAGGCAGAGGACGACATGCGGACCCTCCGCGGGACCGAATCATGACCTCCGCCCCGCCAGGCGGCCCGACGCGGCGGACGCCGTAACCAGGGACGACCTCACCGTCACGGCCGTACAGGGCGACCCCGGTGCGCGGTGACGTGGTCACCAGCGTCCCGCCGCCGGGCCGCGGAGACCAGTAGGCGGGCAGCCGACCCACAGTGGTCGCGGAGCGCTACTGCGACAGCTCCGGCCGGAGCGGACAACGGCAAGGGGGAGGGCGCACAGCAGGACGCCCGCCGTGCCTGGCGGCGGAATGCCAGGGCACGGCGGGCGCCGGAGCGCGACTGCGCGGGTCAGATCTCGGCGGCTGCCCGGTGCGCCGGGCCGGCCGCCGACGGTGCTCAGCGTCCGAGTTCGATCCGACGCTGCGTCGAGGTCATGAGCCTCGCCCGTCGGTCCGCGCGAACGGCAGGCCAACTGCGTGCCGGATATCGCGGCGTCACCGGTGTCATCACCCCGCCCGCCACCTGCACCACACCCCTGAGGTGCCCCGAGGTTTCCGGACAGGGACCCAATAGGATCCCTGTGTAAGGAAACGAGAGGCAAGACGTGGCACCACCCAGCAAGTACTCGCCG
>NZ_JBIARC010000190.1:0-4368 GCF_042889625.1 Streptomyces sp. NPDC002573 | reverse complement strand
CTGCCCCCAAGCTTCGATCAGGCCGCTGCGACGGCCCAATGGATGCGGTCTTTCACCGCCTCTCGATCAACATCGCGCCTCGTGGCGCACAGCTCGGCCGCGAAGAAACTTGCCGCGGCCTTGAGGATTTCGTTGGCCCGCTTGAGTTCGGCGTTCTCCTTCTTCAGCGCCTTGAGCTGGGCAGACTCCTCCGTCGTCGTCCCCGGGCGCTGGCCCGCGTCGATCTCGTGCTGCTTCACCCAGTTCCGCAGCGTCTCGCGGGAGCCGATGCCGAGCTTCTCCGTCACCGCTTGCAAGGCGGCCGTCTCGTTCGGGTAGTCGTCGCGCACCTCGGCGACCATGCGCACCGCACGGCGGCGGAGCTCAAGCGGGTAACGGGAAGGTCGTGCCATGACTCGATCCTTTCATAAAATCGAGTCTCTATTCGAACCGGGGCGGTTCAGTGGCATGTCTGGTTCGCCCTGTGACAGTGAGGATGTCGTGGAGGACGGGCAACAGGCTTCCGGGCTCCCGGAACCCTCCCTACCCTCCCGGAATCATGGCAACAGAACACGCGCAGCAGCCCCAGCCCACCGCCGGACATTCCCGCAGACGTTTCCTCACGGCCGCCGGCGGCGCGGTCGGCGCGACCGCGTTACGGCCCGGAGCGCGGGCGGTCCCGGCCACGCCCTCCCGCCGGCGCGTCGCCGTCCTCGGCGGCGGCGTCTCCGGGCTCAGCGCCGCCCACGAACTCGCCGAACGCGGCTACGCCGTCACCGTCTACGAGTACTACGACACCCTCGGCGGCAAGGCCCGCTCGATGGACGTCCCCGGCACGGCCGCCGGCGGCCGCAAGCCCCTGCCCGGCGAGCACGGCTTCCGCTTCTTCCCCGGCTTCTACCGGAACCTGCCCGACACGATGCGCCGCATCCCCTTCCCAGGCAACGCCGGCGGCGTCCACGGCAACCTCCGCAACGCCACCGAGGAGTTGTTCGCCCGCAGCGCGGGCCGCCCCGACCTGCACTTCCCGCTGCGCCGGATCACGACCCCGCCGGCTCCCGGCGACATCACCGCGTCCTGGATCCGCGACCAGATCCTGTCCGCCCTGGATGTGGCCACCCGCCTGCCCGCCGACGAGGTCGCCTACTTCGCCGATCGTCTCCTTGTCCACCTCACCAGTTGCGACGCACGCCGCGAGGGCCAGTGGGAGAAGGTCGCCTGGTGGGACTTCATCCGCGCGGGGGAGATGAGCAGGGAGTACCAGACACTCCTCGGCATCGGGCAGACTCGCAACCTCGTCGCCACCCGCGCCGAGGTGGCGTCGACCAGGACTGTCGGCCGCGTCATCATCGAGGCCCTGATCCTGTGGGGCCTGCTCGGCCGCGGGTTGGACGGCGACGCCGACATCGACCGCGTCCTCAACGCTCCCACCAGCGAGGCCTGGATCGACCCGTGGGAGGCGCATCTACGCTCGCTCGGCGTCGACTTCGTAACCGGCACGCAGGTATTGGAGGTCGGGTACGAGGGCGGGCGGGTGACCGGCGTGCGCGTCGCGGCCCGCGACGGCGGCCACGAGCGCACGGTCACCGCCGACCACTACGTCTCCGCACTGCCCGTCGAACACGCCCGCGCCACCTGGGGCAGGGCCCTGCGCTCCGTCGACCCACAACTCGGCCGGTGCGACGCGCTCAAGACGGACTGGATGACCGGCGTGATGTTCTACCTGCGCACGCCCACACCCGTCGTGCACGGCCACATCAACTGCCTCGACTCACCCTGGTCGGTGACAGCCGTCGGCCAGGCACAGTTCTGGGACGTACGGGACTTCCACCGCGACTACGGCGACGGGCGGGCCCACGACTGCCTCTCCGCGATCATCTCGGAGTGGGACAAGCCCGGCGTCCTGTACGGCAAGACGGCCAAGGAGTGCACCAGGGACGAGATCGTCGCCGAGCTGTGGGCGCAGCTGAAGGACGGGCTGAACGACGCGGGCAAGACCACGCTCAGGGACGAGGACCGCCTCGGCTGGTTCATGGACCCGGCGGTGACGGGCCTGGGCGGCCCTGACCCGCACAACCGTGAACAGCTCCTCATCCACCCGACGGGCACGCTCTATCATCGCCCCTCGGCGGGGACGGCGATCCCGAACTTCTTCCTCGCGGGCGACTACGTCCGCACCGACATCGACCTCGCGACCATGGAAGGCGCCAACGAGTCCGCACGGCGAGCCGTCAACGCCCTGCTCGACGCGGACCGTTCGAGCGCCGAGCGGTGCCGTGTGTGGGAGCTGTATCGGCCGCCGGAGATGGAGCCCCTGAAGCGGATCGACGAGGTGCGCTACAGGCTGGGTCTGCCCAACACCTTCGACCTGGGGTGAGCCGGAAGGGCCGCTGCTCCGGCGCGAACGGCGGGATCGAATCAACCATACGAGGGCCTCCGCGCTCCGGTGGGTCCTCTCCCCCGCACCCTCTCTCTATGCGTCAGCTTCGCGGTGTGTACCAGGCACCAGACACAGGACAAGGTCAAGGGTGTGGCGGGCGGCTGTGCGGGCAGGTCATCGCCGTCCCCCGACCTGCCCGCTACACGCGGGCGGCGGCTGATTCCGGTGCGGCGGCGGGCTCGTGTCCACGCTGGACGTCCGCTTTGGTCACCGCCAGGTGGGCGACCACCAGAACGATCAGGGCAAGCAGGACCAGAGCCACCGGCCCGTCGCCGAGGCCGAGGCCTCCGACGGAGCGAGGCCTGCCCAGGCCGTCGGCGATCGACGCGCCGAGCGGACGGGTGATCACGTAGGCGGCCCAGAAGCAGAACATCGGATTCCAACGCAACCAGCGGTACGGCACCGCGGGAATGAGCATCAGCACCGCGAAAACGGCCGCAGAGGTGAAGTCCCAGGCGCAGGGTTACGCGGTGAAGTCACCCAGCGCCGTGCCCATGGCGAAGGTGGCGACGACGGTCGCCCAGTAGAACGCCTCACGGCGGGGAGAGTCGATGGTGTGAATCGACAGGGTGCCCTCGGTGCGCCGCCACAGCCAGAACACAGCCAGCAGCAGCACCGCGTACAGCACGCTGGAGAGGGTGTAGGGCACGCCGAGGGCCACGTGCATCACGTCGGCTGCCATCGTCCCGAAGATGCCGACCATGGCGACGGCGAACCAGTACGTCCACGGCCCGGTAGCGAGCCTGGCGGAACTGGATCACAAGCGCGACGAGAAAGGCGGCGAATCCGAGCACCACCGCGAGCTGCGGCACCATGGCCTGGACGAGACGGTCCGAGGCGCCCTCCCCAGTTCCGTCGACAGCCCCTTTGCCATCCAGAAAAGCGGCGTCGATTCCGGGAACGCGAAGGGCGCCTTGGATGACGCCTGCGGCAGTCCTGCCCGAACGAGCATGACGAGCTGTCGAACCACCCGGTCAGGGGCTGGACTGTCGCAAGCGAAGCCGCTCAGCAGCACGCAATCCCGTTCGTGTGCCGCTGCCTCGCAGTGGCCGCCGACGTGCGTGAACGCGCCGCATTCTGATGGCGCTGAGCGGCTCGTGGGCCGCGGCGAGCATCGCCGAGATCGGACTGGACATGGAGGTCTTCCCCACGTCGGCCCACCTCGCTTCCTGGGCGGGTATCTGCCCCGGCAACAACGCTTCCGGTGGCAAGCGCCGCTCAGGACATACCCGTCCCGGTTCGCGTTGGCTCAAACAGGCGCTGACCGAGGCCGCCTGGGGAGCCGCCCGCACCCGCGGCACTTATCTGGCCGCACACCACGCCCAGATCAAGGGCCGCGCGGGGCGGTTCAAGGCGATCGGCGCGACTCGGCACGACATCATCGTCGCTTACTGGCACATCGTCCACGACCGGGTGCCCTACCGGGAGCTGGGGCCTGACTGGATCGCCCGGCGATACTCCCCAGAGCGCCGAACCCAACGGCTGATCTCCCAACTGGAGGATCTGGGTGTCAGTGTGACCGTGGTCCCAGACACGTCGTCGTGACGTGGATTCATATCTCAGCCGCGGCCTTCTTCGCGAAGGAGATCGTGAAGTAGGCACTTTGTGTCTCTTCATCGATGCGGAGAAGGTCACCGAGGCGAACCCCGATGGCTACAGCGTCGCGCGGCTGTGTCGAGTCCTGGGCGTCAACCGCTCCACCTACTACTCGTGGCTCGCCGCGCGGCCGGCCGTCGCCGAACGGCAGTGCGCCGATGACGAGTTGGCCGGTTGCATTCGTGAGATCCACGCCGCTTCTCGTGGCGCGTATGGTGTTCCGCGGGTGCACGCCGAGCTGCGGCGCAGGGGCCACGGCATCAACCGGAAGAGGGTCGAGCGGATCATGCGTGAGCGCGACATCCGCGGGATCACCCGCCGCCGGCGCCGCCACCTGACGAGGCAGGACGCCA
>NZ_JBIARC010000189.1:0-4403 GCF_042889625.1 Streptomyces sp. NPDC002573 | reverse complement strand
CCGTTCCAGCGGGTTGGTCGACCAGATCTTCTTCCAGTGCGCCGGCGGGAAGTCGGCGAACGCGGTGATGTCCGTCGCCGCGTCCAGCAGCATCGTCTTGACCTGCGGGAACTGCCGTCCGAGCATGTCGGCGACCACGTTCAGCTGGGTGCGGACCTGCTCGCCGGTGGTCTGCGCGAAGATGGTGCGGATGGTGGCGGCGACCATCTCCCCGGAGCCCCTCTCGATCACCGAGAACACGTCCCGGACGAAGTGAACCTGTACGTAATCAAGTTGCTGGTTCTGTCGGCGTGTTGGCTTTCGTGGCAGTGCTGGCGAGGAGGGCCTCGACAGTGCGGTGCGTCACCGATGCCGGCGGGAAGGTGATTCCGTCCTCTTCCAGCAGAGGGCGGACGTCGCGGAAGGCGTTCGTGAGAGTGCCTCTGGTGATCTGAAAAAGCTCGGTGAGGACTCCTCCGGTGCAGACCTTTCGGTCCATGAGCACGGTGGCCAGGACGCGCTCGGCGTCGGTGATCTTTTGTCGGAACACCCCGGCGCGGGTTCCGGGCTGGCGGTGCCCGCCGCGCTGCGTGAAGCGCCGTCGTTCGACCAGCGCGGCCTGCCGTTTCGAGAGCCGGTCGATCAGGGCGTGGAGGTCAGCGCGGCTCATGCCGGTCAGTGCCGGGTCGCAGAGCTGTTCCGGGAGCGCGGGCCGGACTTCGGGGGGTGACATTCCGGTGCGTAGGAACGCCACCAGGTGGTCCGGCTTGGTGAACCGGACTGCGGAGAGACCGACAGCGGTGCCGGTGTCGTCCAGCAGCCGTCGTGTGTCGCCGATGGCCTTGCTGATGGTGCGGTCGCTGAGGGCGAGCATGTCGTACAAGACCTTCTGGGAACAGACCTGCCGCAGGTAGAGCACGGTGATCAGCACCTTGTCGGGGCCGGTCAGCAGGGGGCGGCCATGGTCGCCGGGTGCCTTGCGCCGTTGTCCGCCGCGGTGCTGGTAGCAGCGTTCCTCCCGCTGTGCGGCCTGCGCGGGAGCCAGCCGGTCGCTCAGCGCGGCCAGCTCTTCCCGCGTCATCCCGGTCAGCAGCGGGTCGGCCAGCATCTCCAGGAACTGGGTGCGGGCCGTTTCCCCGGGCCTGCGAACCGCTTCGTGCTCGCTGGGGGCCGGGCCGTCGGGGTGGATGGTGTAGTTCCAGGTTCCACGCTCTTGGTGCTGCTCGATCGGGAGCGAGTCCAGGTACGCCTTGCTGACCGTAGTGCCTGTGGGATACGAGCCCGGGTCAAGTTCCGCTTCGACCTGTAGCCCGGTGCGGGTCCGCGTCGCGGCGATGGTCTTGACGACCACTTCGTGGCTGGTCAGCGGGCGGCCGCGCCAGTTCATGGCGATATGGGAGAACAAGCGGTGCTCGACCTTGTTCCATTTCGATGTGCCGGGACAATGCCGTTGCTTGAGCCTGTCAAACAGTTCGTGACATTGGAGCAGGGCGGTCGTTGGGCCTGGCATGCATCCTTGGGTGGGGTTGTCTGATCGGGTGCGGCTGGGTGTGGTGACCCGGTGGGTGACTCCGGAACTGGTCGCCGCGGTGCTGGGCAAGTGCGGGGTCCGGGACAAGAAGCCCGGCGCACTGCCGGCCGGGTTCATGGTCTACTACACCCTCGCCCTGGCGCTGTTCCAGCAAGACTCATATGACGATGTCGCTGAGCAACTGGTCGGCAGTATCCCGGAGTTGAGCGCCAGCGTTCCGAACAAGTCCTCGTTCGCGCGGGCACGCACGCGCTTGGGGCCGCTGGTTCTGGAGACCTTGTTCCGTGAGCTGACCGGCCCGTTGGCGCCGGTCTGCCTGGAGGCCTCCCTCTACCGGGGGATGAGGCTGGCCGCAGTGGACGGGTTCGTACTGGACGCGCCGGACACGAAGACCAACCGGGCCGCGTTCGGCGGTCCGACCAAGAACGGCCTGCCCGCGGGGTTTCCCCAGGTGAGAGTGGTCACGCTGACCGAGTGCGGCACGCACGCCCAGATCGACGCGGCGGTAGGAGGCTTCAACGGCGGCGAACGCGACCTGGCTGTCGCCATGGCCGTCTCGGCCGCCGGGATACTCGTGATCATGGACCGGGGCTTCCCCGGAGTGGATCTGTGGAAGGCCTACACCGCCGCCGACGCGCACCTGCTGCTGCGGGCGCGCTCCTGCGTTGCGAGTCGTCCGGTGCAGCACCTGCCCGACGGTACCTACCTGGCGAGGATGAGCCTAGCGGGCCAGCGGGCCTCGCACCCGGGCGGGGTGACGGTGCGGGTGGTCGAGTACCGCGTCGACGACGGCGAGGTGGTCAGGCTGCTGACGGATCTGCTGGACCCGGACGCGTATCCGGCGGCAGAGCTGGCCCGGCTCTATCACGCCAGGTGGGAGGCGGAATCGGCATTCCGGCAGATCAAAACCTTCCAGCGCGGGCCCGCCGAGGTCCTGCGCTCGGGGGACCCGGATCTGGTGCGGCAGGAGGTCTGGGCGCACCTGGTGGTGCACCACTGCCTCACACGGGTCATCATGTCGCTGGCCGACGACAACGGCATCGATCCGGACCGGGTCTCGTTCGTCAAAGTCCTCAAGCACACCCGGCGCAGCGTGATTCGCCAGTGCGCCGACACACCCAAGAAGATCAAGAAGTTCCTGGCCGAACTGGCGGCAAAGGTCCACCGGAAGCTCGACAACGGCGCCAGGCGCCTGCGCGAGGCAGACCGGCACCTCAAGCGGCCGGACTCGAAGTACTCCTCGAAGCTCTCCTACCGGATCAACACCCGCGACCGGCAGCCGACCAGGCGCGTCGCACCCAAGGTCATCACGCTGCGACCGGCGATAGTTCACTAACTCAAGCAACGGCATTGTGTGCCGGGAGGAAAGTGACACACCGTGACGGCCAGGCCCGTCTCGGCCGCGAAGGCGGCCAGTTCGGACTTCCAGACCCGGTAGCGGTAACTGTTGGAGCCACCCGCGTCCGCAGTGATCAGCAGGCGGGTGGCGTGCGGGTAGTCATGGTGCCCGCGGGCCTGCCACCAGCGACGGATGGAGGCGACCGCAAAGGCGGAGGTGTCGTGGTCGACACCGACGTTGACCCAGCCGGTATCGGCGGTCAGGTCGTAGATGCCGTAGGGGATGGCCGCATCGCCCTTCGGACCGGTGAAGAAGCTGTGGTCCTCCACCTGGACCGGGTCGCCCTTCGGCCGCCACTGACGGCCCACGTTCGGCAGCTGGCCGAGCATCTCCTTCTTCTTCGTGTCCACGCTGATCACCGGCTCGCCGTCAGCCTGAAGCTGCTTGACCTGCTCGTTGATGTATCGGAACTGGGCATCTCGGTCCGGGTGTTGCTTGCCCTCCAGCGTCTTGGCCTGGGCCTGCAGGCTGAACCCGTTCTCCTTCAGCAGCCGGCCCACCGTCATCGCCGAGACGGGGTGACCCTGGCGGGTCAATTCCTGGGCCAGACTCCGCAGCGATTTCGTCGTCCAGCGCAGCGGCGACATCGGATCGCCTCGCTCGTCCGGCTCCACCAGCGCCATCAGCGCGGGCAGCACCCCGGAATCGACCTCCTCAGCACGCTTGCGTCCCCCGCCTGGCCTACGTACCCGCCCTTCGGAAAGCTCGAGCTCGCCGGACTCCAGCTCGACGACGCCTCGGCGGACCGTCGTCTCACTCACCTTGGCGGCACGGGCGACGGCCCGGATCCCGCCATGCCCGAGCAGCCGGGCCTCCGTCGCACACATCAACCGTCGCTGCCGCTCGTTCAGAAGCGGCAGCAACACCTCGAATCGCACAGCGAGTTGGCTGCGCACCCCCTCCGGAAACGCCATACCAGATCAACGACGCCAGCAGACGGAAGCGACACCTTGTTTCTCTACGGCCCCAGTGAACCCGGCACCTTTGCCAGGCCGCGCCGAGGAAGACGGTGCGGATCGCGGCCACCAGCCCGCTGTGGCTGTCGGAGATGACCAGCTGGACGTTCTCCAGGCCACGGGCCCGCAGCGAGCGCAGGAACTTCGTCCAAAACGGCTTCGACTCACTGTCGCCGACCATCAGCCCGAGGATCTCGCGGTGTCCGGTGGCGGAGATCCCGGTGGCGATGACCACGGCCTGGGAGGCGATCCGGTGATTCACCCTCGCCTTGCAGTAGGTGGCGTCCAGGAAGACGTAGGGGAAGACGGTGTGGTCCAGCGGCCGTTCCTTGAACGCGGTCAGTTCCTCGTCCAGGCCACCGCAGATGCGGGAGACCTCGGACTTGGAGATGCCGCTGTCCGCACCGAGTGCTTTGACCAGGTCATCGACCGAGCGGGTCGACACACCGTGCACGTATGCCTCCATCACCACGGCGAACAGCGCCCGGTCGATCCTGCGCCGGCGTTCCAGCAGAGACGGGAAGAACGACCCGCTGCG
>NZ_JBIARC010000188.1:0-4509 GCF_042889625.1 Streptomyces sp. NPDC002573 | reverse complement strand
TCGACCAACTCCCACTCGGCATCCGAGAGATCACCACGCGCCACCCTCGACAACTACCAGACCCAGCCGCCCTGCACCGGCAGAACCCGAAACTGATGATCCGAACCTCGAACAGGCCCTAGTCTAGAGCGGTTGGCCTGGACGAAGAGTTGACTGGCCCTGGTCAGCGCCAGTCCCATGGGATTCTGCGGCACACTGAGCCCGCCCGGCCGGGTGGGCCGGGCGGGTGCTGTGCGGTCTGTCAGCCCATGTCCGTCAGGAGGGCGTTCAGTTCCTTCTCCTGCTGGGCAGGCGACATCGGCGGGTTCGAGTGATCGATGCCGAAGGTCTTGAGCACCTTGTCCATCTGGGCGTCGATGGAGGTCCAGCCGGTCTGGTCCAGCGGCTGCAGCGAGTCCTGGTCGGCGTCCCACAGGTCACGCAGCTTCTGGGCGGCCGTGTGGGCCCCGGTCGCGTTGCCCGAGCGTGCGTCTTTGAGCGAGGTGGAGGCGAGGGTCTTCAGTGCGTCGACCTTGGCGGGCGGGAACTTCTTCACCGCCTGGCCGGGAGCCATCTGGACGGCGGAGGTGTTGTCGGTCTCTGGCGCCGGGCCGACGTGCGGCTGGCCGTGGGCCCAGACCAGCAGGCCAGCGGTTGCGACGGCGAGCAGTCCGAAGCCGGCCAGCGCGGTGCGCTCCTTGCGCGGGTTGCTGGTGGCAGGTGCGGCGTGGGTCGCCTCGTGGGTCTCGGTCACGTCCGAGCGCGTCACCGTCAGGTAGACCACCGTCGCCAGGATCAGGCCCAGGAAGATCAGGCTGGTGGTGAACGTGCCCAGGTCGAGACCGGTGGGGTCGCCCGGGTTCTGGGCGACCTTGGGGGAGGCGAGCCAGTCGCCGATGTTCGCGCCGAGCGGGCGGGTCAGGATGTAGGCGAGCCAGAAGGACAGTACCGGGTTGGCGCCGAACTTCCACAGCGCCGTGATCGCCGCGATGAGGCCGAGCGGCAGCAGGACCGAGAGGCCCGGGCTCCAGCCGGTGAGCTCGAGGGTCCAGTCGCCGGTCGCGGTGCCGAGCGCGAAGGTGACGAGAACGGCGAGCCAGTAGAACGACTCCCGCGGCAGCGTCGTGACCGAGTGGATCGACAGCGTGCGCTCACGCAGCCACCACACGCCGAAGACCATCGCGAGCAGTACCGAGAAGACCGCAGAACTGATCCACAGCGGCACGTTGAGCTGGTCGGTCAGGATGTCGGTGTACAGGGTGCCCGTGACGCTGACAACGACCACGGTCAGCCAGTAGGGGAACGGAACGTACCGCTTCAGCCGCATCTGGACGGCCAGGACCACCACGAACACCGCGGTGAAGATCCAGGCCGTGTTCACCAGGCCGACGCCCAGCTTCATGTTGATCCAGTCGGCGAAGCTCTCACCGACGGTCGTGCACAGGATCTTGATCACCCAGAACCAGATGGTGACTTCGGGAACCTTGTTAAGCATGAGCCGCCCGCTGCGCGTGCGTGCTTCCGTTGTCGTTGTCATGCGGGGAGGTTTACGCGGGGAATCTGCACGTAACCTGACTACGCGGTTGCACGGGGGGCCGGGAGTGTCACCTCGACGTGACCGCGGCCGTCCGCGATCGCGCGGACCTCCGCACCGGCCGAGGCGGCGATGCGCCGGACCACTGGGAGCCCCAGCCCGTACCCGTCGCCGCCGGTCACACCCGCTTCGAAGACCCGGTCGACCTCCGCGGGATCGAATCCGGGGCCGTCGTCAAGGACATCGACCACGATGGCCTCGCCCTGGTTGCGGGCGGTGATCCACACACGGGACTTCGCATGCCGCAGGCCGTTGTCCAGCAAGGGTGACAGCAGCGACACGGCGACGTCGGCCGCCACGGCGACCTCGACCTTCGCGGGGAAGGCGACCTCGACCGCGCGGCCCGCGATCGCCTGCCGTGCGGCGGAGCGCAAGTCGCACCGGGTCCCCTCGTCCGTCCGTGCGCGCGCGGCGCGCAGAAGCGTCGTGATCGCCGTATCGAGGCGGTCGACCTCGCTCAGCACCGCCTCCGGCGGCACCGGCTCGCCGGACAGCTGCGCCAGCTGCGCCTCGGCCCGCAGGACCGTGAGTGGTGTCCGCAGCTCGTGGGCGATCTCGTCGGTGAGCCGTCGCTCGTCCGCCAGCGCGTTGTCTACGCGCTCCAGGAGGTGGTCCAGGGTCCGCCCCAGTTCCCCGAACTCGTCGCGGGGGACGCCGAGGTTGAAGCGGCGCCCGGGTTCGTGATGGCCCCAGTCGTCGGCGAGGGCGGCCATCTCGTGCACGACCCGCAGCGCGCGGTGTACCACGAGGTGTGCGACACCGCCGGCGAGGAGGATCGTGAGGCCGCCCAGTATCAGGGACAAGGTCAGGCTGCGCTGCTCGGACGTCTCGTAGGGCGTGAGGTCCACCCGGACGATCACCATGACGTGGTGGCCGTGGATCGGGACCTGCCGCGCGTACAGGAGGTAATCGCCGACCGTCGCGGTCTGCGGTCGCCCGGAGCCCGCGAGCTCCTCGACGCGATCGACCAGGCTCGTCGGGACGTTTCCGTCGATCAGTCGGCCGTCGGCATACACCCAGGCGACCTCGTCCAGCGCCTCGCTGCTGTTCTCCGTCAGAACGACGCGGCCGCCTTTGGCGGTGACGTTCGCCGCGACCGCCTCGGCGCGAGTACGTGCCAGATCGTGCGCGTCGGCGTCCGTCACCCGGCTCAGCAGCACGTGCGATACCACGACCAGGATCGCGACCACGGCGGTGGCGATCAGCACGGTGAGCGCGACAACTCGCTTACGGAATCCCGTCACTGCCATCGGTAGCCCACGCCGCGGACGGTCGCCAGCCGCTCGGCCACACCCAGCGGACCGAGCTTGGCCCGCAGCCGACGCACATAGGAGTCGAGGGTGTTGTCGCTGACCTGCGCCCCGTGCGGCCAGCCGGCGGCGATGAGGGCGCGGCGGCGTACCGCGTCGCCCTGCGAGGCGATCAGGCGGCCCAGCAGCCGGAACTCGGTCGGGGTCAGACTCATGCTCACCGCATCGTAGGTCACCACGTGCTTCGCCGGATCGAGGACGACCTCGCGCGGTGCGGGCGCCACGGTGGCCCGGCGCAGCAGGGCTCGGACCCGGACCAGCAGTTCCGGGATGTCGAAGGGCTTGGTCATGTAGTCGTCGGCGCCGGCCTCGAAGCCGCCCACCTTGTGATGCAGGCCGTCCAAGGCGGTGAGCATCAACACCGGCGCGTCGACGCCGCGAGCCCGCAGGGCCAGGCAGACATCACGGCCGTCGGCGTCCGGGAGCCCGAGATCCAGGACGACCAGATGGGGCGCTGGTGCGAGCTGCCGCAGCAGGCTGTCGGCCGTGGTGGCGACGGAGACGGTGTGGCCGTCGTGCTCCAGGGCGCGCTTGAGGACACCGCGGACCGCCGCGTCGTCTTCACACACCATGATGAAAGCCACGTGCTGACCCTAGATACTCCCGGCCCAGTTCTCCATCTTCCCAGGTCAACCGCCTGACGGTCGGGAACAGTCCACTGGTGCGGCACGGCCCTGCCCTGCCATGAAGCCTCGACGGCCGGGCGCGAGGGCCGAGCCCGCAGCAGCGGTGTTCGCGGGAGGACCACAATGGGTCGCATGGGCTCTGTGCAGGAGTACGTCGACTCCATTGCGCCAGGTCACCGTTCGCTCTTCGACCGGGTGAGCGGGCTGATCCTGGAGGAATTCCCGCAGGCGAGCGTGGCGCTGTCCCACGGAATGCCCACCTACCGGGTCGAAAAGCGCAGGCTGCACATCGGTGTCTGGCAGCACGGCGTCTCGATCTACGGGTGGGGAACGGACCGCGATGGTGGCTTCAACTCCGCCATCCCGAGCTCATCAGCGGAAAGGCCACCATTCGGCTGCGGTCCACCGACATGGCGGCCGTCACAGACGATGAACTGCGCGCCCTCATCCGTGCCGCGCTGAAGCCCTGACCGGGGACCCGGCCCTGCACGCAGGCACAGCCAGGCGGCCCATGGATGGCCCGACCGCCTTCCGCCGTCGCGGTTGAATGTGCGGTGACGTTCGTTGGTCTGACCGTTGCGGGTGTGGTGGCACAGCCTGTCCGCGTCCGCAGGTTGACCGACCAGGAGGGGCAGAAGCTGCAGCGAATCGTGCGCCGGGGTAGCACCAGTTCGGTGCGGTTCCGGCGGGCGATGTTCCCTGCCCGCCGGCAGGGAACCGGGTCCCGGTGATCGCGAAGCTGGTGCAGGCGGACTAGGGAACCGTCCGGGCCGCGCATGAACAGCTTCGGTGACGCTCGTGCCGGTCTGTGGGCTGGGACGGCGTGAAGACGGACAGGCCGCGAACCCGGTTTTGTTGATTGATCACTCATCGGTCTCGGAACGGGCTGTTCGCAGTACGTTGTTCTTAGCTTGATCTTTAAGGCTGCTGCTCGGCTCCGCCGCGTCGCGGCATGTCCACTTTGCGCTGTTTCTTGCCGACTGGGTGGCGGGGTGCCGGG
>NZ_JBIARC010000187.1:0-4556 GCF_042889625.1 Streptomyces sp. NPDC002573 | reverse complement strand
TCGGCCGCTTCGTCGCCGGAGAGCCACTGGAGAACGTCGTAACGGAGGATTGAAGCGCAGGCGGCTGGTACCGCTGAATTGCCGTGTACGAGGTGTGGGCGGTCCCGCGCGGATATTGCACCGACACGCTGCTGTGACGGCCCAGGCATCCGGTCGCTACTGGATCACGCCCTTGCTTGGGTCGCCGAAAGGGACGCTCTCCACCGGCCAGATCTCGCTGGGCGGGGCCCAGAGGGGCTCTGTCGCCTCCCTGATCCGCTGGTTCGAACCGGCCAGGTGCACCTGGAAGTCCTCTGAGGTCAGCCAGCGCTCGACTATGAAGACGTCCGCCCCGAGCGCCCGTCCCATCAAGCTGAACGACTGCCCCTCACGCCAGCGTCTCCAGATCTCGTCCTGCTGAGCTGGCGAAAACCCGTAGTCACGCACCTGTTCCTCCACGACCACATGATCATCCCGTGGGTGGTGCGTTGATCACTTGAGGGTGCCATCGTTTGCCGACACTTCGAGTGTCCTCGTTCCTGCCGGATCGGACCGTGCGGATGCTCGGCACCTTTTCGGCCACGCCGGCGGACGTGCCGATGGGGGTGGTGGACTTCATCGACGAGGGCTCTCGGGTAGAGGCCTTCAGCTCATCCAGATACTTCCTGTCGCCAACGACCGGGTGGTATTCCCACGTGGCGACGGAACGTCGCAGCGAAGGCGTTCGGTGAGCTGTATCCCGTACGGCGGGCGATCTGCTCCAAGGTGAGTTCGCCTGCCATCAGGTATTCGCGGGCCAGGGTCAAGCGCCAGTCCGTCAGGTACTGCATCGGCGTCTGCCCGAGCGCACGTTCGAAGTTGCGGGCGAACGACGGGCGCGACATTGCACTCAGGTTGGCCAGTTCCGGCACGGTCCAGCTACGTGCGGGCTGTTCGTGCATCGCTTGGAGTGCTCGCCCCAGCCGTGGGTCCTGGGCGGCGCGGTACCAGCTCGGCGCGTCGGAGCTGTCCTGGTAGGAGGCTCGCATGACCAGGACGAGCAGTACGTCGAGCAGTCGGTCGAGCACGGTCTGCTGGCCAGGGGCCGACTGCGTGAGTTCGCTTGAGATGAGGGAGACCACGCCGTGCAAGTGATCGTGTGCGGATGGCCGAATCACCAGCATCGGAGGCAGTGCCCGGATGAGGCTTTGGCCCACGTCGCCGGCAAGTCGGTAGGCGCCGCACAAGAAGACAGCGGCGTGGGGAGCGTCAGGATCCTCGTCGGCGCCTGCCGCCCAGAACTGCTCGTGGGTCACGCACCTGTCCGGGCTCGGCTCATCTGCGAGGTGATGATCGCGACCACCCACGACGACCGCCAGGTCACCTGGCAGTAGGCGTTCGGCTTCGGCCGGATTGTCGAGCCACACCCATGCATGGCCGCGCACCACGGTGTGGAGCGACAGCTGGATGGACCCGGGCAGCGTCAGCCCCCAGGGTGGACGGACGACCGAGCGCGCGAAAACCGCACCGGCCGCGCGCGCCCTCACGAGATAGTCGTGCAATATGTCCACAGAGTGAGCGTATCACGTTGCATTTTGAGTGCAATAAGCATTGCATAGCTCATTCTCCGCCATAGGCTGGATGCATGAGTGAGCAAACTTCAACAGTTCTTGTCCTGGGCGCGACTGGCAAGACCGGCTCTCGCGTGGCCGCGGACCTCATAAGCCGAGGGGTGTCGGTCCGCAGGGCCGCACGGTCCAGTGCCGACGTCGCCTTCGACTGGAGCGACCGCGACACCTACGCCCCCGCGCTCAAGGGGGTCGATCGCGTCTACCTGGTCGGCCCGGTCGACCGGCTCGACTTTGCCGAGGACGTCTCGGTGTTCCTCGACGAGGCCGAGGCCGCCGCGGTGCAGCACGTGACGTTCCTGAGCGCCTACGGGATGGAGCGCGCTCCGGCTGAGGTCTCAACCCGCAGCGTTGAACTCGACCTGCTGGGTCGCCAGCGGCTGGGTCACACCATCCTGCGTCCTGCGTGGTTCATGCAGAACTTCAGCGAGGCCTTCTGCAAGCCGATCAACGGCGCGATCTTGGTGCCCACCGGCGACGGATCCGAGGCGTTCATCGACGCCGATGACATCGCGGCCGTGGCCGCGACCACGCTCGCCGACCCCGCCTCGCACGCGGGCGCGGCGTACAGCTTGACCGGCCCGCAGTCGCTGACCGTCTCCGAGGCTGCCTCCATCATCAGCGAGGCGACCGGTCAGACCATCGTGCATCACGAGCTGGACCGCGAGGTCTGGATTGCCGGCGCGATCGCGAAGGGATTCCCAGCCGAGTTCGGCGCCCTGCTCCGGCAGCTCACCGAGACGGTGGCGTCCGGCAACGGGTCCCGTCCCAACGGCACGGTCGAGCAGGTCACCGGTACACCGTCGCGCACGTTCCGCGACTTTGCCCATAAGAACGCCGCAGCCTGGAAAGAAGCCTAGAAATGATCGACCACGTCTACATCTCCGTATCGGACATCGAGAAGTCGCGGGACTTCTACCTCGCCGCTCTTGGGTCCCTCGGCTGGAGAGAGTTCGGGAGCTTCGACGCCTCGTCCGCCCCCGAGGGTGTCCCAGACCTCCTTGGCATCGGCGACGCCACCTACGTGGCCGGCGGCCTCGGATCGAGCATCTGGCTGCGCCAGCGCAAGCCGGGCGAGACGGGCTTGTACGTCGGCATCGTGTGCGACAGCAACGACGCCGTTAACGCCGCTTACGCCGCCGCGATCACGGCCGGCGGCATCGACGAGGGCGCACCGGCGGACCGGACCTACTTCGCCCCCGGCTACTACGCCGCCAACGTCGCCGACTTCGACGGCAACCGCCTCGAGTTCGTGCATAAGGCCTGGAACGAAAAGTAGTGCTGAACGAGGCGGTCTCTCTGGACTGAGCACCGCGTTGGCCGACGCGGCGGGCCGCAGGCCACGTAGGGGTCGCCCTGCTTGGCCTGCGGCCGGTTCCCGCCTCGCCCTGGGGGCTCAGGACGCGCATCAGGCACTGGAGGATGCTCACGAACAGGACAAGCATCTCCTTATCGTCGCGCCGGTTCGAGGCTATCTCTCCGCCCTTGCCGTAGGCGATCACGCGGTTGGCGCCGTGATCCGGGCAACCGTCGGAGGCGGCGTGACGTTCTTGGAGACCTCGTCGAGAGCGTGCAGGCTGCACGCGAGCGCGAGCAAGGTGCCTTGGCCCTCGTCCTGCGCGAGGTCGGTGGCATCGATGCTGGTACAGCGACCGTGCTGTTCAGTGGGCCTGGTGTGGGTCCTTCGGCGCTCAGGCAGCCGTGCCGAAGCCGGAGGCGGCCGGTTCCTGTTCGCGGAGCTGGGTGAAGTCGACGTCGAGCTTGGGGTCGTACGCCTCCGGCTGGATGCCGAGTTCATGAGTGCTGTACTCGCCGAAGCGGCGGATGTGCTCGGTCAGGTACGGGGAGATGTGGGCCAAATCCTCTGGATCGATCTCCCAGCCCTCCTCCAGCAACTGGCGGACGATCTCGGCGATGTCCAGGGCGCTATGGAAGATCACCGCTTTCGCGAGCAGAGCGTTGAATTTCGCGGTCTTCTCCTGCTCAACGGGGTCGTTGTCGGTGATGACGCCGCCGTTGCCGAAGCCGATCCACTGCGAGAAGCCGTTGAATGCCTCGACCTTGTTCGTCGCGGCGGTCACCCGCCGGCGCACCGGGGCGTCCGAGAGGTAGCGCAGCAGCTGGACGGTGCGGATGACGCGGCCGACCTCGCGGAACGCGATGTAGGTGGCGTTCTTGCGCGAGCCGGCACGCAGGCGCCGCAGCAGCAGGGTGGAGGAGATGGCGCTCTCGCGCACGGAGACGGCCACCCGCATCAGATGCCGGTACTGGGACTCGATCAGGTCGAAGTCGATGACGTTGCGGCCCGGCTCCCCGAACAGGGCGTCGATGTGCACGTACTCGGTCCGCTTCGTGGGCCGGTAGAAGGTCAGGTCCTTCCAGTTCCTGATCCTGGGCATCAGGTCGAAGCCCAGCAAGTGGGCGAGCGCGAAGACAGGGAACGGCTGGCCCTGGCTATCCGCGTGCACCGTGGTCGGCTTCACCTCGGACGTGTTCATGAGCAGGCCCTCGATGATGTAGACGGCCTCCCCCACCCCGCACGGGATGAAGTGCGTGAACAGCGCGATATAGGTGTCCGAGATGTGGTGGTAAGCGATGCCGCCCGGCTTGCCGTAGCGCACGGACGTCTCGGTCAGCAGGTTGTTGAGGTACGTGTCCATGTGGGTGCCGTCGGCGGCGACCGCGGAGCCGTCGCCCCACGCCTGCGAGATGTCCACGCGGGCATGCGCGTTGACCAGGTCGGCGATCGCCTCGTTCAGCGTCGGGATGGAGAAGTGCCGGTTCGCGGCCAACGCAGCTCGTGCCCGCTCACGCCGGGGATGTGGCGCGCGGCCTCATAGGGGCCCAAGGTCGACACACAGACCTACGGAGTCCTACTAGGGCGTGTATCGAATGTGCTGGTCACAGCCACTCGTTGATGGCTGCGACGAGGACGGTCGCCTCGTAGCGGACCGCGAGCTTGTCGTAGCG
>NZ_JBIARC010000186.1:0-4601 GCF_042889625.1 Streptomyces sp. NPDC002573 | reverse complement strand
ACGACGACGGCGCCATCTCAGGGACGGACGGAGCCGGGCCGTCCGATGCACTCTCCCCCACCGACCGCAAGCTGTTGTCCCTGCTGGTGGCCGGAATCGCCGACAAAGCGATCGCCTCACAGCTCGGGCTGAGCCGGCGCACCGTCCAACGCCGCATTCAGAGCATGATGGAACGCGCCGGCGCAGCAACCCGCATGCAACTCGCCTGGCAGGCCGCACGCCGCGGATGGCTGTGAGCGGGCCGTCCGGGGACGACTACGATCCACGTCCGCTGCAGCGCCACTGGGCGCCGCAGCCCGGGCGCTTGCGTAGCAGGTAGAGGACCAGCTCTTCCGGTGCTTCGGGGACGTCGTTCCGCAGGGGGCGCAGCGGTATGGGTCTCCCACGTGGCCCCTCCGAGATAGGAACGCGCCCAATTCGCGGCAATCCCCGCCGTACTGGCTGTGCGGTGGCGGCGCGGAGGCGGCAGGTGTCGCAGTTGGCACATGTCGCAGTTGCGACACCCGAGGTCAGTGACAGGTTCAGCTTCATCAACGGATGCTTTCGCACAGCTTTTGCCCCTCCAGCTGTACGAGAGGTGTCTCACTGATGTCTAGAATCCGCCCAACGGCGGCTATATCAACGGGATTGTTGCTGGTCGCCGGAGCCGTGCCAGCCGCGTTCGCGGGGCAGTCGGCAGCCACCGGGACCCCCGCTCATCCCGCTGCCGTATCGGGGGCCGCCTCCGCGACCGTACGACTGGTGACCGGTGACCAGGTGACCGTTACGACGCTGCCCGGTGGACGGCACACCGCGTCGGTGCAGCCCGGACCCGGGCGGGAGCACATCCCCTTCCAGACGCTGGAGGGGGACGACAAGCAGCTGACCGTGATGCCGTTCGACGCCCAGGCGCTGGTGTCGTCCGGCACCTTGGACCGCCGGCTGTTCAATGTGACGGCACTGATCGCCGAGGGCTACGACGAGGCGCACACCTCCGCACTGCCGTTGATCGTCTCCTCTCAGCCGGAACCGTCACGGGAGGGGGCCAAGGTCACCGCACAGGCAGCGAAGACAGCCTCGGTCACTGCCGACCGACTGGTGGCGCTCAACACGGCGGCGACGCCCTCCCGCCGACTGGACAGCATCCACGCGCGGTCGGTGCGGGTTTCCGGCCACGACCTGGGGAAGTTCTGGAAGACGCTCAACCCCGGTGGAGCCTCGGACACCGCCCGCACCACGGTCACCCCGCGCATCTCGCTGGACGGCAAGGTGAAGGCCCTGCTGGACCGGAGCACCGCACAGATCAACGCCCCCACCGCCTGGAAGGCCGGCTACGAAGGCCAGGGCGTCAAGGTGGCCGTGCTGGACACCGGTGTCGATGCCAGCCACCCCGACCTCGCCGGCCGCATCGCGGAGGCCAAGGACTTCTCCGGCAGTGGGAACACCGGCGACCACTTCGGCCACGGCACGCATGTCGCCTCGATCGTCGGCGGAACCGGTGCCGCGTCGGGCGGCACCCGACGCGGTGTCGCGCCCAAGGCCGACCTGCTGATCGGCAAGGTGCTGGACGACAACGGCTACGGCGACGAGTCCGGCATCATCGCCGGCATGGAGTGGGCGACCGCCGAGCACGCCAAGGTCGTCAACATGAGCCTCGGGGCGGACGAGCAGACCGACGGCACCGACCCGCTCAGCCAGGCGGTCGACAACCTGACCGCCTCCACCGGCACGCTCTTCGTCGTCGCGGCGGGCAACTCGGGCCCCGGCCAGTACACCGTCGGCACCCCGGGCGCAGCCGATGCCGCGCTGACCGTCGGCGCCGTCGACCGTGACGACTCCCTGGCCTCCTTCTCCAGCCGCGGCCCGCGCTTCGGCGACGACGCGGTCAAGCCCGACGTGACCGCCCCCGGCGTGGGCATCGTCGCCGCCCGCGCGGCCGGCACCACCCTGGGCGACCCGATCGACGCCAACTACGTGGCGCTGTCCGGGACCTCCATGGCCACCCCGCACGTCGCCGGCGCCGCCGCACTGCTGGCCCAGCAGCACCCGGACTGGAGCGCCCAGCAGCTCAAGGACAGCCTGATCAGCACCGCGCACACGGTGCCCGGCACAAAGGTGACCGAGCAGGGCGGCGGCCGCATCGACGTGGCCGCGGCCATGGGCCCGGTCACGGCCACCGGCTCGGTCACCCTCGCCCCGCTGACCACCGGTGGCACGCAGGGACAGCCGCGGGCGACCACCCTTCACTACACCAACACCAGCGATCACCCGCTCACCCTCTCCCTGGCCGTCAACATGGCCACCGAGACCGGGCACGCGATCCCCGACGGGGTGGTCAGCCTCGACTCCAGCACCGTGCAACTGGCCCCCGGTGCCACCGCCGACGTGCCGCTGCACACCGACGCGACCCACGCGGTCCGCGGCAAGTTCTACGGATACGTCACCGCGAAGTCCGCCGACGGCACCGTGCTCGCCCACACCACCGTCTCCCTCGTGGTGCACGCCCCCACACACCGGCTGACCGTGGTCTACCGTGACCGCAACGGCCAGGTCGTGCCCGGCTCACTGCCGACCATCTGGGGCTCCGACGGGTTCGTGGGCTACACGGACCGCAACGCGGGAGTCGCCGTCGTGGAAGAGGGCACGTACAACATCAACTCCGGTTTCTACGACCGGACCGATGACGGCGAAGAGGCCGGCCAGATCGTCGACCCCGAGGTGAAGGTCACCAAGGACATGACGGTGACGCTGAACGCCGCCGATGCCACCGAGGTGAAGATCCGCACGCCGCGCCCCGCCGAGCAGCACGGCGTTCTCAGCACCAACTTCTACCGTCAGATCGACGGTCAGAGCCTGCTCCAGGGCGCCATGTTCTTCGACACCGTCAAGCGGCTCTACGTCAGCCCCACGGCTCCGGTCACCGACGGTTCCTTCGAGTTCTCCTCCCGCTGGCAGATGACGGCCCCGCAACTGCGGGCCAGGGTCTCGGGCAGCGCGCAGCAGTTCGCGCCGTACTACCAGGCGACTTCCCCGGTCTTCGGGGACCAGGGCGCGCGGCTGACCGCTGTGGCCGCCGGCCTGGCGGCGGCGCCCGACTTCCGCGGGGCGCGCGGCAAGCTGGCCGTCGTACGGGACGACAACTCCGCCTGGTTCGACCGACGGGCTCTCGCGCAGACCGCGGCGGCCGCGGGCGCCAAGGCGGTGCTTCTGGTGCAGCCCGAGGGCTTCTCCGACTGGACCCGGTGGCAGCCGAACGGTGACCGGATGGCCCTGCCCACCATGCAGACCTCTTTCAAGATCGGGACGGCTCTGCTGGACCGCATGGCGAAGGGCGCCACGACGGTGGAGTTCTCCGGCACGGTCCGCAGCCCGTACCTGTACGACGTGATGCAGGTGTCGAAGGGCTCCATTCCCAAGCAGGTGGTCTACACCGTCTCGGACCGGAACAGCGCGGAGGTCCACAGCACGTACACCCGCACCGGTACAACGGGCTGGGAGAGCGAGCAGCGTTTCGCGTGGCGCCCGTTCCAGGACACCGCGTGGGACCAGTACAGCCGCTACGTTCCGGTGGGACAGGAACGTGTCGAGTACGTGAGCGCCGGAGACACGCTGTGGCAGCATGTCGTGCACCACAACGTCGTCTTCGACCCCGACTTCCCGCTGGGGGCCGGCATGCACGACGCGCCGCACACCTACCAGCCCGGCCGGCGCGCCACGGAGCGGTGGTTCGGAGCAGTGGTCCGCCCGTCGATCCCGCACGGTAAGGGCCTCCCATCGGTGCGCCACGGCGACACCCTGTCGGTCTACGTTCCGGAATTCAACGACTCCGGCGCCGACCACTGGTCGTTCGCGGAGAGCGACCCCTTCGGCGGAATCGGCGGCGGCGTCGGCACGGCTTCCGTGAACGACACGGCCAAGGCGGTGCTGTACCGGAACGGCGAGCAGATCGCCACGTCCGACAACGGCGCGTGGGGCAACTTCGAGGTGCCCGCGGGCGACGCCGAGTACCGGCTGGACCTGACGACCGCCCGCACCTCGGACGACTGGCGCTTCGGCACCGGCACGCACACGGCGTGGACGTTCCACTCGGACACCGCGGCCGACACGAGCCTGCTGCCGCTGCTCCAGCTCGACTACGACGTACCGGTCGACGCGCAGAACGCGGTCGGTCCGGCGCGCACGCACGCCCTCGGCCTGACCGTCCGCATGCAGGATGGCATGGCAACGCCCCGCGGGGTGACGCTGAAGGTCGAGGCGTCGTACGACGACGGGAAGAGCTGGACCACCGCGCGCACCGCGCGTCACGGCGCCGACGGACAGTTCACCGCCACCGTGACGCGGCCGTCGAGCGTACACGGCGATGCCTACGTGACGCTGCGGGTCACCGCCACGGACGCCGCCGGCAACAGCGTCCAGCAGACCGTGAACCGCGCTTACTTGCACCACGGGACCGCATGAGCCGCCGGTAAGGCTGACGCGGACTGATCCGGCTGAACCGCGGCGGGGGGGGGGGGGCCGGGGGGGCCGGGCCCCCCCCCCCCCCGCGGGGTGGGGGGGGGTGGGGGGGCGGGGAGATGATTGTGGCGGGGGAATTGGTAACCCAAAACCCCACAAACAAGCTG
>NZ_JBIARC010000185.1:0-4735 GCF_042889625.1 Streptomyces sp. NPDC002573 | reverse complement strand
GGCCCGGCAGCCCGCGTCCTCCAGGTCCATGACGAGGTTCTTCGCCGCCTGCGCCACCCAGGCCGCGGTCGGGTGCGCGGCGGCGCCGAGGATGCCGGCGACGCGCTGCACACCCAGCGCGGCCACGCCCGCTTCCTCGTCGAAACGAAGAAGGCCCACTACGCCTTCACCGTGAAACGCAACCAGAAGAACCTCTACACCCAGCTGAGCACCCTGCCCTGGGAAAAGGCAACGGCGAAGTTCTACGACCGCACCACCGGCCACGGCCGCAAGGAGACCCGGGTCGTGCAGGCCCTGACCGTCACCGACCTCGGCGTCGACTTCCCCCACGCCGCCCAGGTCGCCAAGGTCGTACGCCACCGCACCGACACCAAGACCGGAAAGCAGAGCCGCGAGACCGTCTACGTCATCACCGACCTAACCAGCCGACAGGCATCCCCGGAACGCATCGCGAAGATCTTGAGAGCGCACTGGGTGATCGAAAACAGGCTCCACTTCGTCAGGGACACCGCCTTCCGCGAGGACGCCTCCAAGATCCGCACCGGGCACAGCCCGGAGAACATGGCCACCCTGCGCAGCTTCGCCATCAACCAACTCCGCACCGCCGGCCACACCAACATCGCCGCCGCACTCCGCACGACAGCCCTCCGCCCCTACGAGCGGCCACTGGCCGTCCTCGGAATCAACTGACCTGCGCCAACGCACGATCAACGAACTTTGCAATCGCCCTGGCCTCCCACCGACCCCGGGGACGTCCTCAAGGCGCGGCAGAAAGCGGGCGGTCCGACAGGGCCCATCCACGACAAGCGCTATGACGTCGTCCTGCTGCCCCTGCCGCCCAGTGTCATGCAGGGCGGCGGCACGCCGCCTCCCAAGTACGGCCAGGGCCACGGTCACGCGGAGATCGACAGGCCCAGCAACAGCGCGGACTTCTTCGGGCTGCTCTCGGTGTCCGGAGATGACCGCAATCGCTGATCTGGTGGGCGGCTTCGCCGCCCTGCTGAAACCGGCTGCGGGCAACGACGTGAAACTCACCGAGTGGATCGCAGCGGCCCGCGCCGTCGAGCGGACCTTCGGCAGTATCAACACGCTCGTCGCCCAGCACATCGCCGGCTACACCGGCTCCCACATCCTGGAGCGCGGCGAGGCGGTGGAGGACGAAGCACGGTTCACCGTGGCCCAGTTGCAGGACCTGCTGGATGAGTGGGTCACCGCCCGCTGGCAGCACCGCCCCCACGAGGGCCTGCGCCATCCAGTCCTGCCGAAGAAGGCCCTCACCCCGAACGAGATGTGGGGCGCGCTGCTGGGCGCGTCCGGGTACGTGCCGCTGCCGCTGGCCGGCGCCGACTACCTGGAACTGCTCCCCGTGCGCTTCCACCCCATCACCGGCCGCGGCATCCGCATCAACCACCGCACCTACGACCACACCTGCCTCAATGAGCACCGCGGCCGCCCCTCCCCCACCGGCCCCGGCGGCAAGTGGGAGGTCCACCTCAACCCGCACGACGTGCGGCAGATCTACATCCGCCTGCCCGACGGACACCTGCACGAGGTCCCGTGGATCCATCGCGACCACGTCCACGCCCCGATGGGCGAGACCGTCTGGCGTCACATCCGCGCCGCCCTGGGCCGGCGCGCAGGCCGCGAGGCACACGAGGCCGCCCTCGCGGAGGCCGCCGACCAGGTCCTGCGCCGCAGCCGCCCCCTGACCGGGAGCACGGCAGCGGCTGCCACCCCGCCCCAGCCGTCGGACTCCCCGCCGGGGACACCGCCGGCTCAGCACCCCGCCCAGGACACCGAGGACAGTCTCGACGCCGCCCAAGCCCGCGCCCATGACGATGACGATGACGATGACGATGACGATGACGGCAGTCAAACCGGTGATGAAGACTCCCCGCCACCGGCCCGATTCGCGCTGTACGACGCCTTCGAGGAGGCCGAACACTGGTGAGAAGCCCCGACACCACGCCCCCCGCCGAGGAGACATCCGCAGGGGCAGTCACCACCTTCGACGCCTTCGCCCGGTTCGCCCACGCCGCACCGCCCACACCCCCGCAGCCGGGCCAGGCACCCCGCTCGCCGGAGGAACGCCTGGCCTACCACTCGCAGTTCGTCACCGTGCGCACCCCGGCCATCGAAACCCTCTCACGCAGTGTGCGCACCCTGATGATCCTCGGCCGCCACCAACACGTCACCGCCCGCCCGTCCCTGATCGTCACCGGCCCCGCCACCACCGGCAAGACGACCGCCCTGCTCGAAGTGGGCCGCACCTGCCACCTGGCCCACACCCGCCGCGCCGCCCCGGGCGACGACAGCGTGCCCGTCGCCTACGTGCTGGTGCCGCCCGGCGCCACCGCCGGGCGGACCGAGAACGCCCCCAAGTCACCGCATCGACATGCGGCAATCACTCAGATGCTGCGGAGCGCCAGTCCCAAAGAGGTTCACGGCGAAAGCGCGCCAGAACCTCTTCGTATTCGACCATTTCGCCGAAATTAGTATCCAGCAATCCCGAGACACCCTGAATTATTTCGCCCAATAGGTCGCGAATGCAGGATACCCCGGAATATTCGATCAAGATCGCTTGAAAATCGCCGATCCTGTGGCGGACTTCGTCCACTTCCGCTTCGTCAAACTCACCTAGGACGTCTTCGGACGCGTCCACACCGAAGCTGCACTCTCCTCTGTCGAGTCGATCGAGGAGTGTTCCCTTGCTGTAGACCCCGACTTGCTGAAGTCGAGTCACGATCCGTTGGTGATCCTCCGGAGGGCTGAGGAGGACGATGGTGGGACGCATGGATCTTCCTATCTTGATGGTCACCTGGTTCCGGATTTGGGTTACGGAGCCAAGATATCCAGCAGATCATTCTTGTCGCGCGTAACTATGATACCGGCCTGCTGGAGGCTCTTAATCACACTTCCGCGAGCTTGCGGGAGATACACGATCACCGGATAGTCCGTCAATTCCTGCGTTTTCAAAGCCTGCTTCAAGGCGCCCTTGCCGGAGCCTGACTTGACCTGGACTACGGCATTCTGAGTCACGATATCGAAATCCGTGAGCACTTTACCGTCCGCTCCGACGACGTCCACGCCCTGAGCCCGGACGAGCCCGGGGTAACGGGCGTTGATATCGTCGACCAGCTCGGGAACCAGGGGATCGTCGCCCTTCCCGACGACATGTCCGGGACTGCCTTCTTCCCGGGCTTCGCTGAGGGCTTGGTTGAGGTCGTCGCTGAAGCGGTGGACGCCGTCGTTGGCCAGGCCGAGGCCACTTCCGGTCACGGCTATACCACCGCTGACCGCCAGAACAGCTTCGACGCAGCCGGCACCCAGTGTCTCGGGGCACAGGAAGAGTCCACCGCCTCCACCTACGATGCCCTCCGTGATTCCCATGTCCGCTAGGAAGGCGCCGCCAACGCTCTCGATGAGGTCAGCCGCGAGTTGCGGGCTGTTGTCCCAGAGCGCCTTCGCATAGGGGCTGACTGTGTTGGCGGCGTCCTTGAGCCAGCCGGGTATCCAGCTGCTGTCGTCATCCTGTTGCGCACTCCTCGCCTTCATGGCCTCGTACCGCTGCCGCAACAGCGTCCAGGCCTGCTGCCGCTTGACGGCTGCCGTGTGGAACGCCTCCGTTGCGGCCTGTGCGGCGGCCGTGGCGTCCTTGCCTGCTGCCGTGGCGGAGGTGCGGGCCTGCTGGGCATCTGTCCAGGCCGAGTCGGCGGAGCTGCGTGCGGAGTCGGCCGAGTACTGGGCGGAGGTGGCGGAGGTGAGGGCTGCGGCTGCGGCGTTTTCGGCGTTCTGCTGGGCGTTGCGGGCGGTTTTGGCCGAGGCGGCGGCGTCCTTGGCGGATTGTTCGGCCTGGTTGGCGTAGTTGTTGGCCTGGGTGGCGTACTTCTGGGCGTCGTTGGCGGCTGCTTCGGCTTGCCTGCGGTAGCCCTCGGCTTCGGCCGCTGCCTTGGCGGCGGTGGCTGCTGCCCTGCCCGCTTCGGCCGCGTTCTTCTGTGCGGTGGCGGCAATGCCCGCGGCCTGCGCGATCAGCTGCTGGATCTGCCCCTCATGGGTGGCGCCCAGTTGGTCCTGCCGCTGGGCCTTGTACTGACCGACCGTGATGAAGGCGTGCAGCAGGCTGGAGGGGCCTTCGAGGGCGATGCGGGCGGCGGCCCTGACCTGCGGGCCGTTGCTCTTGTTGTTGGTGTCGGCGAGCTGGGCGGCGCGGACGCGTTCGTCCTGAGTGCGCGCCAGCGGGTCGTCGGTGGTGATGAACTGGCGCAGGGCGTCGGTTGTGTCGGTGTTCAGTGTGGTGCGGCCGGCCTGCTGTTCGATCGGTCCGGCGTTGGCGATGGTGCGGGCGATGTACAGGCGCATGTCCTGCTTCATGGCCTCGTACTGGCCGGTGGCCAGGAACGCGCTCACCGCCGAGTCGTCGCCGTCGAGGGTCTTGGCGGCGGCGGCTCGCACGTCGGCCGAGCCGGCGGCTAGCGCAAGGTGTTCGACGTCCTGACGGTCGTCCTGACCGCTGGCCTCCTTGCGGCCGGTGCGGATGTAGGCGGTTGCGTCCGCGTCGGAGCCTGCCAGGGCGACCAGGGCTGCGGACTGGCTCCACGGACGGCCGGTCTTCACGGTCGCCAGGGCCACCTTGCGGGCTTCGGGCGCGATCTGCGCGGGGTCGGCGCCGGGCTGGGCGGCTTGGTCTGCCAGCTTCGCCGCCTCAGCCTGCAGGTCCTTGGCCTGCTGCACGGCT
>NZ_JBIARC010000184.1:0-5023 GCF_042889625.1 Streptomyces sp. NPDC002573 | reverse complement strand
ACCGGTTCCACGCGGCCTTCGCGGACACGCCCTTCCCGCTCGTGGAAGCGGAGAAGATCCACCGGGCGCACGCTGTCGTGGAGCAGGTCTTCGCCGACCTCGAGGACTCCGCGCTCGCGCACCCGCCGTCGGGGAAGTACACCGCGAACGCCACGTGGCTCACCCCGGCCGTGCTCGCCCACAACCTCACCCGCGCCCTGGGCTGCCTGGCGTCCGGCCGCAGGCGACAGCCGCTGGCGTGTCTGGTCAGACTCACCGCGCGACGGTATCGGCTGCGCCCGGGGAACGGGCGTGCGAACGGCGGACGAGATGGATCCAGGACGGCAATCTCGGACTGGAGATCCCGAACTTGAAATCCCGGACAGTGATTCTTCGGCTGGAGATCTGAATCGATACTCCAGAAGCGATACCGTTTGAAACGGCACCGCGACTTTCACTAGGAGGCCGGCATGAGCGAGCAGCCGTGGACGATCGAGCGGATCCGTGACGCGCTCGGCAACCGTGCTCTGGCCCAGCGGTTCCTGTCGGAGATCAACCGTGCGCCAGCCCACGAGCTGCTCACCGTGTTCGCCCGCTGGGAGCGGATCGCCAAGGACACCGTCGCGGCTGTTGAGCGCGGCTGGGAGATCGCTGCTGCTGAGGCCCGCGGCGAGGAGCCGCCCGGCGAGTGGGTCGACGCGACGGACCGCGTCCTCACGGACGCTGCGCGGATTCGGGGCCGCGGCGCCGCCTGATTCCTTCGTCCGGCACACCCGGCGCCTCGTTCTCGCTACGCTGGGTCGTGCAAAAATCACTGATCGCCGTCCAGTGGTTTGTGCGCCCGTTCCTGGTGCTCAGACACTGAGAGGCCAAGTGATTTACAGGCTCAAATACAACCCAGCGGTCGAGACCATCCATGAGGCGATGCCTCCGGCCGCCAGCGAAGCTCTCACCCTCGCCCTTGCCGATGCCTGCTACGACCCCATCGCCGCTACCGAGCCCTACGGCGAGGACGACGGGGTGGTGCGGATGCTGGTCGCCGAGCACGTGCTCGCGGTACTTCTGATCGGACAGACGTTCAAGACGATCAGGTACTGAATATCAGCTACCTCGGCTGAACAGCAGAAGGCCCCGCCCGGGTGTCCGGGCGCGGCCTTCGTTGTGTCCGGTTCGCGCGGGGAATAAGGCGTCTTCGGTAAGGACAACACCGAACTGCTGCACCAGATTCTGAGGGAACTCGGCGAGCTCCCCCAGCAAGTCACCGGCCAGCAGCACGCCATGGACCAAATCGTCCTCCCCGTCGATGCGGGGGTGTTCCGCGGCCGAAGTACGACGGCCAGGCCCAGGATTAGTCCCGGTCGGCGTCCGTTCCGCCCAAAACCGCCAACCGCGCCGTGCGTAGATGCCAGGGTGTCCGCAGCAGCTTCCGCACCGCCAAGGGGGGCCCGTGCGCCGTATCGTCTCGGCTGTCGTTGTGCTCGCTGTCCTGCCTCTCGCCGCCTGCTCCGCAAGAACGCCTACCCGGGCCGCTCCGGCCGTTACCGTGACGCGCACCGTGCCGGCCTCGGTGTCGCCCACCGCGACGACCTCACTCGGCAGCCCTGCGCCGACGTCCGCGGCGCCGGCCACCACGGCCGTCGTGCCCAAGACGGCGCCCCCGGCAGCTCCTCGGCAGCACCTGACCAACGCCTCGGCGGTGGTCTCGCAGTACTACCAGGACATCACCGATCACGACTACGTGGCCGCTTGGGCGCTTGGCGGCTCGAACATCGCGGGGACGACCTACGACCGGTGGGTGGACGGGTTCGGCACCACCCGGAGCATCACCCTGGGCACCATCAGCGAATTCGGAGCCTCCCGCGTCCATGCCGTCCTGTATGCCACCCAGACCGACGGCACGCTCAAGACATATGCCGGCAACTACACCGTGGCCGAAGGCATCCTCGTAGGCGCCTCCATCCGCCAGACCAGCTAACGCCAGTGGGTGCTCGTCCCGTCAGGCTCCGCTGAGGGCGAGACGCAGTTCCTTTCGATCCTGTCGAGGGTGTGGACCGCGATCGTGTCGCCGGGCCGGGTGTGGGTGCATGCCCCCACGTAACCTCTTTCCCGTGCCAACCTCCCGCCTGCATCGCGTTGCCGTCCTTGTGCTCGAAGGTGCCAAGCCGCTCGATGTCGGAATTCCCGCGCAGGTCTTCACGACCCGCACGAGCATGCCGTACGAGGTACGGGTGTGCGGGGCTGCACCCGGTCTCGTGACCGGCGGCGACGGCCTGTCGTACTACGTCGCCCACGGCCTCGACGCCCTTGCGTGGGCGGACATCGTCTTCGTCCCTGGCTACCGGTTCCCGGACCGCGACGACCCGCCGCAGGCCGTGGTTGACGCGCTGATCGCCGCCCACGATCGGGGCGCGCGGCTCGCCGCCATCTCGACGGGCGCCTTCGCACTCGCCGCCACAGGCCTGCTCGACGGCAAGCGCGCCACGACGCACTGGCATTACGCGCGGACGCTCGCGGCGAAGCATCCGCTCGTCCAGGTCGACGAGAACGTTCTGTTCGTCGACGAGGGCAGCGTACTGACGTCGGCCGGCGCAGCATCGGGCATCGACCTGTGCCTGCACATCCTGCGCGGCGACCTCGGAGTGGCCGCGTCGAACCACGCGGCCCGGCGCCTGGTCGCGGCCCCCTACCGCAGCGGCGGTCAGGCGCAATACGTGCCGCGCAGCGTGCCCGAGCCACTTGGTGAGCGGTTCGCCGCCACCCGCGAGTGGGCGCTGCACCGGCTGGGCGAGCCCCTCAGCCTCGAGCTGCTCGCCCGGCATGCTGCGGTGTCGCCGCGCACCTTCTCGCGGCGCTTCGCCGAAGACACGGGTTACACGCCGATGCAGTGGGTCATGCGCGCCCGCATCGACCTGGCCCGTGAGCTGCTCGAGCGTTCGGAGCGGCACGTCGAGCAGATCGCCGCCGACGTCGGCCTGGGCACCGGTGCCAATCTGCGGTTGCACTTCCATCGCATCCTGGGCACGACGCCGAGCGAGTACCGGCGCACCTTCGCCCAGGGCGAGTAGCCCACCGCCACCTGGCGCGATCCTTTCGAACCATGGCGATCGTGCCGCTGTCGCGGGCGGATGCGGCGCGCGAAATTGATGGTGAACCGAAGGGACACCATTCATGACGCGCATCGCCATCAACGGATTCGGCCGCATCGGACGCAATGTGCTGCGTGCACTGCTGGAACGTGACAGCGACCTGGAGATCATCGCGGTCAACGACCTCACGGAGCCCGCCACCCTCGCGCGGCTGCTCGCATACGACACGACGGCCGGCCGGCTCGGCCGCCCGGTTACCGTCGAGGGGGACGCCCTCGTCGTCGGCGGCCGTCGCGTCACGGTGGTCGCCGAGCGTGAACCGGCGCAGCTGCCGTGGGCCGAACTCGGCGTGGACATCGTGCTCGAGGCGACCGGCCGCTTCACGTCGGCCAAGGCCGCTCGCGCCCACCTCGACGCCGGCGCGAAGAAGGTGCTGGTCAGTGCACCGTCGGATGGTGCCGATGTCACGCTCGCGTTCGGGGTCAACACGGACGCATACGACCCGGCAGTGCACACGATCATCTCGAACGCCTCATGCACGACCAACGCGCTTGCGCCGCTGGCCGCGGTGCTCGATGACCTCGCCGGCATCGAGCACGGCTTCATGACGACGGTGCACGCCTACACACAGGAGCAGAACCTGCAGGACGGTCCACACCGCGACGCCCGACGGGCCCGTGCCGCCGCCGTCAACATCGTGCCGACCACGACGGGCGCCGCCAAGGCGATCGGCCTCGTGCTGCCGAACCTCGACGGCAGGTTGTCGGGCGACTCGATCCGCGTGCCGGTTCCGGTGGGATCGATCGTCGAACTCAATACGACTGTCACCCGCGACGTGACGCGCGACGAGGTGCTTGCGGCGTACCACGCAGCGGCGGCGGGGCCGCTCGCCGGCGTCCTAGAGTACTCGGACGACCCGCTCGTGTCGTCCGACATCACGGGCAATCCGGCCTCGTCGATCTTCGACTCGGCCCTCACTCGCGTGGACGGCCGTCACGTCAAGGTGGTCGCGTGGTACGACAACGAGTGGGGCTTTTCGAACCGCGTAATCGACACGCTCGAGCTCCTCGCCACCCGCTGACCGACGCCGGGGCCATATCCCGCCGCCGGCGACCCCGTCGCCTTGAAGTTCCTGTGAGCGCTGCGGTTGGCCGCTTTGATGCTCAGCGTCGAGCTGCTCCGTGAACCTGTCTCCGTAGTAACGGAGTGCGCTCTTGAGGAGGCGAGGGAAGAGGATTGGCGAACAACCTCGGACAATCGGGAAGGGCGGCATCGTGATCGAGAAGGTGGCCCCGTAGGAGGCACGGTCAGGTGGCGTCAGGGGCGGGCCCTCAGCCGTGGCCGAAGAACCGCCCCTCGTCCCGTCAGGGCCGGTCGACGCGGAAGTGGTAACAGCCCTATTCGACGGCCCGCACATGGACCTGGGCGGCATCCGGGTCGGCGAAGGCCTCCGTGCGGGCACGGTCGAACACCGCGTCGATGTCCTCGGACAGCTCCACCATGCGACCGCCCACGAAGTGCCCGCGCCTGTTGTAACGGCGGAAGGCACGCAGGGCGCTGGGGCGGGCCTACGTCTCCCGCGTCACCAAGTACGACCCCGCCAAGCGTGACGAACATGGGCACTGCACCGGCACCCGGGACACCGTCAGCGATCACGGCGAGATCGAGACGGCCCATCTTCAGGCGGTCGAAGCGTTCGCCGCGGGGGCCGGCTTCGACCGCCTGTCCGCGAGCAACAGATCCCGTCCCTCGTGCACTTCGGCGTCGAGCAACCCCTGGACGACTTTGGGCTTGACGCGTACTTTCCAACAGGCCTTACCGGCTTCCACGACGGAGCAGGGGTGCCCCTCGGCGTCGGACTGGAGCTAGTACTGCAACCGCATCTGGGGGTTGTGGCCTCGACGTTTGTAGTGGGAGCGGCGGGCTCGGGCCTGGCTGTGTCTACGGAAGTGTGACCA
>NZ_JBIARC010000183.1:0-5075 GCF_042889625.1 Streptomyces sp. NPDC002573 | reverse complement strand
CGCCCTGGCTCGACACCAAGGGACTTACCCGAGGTCCCGTCCTGATGTTCCCCCCTTGACGACCCGCCCGTCGGCCTAACGCAACGGTGTTGCACCAGAACGGACGCCATCCGCCGATGCGCCGGCCCGGCGGCCTCGTCTGCGCGCACGCCGCCCACGGACGTGTGTGAACACCGCCCGGTCGATGCGCAGAAAGGACATCCGTCTGCGAGGGCGACGCCGTTCCTGCCGTCACGTGCCGCATTCCCGCGCGCGCCGCACGCCGGTCGGTGCATGACCGCATGACCGTATCCGGTGCGCCGCCCGCAGCACCGGCTACACGCCCCCGCCCCGCGGCCGGCGGCTGCCGGTACTTCCCCGACCACCTCGTCCCAGCAGTCCTCTTCTGGCAATCAGCGCGTGATGATGCAAAAGGGATGTCCAGCTGGATCGGTGAGATCTCGCGCTTCGTCCCCGTGAGGCTGGTGATCAGGCTTGCCTGTACCGAGCTCCAGCAGCCGCGCCTCAGTTTCACCCAGGTTCTCATCAACCTTGAAGCAGATGTGCAGCTGCTACGGAACGACTTCGTCAGGCCAGCTCGGAGCCCGGTAGCCGTCGACCCGGTTGAAGACCGATCAAGAGTCCATGCTCACCGTTGAGACCCGCGAAGTCGGCGTCCGACTTCGGATGCAGTTCAAGGCCGGTGGCCTGCCGATAGAACGTCGCCAAAGCCAGCGGATCGGGGCAACCAGCGTCATCGCAACCAATCGCAGGGGCATGGCGTCTCCGAGCTGTCGACGGACTTCCGCGAAGAACAGCCTAGAGGCAGGCCATGACCTCGCCCTGCCCCCTCAGCCGTCCGGGACAGGCACGAGACATGTCATGGCGAATCAGGAACAGGCACCGATACCGCGCGAGTGAACAGCAGTACGACTTTGAACAAATGTCGCATTTGGATTGTTTGCGCTTTTCCTTCGGTTTCAGCTAATGTCCGGAGCCTCCGGACGAACTGTTCGGAGACTTTGGACGGCGGGCGGCTCTCCCAGTTCCGCCGTGCCCCGACTCCGCAGCCGGGTTTCCGCATGACCTGGCTGCGGAGCAAGGCACTTGTCGCCGTCCACCGATCCTGCGGCGCCACCGTGCAGACAGCCTGCTGCTCGCTCACTGTCAGCCACAAGGCGCCGGCAGGGCCGAAACGAGGCCGGACAGCGGCTACGACAGGCAACTCACCGGAACTCGTTTCGCTCACACACCACTTGAAGGACGAAAGGAGTCTTTTCATGAACATGGACCAGCTCGAGGCCGAGACCGCGGAACTGCTGCCCGGGCGTGAGGCCCTTGGCAAGTTCTCGTTCAACTTCGCCAAGATGACCACCGTCACGAAGAAGGTGGCCCACGTGGACGCGCACAACGACTCGGTCGCGCTGAACCAGTGCTCGCCGTACGCGGTCGCCCAGTCCGAGGCCACCCAGAGCATCAGCGTGCAGCAGTAACACCGGACCAGGCAGGGCCGGGGGCGGCACACAGACCCGGCCCCGCCTGGCACACCTGGCAGATACATACCGCGCCACGCCCGCTCCCTGCTCATAGAGCGTCAAGCTGCCTTGCCGCCGGTGCAGTTGGCGGCAGGCGCCGCAAGCGCTTCCGGCCGCATCAGCCTCGGCTGCCGAACCGTCCGCGCCGGGAGTCGCTCCACTCGCACCACACCACACCTCACCTCACCTCACCGCGCACCCGCCGCCCGTGATGGCCCCCATGCCCTCGTGCCCTCGTGCCCTCGTGGGCGGCTGCCGGGGGCCACCGCCCCCTCCCCCACCGGCATCCGCTGCACACCGCGCACATGTGTCCAGCCGTCAAATGCGCCCAGGAGAAGACCATGCCGGCGTCCGAAGACAACAGCAGCCTCACCACGCTGCAGGCCCACGCCCCACACCCCGGGCACTTGCCCGGGCAGACGGCCGCCGCCCACGCGCCCGATCCCCCCGCGGCCGATCCCCTCGCGCACCCGGCACCCGCCACGACGGCCGGCACCCCGGCGTCCCCCGGTGCCGCGCCCGTCCCGCAGCCGAGCCCCGGCCTGCAGACCCTCGGTGAGTACAAGGGGTCTGGCTTCACCGAGCGCCGATACATCGTCCGCCGCGGCGACGGACAAGTCATCCAGCTCTCACGCCTGCTGTACCTCGTCGTCAGCAGCATCGACGGCATCCGCGACGCCGAGACGATCTCCCACCGGGTCAGCGGCCGCTACGGAGCCGAAGTCACCACGGACAACATCACCTACCTCGTCGAGCACAAACTCACCCCGCTCGGGATCACCCTCCCCCTCACCGACCACCTGAGCCAGGCCCCCGCTCCCCGCTCCGATCTGCTGCTGGCCCTGCGCGGCCACAAAGTGATCTTCCACGAGGGGCACGTGGCCCGCATCGCCGCCGCACTCGCCTGGCTGCACCGGCCCCTGGCCGTGGTGCTGACACTGGCAGGCGTCATCGCCATGGACGTCTGGCTCTTCGCCGTCCACGGAGCCATGACCCCCGTCCTGCAGGTCCTCGAACAGCCCCTGTGGATGCTCATCGTCTTCGCACTGACCGTCGCCTCCCTCCTCTTCCACGAGTTCGGACACGCCTCGGCCTGCCGCTACAGCGGAGCAGTGCCCGGAAAGATCGGCTGCGGCATCTTCCTGATCTGGCCGTCCATGTACACCGACGTCACCGACGTCTACCGGATCGGAAGAGCCGGCCGCCTGCGCACCGGACTGGGCGGCGTCTACTTCAACGCCATCTTCATGCTGGCCCTCACCGCCACCTACCTACTCACCCACCAGCCCTTCCTCCTCGCCGCGGTCTACCTCGCCCACTTCGAAGTCCTCGAACAACTCATGCCCGCAGTACGGCTGGACGGCTACTACATCCTGGGCGACCTGGCCGGCGTCCCCGACCTGTACGGCAAAATCAAACCCATCCTGCTCAGCCTCCTGCCCGGACACCACCCGGCCGCCACACAGGCCGCCGACCTCAAACCCTCCGCACGCACCATCGTCACCGTGTGGGTCGCGACCATGGTCCCCCTGCTGCTCGCCGAAGCCGCCTACGCCCTGTGGAACCTGCCCCGCCTGCTGACCACCGCCACCCGCGGCCTGCACGACCAATGCCTGGGAACCATCGCAGCATTCACCGACGGACACACCGCCACCGGCCTGGTCGGCGTGATCGGCACCCTCATGCTGATCTGCCCGATGGCCGGCGGCGCCTACCTCACCGCCCGCCTGGCAGGACGCCTATGGCGCACCGCCACACGGGCGAGCGAAGGCAAACCAGTGCTGCGCCTGACACTGGCCGCCGCAGCCGCCGCCGGCTGCGCCGCCCTCGCCACCGCCTGGCTACAAGGCCTCACCCCCCAACCCCTCCCCGAAGCAGCCCCCGCCACCCCCGTCCTCCAACCCGGCAAACCCCAACCACCCACCCCACTCCCCACACCCACACACCCCGCTGCGACACACCCCGCCACCCGCCGCTCCGCGGGCGCCACGCCCGAGCAGAGCCACCCCGCACACATCCCCCACGCCACCCCAAGCAGTCCGCCCACCCCCACAACCACACCATCCGCCGCAACCCCCACCAGCCCGCCGCCCGCCACCGGCACACCAGCCCCCACCACACCGACCGGCACCACCCCCACCAGCCCCGCACCCAGCACCTCCCCGAGCCAGACACCCACCCAATCCCCCACCCCCACACCCTCGCAGCCTCCCCCCACCTCGCCCCCGCCCTCGGCGACCACACCACCGACCCCGAACCATCCCTGAACACCACACACCACCCCACACCCCTGTCGCAGGAGAAAACCCATGCACCACCGCAAACCGCGCACCCCCGCAGCCACCAAGACAACCGTCCGTCTCGGCGCCGCCGTCACCGCCGGCCTGGCCATGACCGCCCTCACCACCACAGCCCGCGCCACCCCCGCCCGTTTCGGCATCTCCCACGACGTCGCGATCGCCGTCGACGCCGCGCTCAGCCACGCAGACAGGACCCACGTGAACCAGTTCGACGAATCCTTCACGATTCACGCATACGGTCCCTCCGTCGCCGTCACCGCCAACAACCGGGCCACCGCGGTATCGGCAGGATGCACCCTCGACAACCCCTGCCGCTCCGTCGCGCTCTCCTACCAGATCGTCACCACAGCCGGCCGCAACGCACGCTTGATCAACGCCACCAACATCAGCAGATCCCTCAACGAACACTGCCCGGCATGCCAGACCGTCTCCGCCGCCTACCAATTCATCGTCGCCACACCCCGCCAGTTCACCCTCAGCCGCCAGGCACGCACCGAACTCAACACCATCAACCGCCAGGTCGACGCCCTCAGGACCTCCCGCCTGCCCATCGACCAGATCACACGCCAGGCCGATGAACTCGCCCAGCAGGTCAAAGCCATCCTCGACCGAGACGCGGCACACGCACCACGCACCAGCAGCAACAACGACCCCCTGACCGACTTCACACCCACCGTCACCATGCACCGCCACGTCCGCTAACCCCCACCCCGCACCCCGCGCCCCGGGGACGGGAACGGCCCCGGGGGACTGCGGCCGGAAACGGCGACCCGGTCCCGGGCCGAGGCCCGGGACCGGGCACCACGGCCCGGACTGCGGCCTACGGTCCACGGCCCCGCAGGCGACAGCCCGCAGACCGCCCCACGGACAGATACCGACCCGGCCCCACCCAGGTCCGACACGCAGGACAGAGCCTCAACCACCCCGGTGCCGGACCGACCACCCCTCCCCCACCCGGCCGGCGCCGCCGCCCTGCCAGCCCCAAGCCGCCCAGGACGCCACGGCAAGCAGGCCCCGCAAGACAGCGGAAAGCGGTCGGTGATCCGGACACGCCCGGTGACCAGACCGTCATGGCGCCCGGCCAGCAGGCGGCACATCGCGGACCGGTCCCCACCATCACCTCGATCACCCTGCGCAAGCCGACGGAAAAGAGCGCGACTTGGCTAAGCTTGATCTTTAAGGCTGCTGCTCGGCTCCGCCGCGTCGCGGCATGTCCACTTTGCGCTGTTTCTTGCCGACTGGGTGGCGGGGTGCCGGGGTG
>NZ_JBIARC010000182.1:0-5227 GCF_042889625.1 Streptomyces sp. NPDC002573 | reverse complement strand
GTCAGCCCACCGGCACGAGCGGGACTTCGTCGTGCAGACCCTTGGCGTCCACGCCGGTGAACAAGCTGACGTGCCCGTCGCTCCAGCGAACGATGACGTCGTTCGCGGTGGTGTCGGCGGTGAAGGCGCCCGCGGCGACCACGGCGGCGTCCTTCCACTCCGAATTCCTCGGCCGGATCCTGATCTCACCGGGCAGGCCCCTGCCAGTCAGGCCCGGGTAGAGGGTGGTCTCCCCGTCGACCCAGCGCACCAGCAGGTCCTCGGTGACGTTGCCGGTGAAGGACCCGGTGGTCAGCTGGCCGGCGTAGGGCCAAGTGGTGGTGTTCTTGGCGACGATCTGCGTCTGCTTGCTCAGCCCGCTGACGGCCAGGTCACTGAAGAGGGAGACGTGGCCGTCCTTGAAGGCCACCAGCAAGTCGTCACGATGACCTGCCGACGTGAACCGGCCCCCGACCAGCACCCGGGCGTCGTCCTGCCAGAGGGGCGTCTTCCGCGGAGCGAGCTGCTTCTCGCCGTGGAAGCCCTGGGCATCCACGGTCGCGTACTGGGTCATCTCCCCGTCGACCCAGCGCACCACCAGCCCGTCCGTCGAGCTGCCGGCGTTGACACTGGTCAGGGAGACGGCCTTGGCCCAGATGCTCTTGCGGGGCGCCAGCCGGTATTCGGAGGCGAAGGGGTGCGCGGTGGCGTTGCTGTCGCCGCCCTGGTAGAGGGTGACCTCACCGTCGTCCCACAGCACGATCAGGTCCATGTGCCGGGTGCCGCCTCGCGAGCCACCGGTGTAGTAACCGGCAGTCATGGCCACGGCGTGCTTCCAGGTCCCCGCCTTCCCCATGGAGTAGGGCAGGGGCGGCGGTTGGTAGGTGCCGTGGTCGTTGTGGACGGCGTTCTGTGCGTCGTCGTAGAGCTGGAAGAACCGGTCGCCGTACAGGGGGCTGTAGGTGATCCGGTCGTACAGCGGGTCCTTGGGGTCCACGTCCGGCCCACCTTGCATGAAGCCGCCGACGTTGCCGATGATCTGCCCGGTGTCGCCCGACGGGTCGAGGGAGGAGAACCACGGTCCGCCGGAGACCCCGCCCCACATGCCCGCGCAGTCGATCTGCATCTGGTAGTAGGCGGGCAGCGCGGTCGTCCTGACGCCGGTACAGCGGAACGCGCGGTCCTGCGGGTTGTGGTCGGCCCTCGGGTAGCCGATGACGGTCACCTGGTTGGTGAACCCCGGCGAACGCGTCAGAGTGTTGCCGCCCACGACGTCCTCGACGTTGCGCCCGCCGTTGTCGGCCAGGCTCGCAAAGGCGAAGTCCAGGTCGGAATTCCGGCTCTTGTCCGAGGCGTACTGTGCGTCCCGGAACCACTCCTTGACCGGCCACACCCCGTACGGCTGATCCGCTGCCGGCTTGGTGTGGTCGTACATGGGAACGAACGCCGCCCTGCTGCCGACGCAGTGACCGGCCGTCAGGAGCAGGTTGCGTCCTGTGCTGCGCACCACACTCGCCGTGCAGTAATGCGCTTTCATGTCCTTGTCGGTGGTGAAGAGCACGCCGACGGACTTCATGCCGTCGAAGAACTCACCGTTGGCCCCGGTGGCGCCCGACGGCCTCTTACGCAGCGCCGACCAGCCCCGCGGCGGGGCGGCCCGGCCCGAGGGATCGATGGCCGACGCCATGCGCTGGGAGGTCCAAAAGCGGATCGCGTCCTGTACGGTCCAGGCGTTGCCTGTGGGCAACGACATGTTGGAGGGCGAAGGAGCGGCGACCGTGGGCGCGGACTCCATCGCCGTGCGTCTGCCGGTGGCGGGGTCCGATGCGGCTCTTGCGATTGCAGAACCGCACAGCACCAGTACCCCGCACAGTACGGCGGCAGACCAAAAACGTATTCGTGTGTTACGCAAGTGAAACTGCTCCAGTCAGGCACGCGGACGGCCCGTACGCCTCCGGCTTCGCGTGAAGTGACGGCCCTCGCGGAGTACGAGGCCCTTCCACGTCTCTGAGGAAGTCCCGCTCCCACCGAGTTCAAGGGGGAGCGGCTGTCCGCGCTCGGCATGGGCTGGACACGGACGCCGTCGTGTCCCGCGTGGGCCCAGACATGCAGGTCCGGGCCCACGGCAGTCAGCCACGGCAGGACGGCGGGGACTCACTCATGCAGCCCCGGCGTCGGTTCCGCGCAGCGCTTCCATCGGGTGGCATCGTCGACCAAGTACTCGTTCAGAAGCCTGAACATGCACCCGCACAGATCGCCGTCGCCGAGCGGAGCATGGCTCGGGACACAGGCCTCGAAGGCGCATATTTCCTGCACCAGCGCGCACCAGACAAGGTTGGTGCCGTGCCCGAGCCTTTCCGCGAGCCACGACGAGGCCCCGCAGTAGTTCGCCGTCTGTTGCCGCGTCGTCTCCGTTGATGAAGGCCGCATAGGTGCGCTATGAGCCGCCGAGCCCGTAGGCACCGGGCCTTCGGTGCACATCTCAGAGACGGGTGGGAAAGTCCATCACTCGCCCTTTCCAGTCAGGCGGAGTGAACACCCGATCGTCGCGTAGTCGAACCCCTCCAACGCCGAGCCAGAGTACGTCAGTTGGGCGGCGCGAGTTGAGTTTCGTCGTGGAGGCCCTTGGCGTCGGCGCCGGTGAAGAGGCTGACGTGTCCGTCGTTCCAGCGGACGAGGATGTCGTTCGCGGTGGTGTTGGCGGTGAAGGCCCCCGCAGCGACCACGGCGGCGTCCTTCCACTCCGAGTTCCTCAGGCGGATCCTGATCTCCCCCGGCAGGGCCTTGCCGGTCAGGCCCGGATAGATCGTGGTCTCGCCGTCGACCCAGCGCACCAGCAGGTCGTCGGTGCTCTTGCCGGTGAAGGACCCGGTGGTGAGGTCCTCGGCGTACGGCCAGGTGGTGGTGTTCTTCGCGACGATCTGGGCCTGCTTCTTCAGCCCGTTGGCCGCCAGATCACTGAAGAGGGAGACGTGGCCGTCCTTCCACTCCACCAGCAGGTCGTCGCGGTGGCCGCCTGGCGTGAAGCGGCCGCCGGTCAGCAGACGCGCGTCGTTCTGCCATTCGGGAGTCTGCCGAGGGGCGAGCTGCTTCTCACCGTGGAAGCCCTTGGCATCCACGGTCGTGTACTGGGTCATCTCCCCGTCGATCCACCGCACCACCAGCCCGTCCGCGCCGCCGCCGGCATTGACACTGGTGATCGCCAGGGCCTTGGCCCAGATGCTCTTGCGGGGCGCCAGCTGGTACTCGGCGGAGAACGGGTGCGCGGCGTCGTTGCTGTCGCCGCCCTGGTAGAGGGTCACCTCGCCGTCGTCCCACAGCACGATCAGGTCCATGTGGCGGCTGCCGCCCGCGGAGCCGCCGGTGTAGTAGCCCGCGGTCATCTGCACGACATGCTTCCACGGCGCGTTCGCGAAGGTCGTGCTGTAGGCGACCTGCTGCACCCAGCCGGACAGATCGTCGACGCGGGCGGCCATCGCCCCGGTGCGGCTCTCGGACGCATCGGTGCCCCGACAACCACCCTGCCATGAACGGCTGTTGACGCCTGCGACCGTGGTGCGGCCGTCGGTGGTGGTCAGCGCGGGACCGCCGGTGTCACCCTTGCAGACGGCGGCGCCGTCGGCCTTCGCCGCCAGATCCACGGTGGTGGCACCGACGTTCTGGACGGTGAACGCGACCGCGTGCACCTGGTCGGGCACCCACTCATCGTGTGTACGCCCGTATCCGGCGGCCTGCACCTCGTCCCCCACGCCCGGTGCCGTGCCCGCCACGGGGATGGGCGTGATGCCGGTGACGGGCTTGGCCAGTTCCGCCATCACCACGTCCCGGTCGGCGCGCGGCGCGAGGTTCACCACCTGCTGGGCGGTCCCGCCGATGGCGGCCGTCGTCTTCAGCTTCGGAGCGCCGGGGGCAAGGGGGCCGCCCGGAATGTCGGTGAAGCAGCTCGCGGCCGTCAGCAGCCACTGCGGGGCCACCAGTGTGGCCGAACAGCCGCGCTGGCCGCCGATGTCGAGGCGCGCGGTGGCGGCCGCTGTGGCGGCGGGGGCCTGCGGGCCCGATACGGCGGTCGCGGGCGTGGCCGACAGGGCGGCGGCAGCCAGCGACGCTGCGGCGATCAGGCCGCTGGCCCGCGGCGTAGGCGGACGAAAGCCGGACATGAACAATCCCCGTTTCATGTGAGGTCGGTAAGAAGACAGGCAAGTGAGTGCCGTCAGCTCGTAGAGCGCAGCGCCGGCAGGAGGACCGATGCGCCTGCGGCGCCGTTCAGCGGCCCTCAGCTGTTGTCGCCGGCACACCAGACGGACATCGGCTCGGTGCGGGGCCGGCCTCGGCGTCTGCTGTGCCGGTGGCGACAGTGGTCGATCGGAGAGGGCCGGCAGGCTGTCGTGCTGCCGGTGAAGCGCAGGTTCGGCGGCGCGCGGGTTCGGCGATGCGCGGATCCGTAGCGGCAGGAGCTCGCCCGAAGGTTCAGCCGGTGACGCGGAGTTCGACGAGGACGGAGGGCTTTCCGCTGGCACCCGCCTCACCGATGGGCTTGTAGTCGTTCTTGGCGGCTTCGACGACGGTCTCCTTGTCGCCGCTCTTCACCTTGGCCTCGACGGGATGGTCCTGGGTCCAGATGCCGTAGGCATCGGGCAACTCCAATGTCAGCTCGCCCTGCTTGCCGCTGACCGCGAAGCAGAACTGCTTCTGAGCGGTCCGCGACTCCACCATGATCGCGTACGTGGACTTGCAGTCGGTAAGCATGATGTGGCCGTCTCCCCGCTTGAGGAGGATCTGCTTCTCCTGGAAGATCTTCGCCGCATCCGGGTAGGCGAAGTCCTCCACGGCCGAGGGCATCGTGTCATCGGTCGGAGTGGCGGTAGCCGAGGCGGTGGGAGAGGGATCCCCCGGAGCGGCGTGTGCCGCGGTCAACGTAGCGACTGCGGCACAGATCGCCAGCCCTCCCGAAATGCCCGCCATGATGAGCGTTCGGCCCCTGGTCATCAAGGTGCTTTCTCTTTCCCCGTGGTGATGCTGCACGCAGTGAAGCTCCTGTGAGTTTCGCGTGCTCGGTCTGTGCATAGGATGTTACTGGCACGTCGTCAGAATCTTTGGCAGGGACAGCGGACGAGGGCTGCTCGGCCAGCCGTCTCCAAAGGTCATGACAGGGCCGCTCGGCCGCAGCGGTCACCGCTTTCTGCCAACGGGTGCACGGCCCGACCAGCCGCATCCGCACACGTGCCGACTTATGACTGATCTCACATAT
>NZ_JBIARC010000181.1:0-5301 GCF_042889625.1 Streptomyces sp. NPDC002573 | reverse complement strand
GAGGTCTGCGCCGGTCATGTCGGCGTAGAGGGCGAGTTGGCCCAGGAGGAGCACGGTGCGGGCGAAGTCCTCGCAGTTGGGGCACATGCCGGGGTCTCCCTTCATCAGGCATGGCGGGGGTAGGGACCTGGCGCGAAGGCGGTCGCGCCGACCGTGGAGCGGGAGAGTCAGGTGGTGGCCGGGATGGACTCCACGGCCGGGGCCTCGGCCCGAGCCGGGACGCCAAGGGCGGGCCGGAAGGGGGCCAGTTCAGGCAGGTCCGGGGTGCGGTCCGCGTGCCGGTTGCAGGTGTTGACGGCCTGGCGCAGGGAGGTGTGCGGGGCGCGGATGCGGTGCCAGCCGCCGGACGAGTCGCCCGCGATGGCGACTCCGCGCATCTCGGCGGGGATCTGGATGGCGGCGAGGACGGCGTCCGGGGAGATGTCGCCGAAGGCCATGTTCGCTGAGGTTTCGTCGTTGACGCGGTGGGCGGTGCGGCCGGTGAGCTGGGCGCGGAGCATGGTGATGCCCTTGCCGAGTTCGGAGCCGAAGCGCTGTCCGCAGATCTCCAGGTAGATGCCGGCGGCGCGGCCGAGCTGGGCGAGGCGGACCAGGGCGGTGATGATGCGGTCCCGTCGCTTCTCCTCCTCCTTGGTGGCGAAGAGGGCGAGTTCGGCGACCTCGTCGACCAGGACCACGACGGGCACGGGGCGCAGGTGTGCGGGCAGGTCCCAGATGTCGGCGGCGATCTCGGCGTCGGGGACGTCTGCGGTGATGCGCTGTTCGGTGCGGATGAGCTGGTAGACGCCTTCCATGCGGGCCACGAGGGCTTCGAGGAGTTCGGCGGCGGTGTCGGGGTTGTCGGCGAGTGCGGAGAACCGGCGGGCCAGCGGGAACAGCTCCACCCCCTGTTTGCAGTCGATGCCCACCAGGGCGACGTCCATCGGGGCGAGCCCGGCGACCAGGTTGCGCTGGTAGACCGATTTCCCGGACTCGGTGGCGCCGAGGGTGAGCGCGTGGGGTATCGCCCGGTAGTCGCGGTAGTGGACCGCACCGTCCTCCCGCAGGGCCACCGGGACCCGCATCGGGCGGGTGTCGGTCTGAGTGGGCATCTGCACCCGCTTCAGGACGTCGTAGCCGGTCATCCGGACCTCGACCACACCGGAGCGCACCTCGCGGGAGGTGACGCCGTACATCGCGAAGGAGTGGCGTAGCCGGTCGGAGGCGGCGGCGACGTCGAAGGCGTCCTGCCCGGGCCGCAGCTTGAGGCGCAGGACCAGGCCGGTCCTGGTCGGTCGGAGGCGCAGGATGCGCGGGGGGCGGGATTCGGGCATGGGCCGGTTGGTGGCCCGGGCTAACGCCAGGCGCCAGCGCGAGGGCGGCATGGTCAGCCCGCAGGCGTCCATGACGGAGGCGTAGCGGACCAGGACCCGCAGCGTGGCGAGGGTGACCCCGAAGGTCATCCAGTACCAGGCGGGGCGCCGCCACCGCAGGAGACCCGCAGCGGCGACGACCAGCACAAGCGCGACCGTGAAGCCGGTCATGATCAGGCCGCCTTGGGCTTCGACGCAGCAGCGGCGAGCGAGGTGACCGCGACCGCACGGAACGCGATGCCGTGCCGCTTCTGGCCGTTGAAGTCGTTCTCCCACGGCCGGGCGATCAGACCCGTGAGCGCCACCGGCGTGCCCATGGCCAGCTCACCGGAGATGCCGGGCTCGGGGACGGTGACGGACAGGATCTCGACCTCGTCGTTCGCCGCGAACATCACGTCGACGGTCATCAGCGGCGCGCCGGTCTCAGTGTCCGTGGCGATCTCGCCGGTACGGCGGTCCTTGACCTTGGGCTGCGGGGTCTTGGCGACCATCACGGTCGCGGCAGTGGTGTCCACGGGAATCTGACGCATCGTCTTGTCTCCTGCTGTGGTGAGTCCTTGGCCGACGTCCGTCGGTAAGACCAGGAGACCGCGAGATGGGGCGGACACATCACGGCCCGTCTGGACGTTTAGGGACGTCTGAGATACCGTCAAAACGTCCCGAGGGGTCCCGAGGAAGGGAACGTCATGGCGAACGAGCGTCTGCGCGCAGCGATTTCAGCGAAGGGCGAGACGATCCAGTCCGTTGCCGAACACGTCGGAGTCGACCCCAAGAGCGTCGAGCGCTGGATCACCACGAACCGGACTCCCCACCGGGGGCACCGTTGGAAGGCCGCGAACTTACTCGGGATCGACGAGGTCTACATCTGGCCGTCAGTCGAGAAGCAAGCCGAGAAGGCGAGCGCGTCGGAGCTGATCACGTACTACCCGCACCGCGGTGCTGTCCCTGCCCCGCTGTGGTCCTCCCTGATCGAGAAGGCGACGGACCAGGTCGACGTTCTGGTGTACGCGGGACTGTTCCTCTTCGACAGTCACCCGGACCTGCCGGACCAGTTGGCCGAGAAGGCGAAGGCCGGCGCCCAGGTCCGCATCCTGCTGGGCGACCCGGAATCCGCGGCTGTCCGGCAGCGGGGTGAGGAGGAAGGTATCGGCGACGACCTGGCGGCGCGAGCGCGGATCACTCGCCGGTACTTGCAGCCCGCCATGTCGACGCCCGGCGTCGAGATCCGGCTGCACGACACGATCCTCTACAACTCGATCTACCGGTTCGACGACGACGTGCTGGTGAACCCCCACGTGCTGGGAGCTCCCGCAGGACAGAATCCGGTGATGCACTTCAAGTACCTGCCGGGAGCGCGGACGTTCCGGCACTACATGCGGAGCTTCGACTACGCATGGGAGCAGGGCCGGGCGGCGTAACAGGCTCCCGGCGTGCGACGCTGAACGCATGGCACGCGTCGACTACTTCAACGATCCGAACGCCCCGAAGGTGAACAGCCTCGTTCCCTCCGTGACCGCCGTGGCTCGCAACGAGGCCGGGGAGGTCCTGCTGATCCACAAGACCGACAACGACCTATGGGCTCTGCCCGGAGGCGGCATCGACCTGGGCGAGTCAGCTCCCGACGCGGCTGTACGCGAGACCAAGGAAGAGACCGGGTTCGACGTCGAGGTAACCGGCCTGGTCGGGATCTACACGAACCCCGGGCACGTCATGGCGTACGACGACGGCGAGGTCCGGCAGCAGTTCTCCATCTGCTTCCATGCCCGCATCGTCGGCGGCCAGCTGCGGACGAGCAGCGAGAGCAAGGAAGTCGCGTTCGTCGATCCGAGCAGGCTGGACGAGCTGACCATCCACCCGTCGATGCGCATGCGGATCGACCACGGATTGGCCGGCCGGACCGAGCCCTACATCGGTTGAGCGGCCATGCGGTCGAGGGTTCGCTCGACGGCGGCCTGGAGGTACGGACGCGCCTTGCTGATCGCGTTGTGTACCTCGCTGCCCGGCTCATAGCGGACCAGGATCTCGTCGATCCGGGTGTCGAAGGCGAAGGACTGCCCGGCGGGGCCGGTCGTCATGTCGGCGAAGATCAGTGCGTCGAGGACGGCGGAGTCCTCCCGTTCGTAGACGGCCAGCTCTGCCGAGAGACCGCGCTGCTCCGCTTCGTACACGGCCCCGGAGTGGTGGGCGACCAGCCGCACGAGACGCGTCGGCGCACCCAGCGCTTCCAGATGGCGGGCACCGTCGAGGGGGTGGAACCCGGTGTCACGCAGCTCAGGGGCGTAGCCGATGTCGTGCAGCCACGCCGCGGCGACGAGGAGACCCCGGTCAGCCTCGGACACAGCCACGGCAGCCTCTTGAGCTCGAGCAGCCACCGCCTGAGTGTGCAGCCAGCGGTTCCCGAGCTGGGGAAGCAGAGACTCGGCGAGTTCGGCCGCTCCCTGAGGCGTGTCCAGTGCAGAAGGCATGCATGGAACGGTAGCCGAGACGAGCGGTGAGTCGACAGGCCACGATCGAGCGATATCGATCATGGTGCGGTACAACTTTCCCTACTTCATCAAGCACCCGTCGTCGCTTCGCTCCTCCGGGCGGGCGCGGGCGGCCGGCGGCGCCCGCGCTCATGTCTCCGCCCCGCTCGGCACCGCCGCCCGCCCGCTCCCGCCCAAGAGGCAGGCACACAGTGCATGAGGTCAGAACACGTCGTGGCTGGGGCGGTCGGCTCCACGGCTTTAGGCAGCCACCTTGGCGCGAGCCTCGAAGATCATGGCCCAAAATCGGGCACTAACGGGCAGGTCCACAAGCCTGCCCGATTCGCGGGCCAGCGTAATGGGCCATGATCACTCGCGCCAAGGCAGCTCCAGCCCAAAGCCGTTCCGCCGACCTTGGATCTTCGGCACACTGACGCCGTGTCGTTTCTCAACAGCGCAACGGTGGCCGCCGTAGTCGCAACCCTAGGCACTCTGGGTGGCTCGGCCCTCACAGGACGAATCAACCTCCGCGCGCAGAATCAACAGCTTGAGCGCCAGGCTGCTGCGGCCGCCCAGGAGCGGGCAGAGCGGCTAGAGGAGCGGGCAGAGCGGTTAAGGGAAAGCCGCAGGGAGGAGCGGAAGGCGGCTTACACAGAGTTCATCACTCAGGCGGTCCGTACAGCGAACGCCAGCCTCGCGATGTGCCGGCCAGACGCAAGTGACCCGGCTGTCTTTGAGCAAGCGAGAGCGGAAGCCAGGGCGCACCTAGCGGAACTCTGGCCGATGCTTGCTTTGGTCAACGTCCTCGGACCCGCGCCTATCGCCGCGCTGGCAGACAAGGTACCGCTCGCTCTTCAGCGCGAAATGAGGGCAGCGGAACAACATCCAGGCGGGCCGCTCTCAGCTATCAGAGACGAGTCAGACACGCGCCAGCGAGCTCAGCGAGCCTTCGCGGACAGCGCGCGCAGCCTTATGGAGCAGAGTCCAGGACGGTTGCCTAGCCAGACATCGCACGCGGACTCTGACCGGGCCGTCTCTGGGCCGTCCGAAGCGAACCGACGTTGACAGATGATGACAACTAGTCCCGGCATCCGTGCAGGTCATGCAGCCAGCTACACTGGACCGCCCCACGTGGCAGACTTGGGTCACCACTTCCAGAAGAACTGATCGAGTGGCCCATGCACCCTTGACTCGATCATTGAAACTCCAGCCCAAAGTCGTTCCACCGCCCTCGCGATACCCCTGAGCGCCGTGGAAACGAGCGCGGATTAGTCACTCCCTGGATCGGAGACGTCGATCAGGAGGCGGAATAGCAGGCCGTGCGGTGGGCGGTCGCTGTTCGTCGGCGAACGGTGCGGCGAGCGGTCGACCGCCTAAGACCGACCGGCAAATGGTGGGCTGCCTGGCGGCTGGACGCTCTGGGCATGAGACAGGCACGGGCCTGAGTGATCATGGAGTTCTCTACGCTCAGTGATCACCGGAGG
>NZ_JBIARC010000180.1:0-5307 GCF_042889625.1 Streptomyces sp. NPDC002573 | reverse complement strand
GCCGGGAGGGCAGTCGTCAGGCGCGCGAAGCGCGTCAAGCCCGCTACCGCAAGGTAAGCAGGAATCTCCCGGCTTCAGCCGGGAGAGCACTTCAACTATCCGCCTGACGGCAGGGTGGGGCGTGAGGCACGCCATTGCGGGTGCCGACGAATCAGCCGACCTGGTCCCTCAGCCTGGCTCCATCGATCGGTGACCGGCTGACGGTGCCCCCATGGAGAGGACGTGCCTTGTGACCTGCGAAGATGGGAGTTCTTTAGGCTTCCAACCCGCAGCAAGACAAGGCGCGTCCTATGCGACTTCACTGACGGTGGGTGCACCACTGCCGCCCGCGTCATCACCGCCCGGCTGCGCACCTCACGCGGCACCGGCCGACCCCTTTACGGCACGGCTGCGCACCATCCGAAGGCGACGCCCGGACAGCTGCTCCTCTTCCCCAGGAGCAACCAGCCGGGCGGTGAAGGCCCGCCCGGCGGTTGACCTCGCAGCCCTGCGCACCGACGTGGAGGCGCTGGAGCTGAGCGCCGAACAGCTCAGCTCTCTCGGCCGCGCCGGGCAGCGGCTCAAAAATTCCCGCGATTGCGATCACGGGCGAACGGGACTTCGGAACCACGATTGCTGGTCACGACGCCACCCCGGCTGGTGGCGCTCGGCCACGCGGTTCCGGTCACCGCGGCGCGTGGCCAAGGTGACACTTACGGGACCCCGTAAGATCACCGCCCTGCGTGGCCTTGTATGCCATGCAGGGCCAGCGGCGCCGTGGACGCCCCCACCCGGGTTGCAGGGCTTCGCTCCGGCGCGTCGCCCCGACAGGAGCGAACGGTCCGTCACCATGTGAAGCTGGCACGGTTCAGGAGAAGACCGTGGCCGTCGACGTGCTGACCGAGACCGTAATCGCCCGTCCGCGCGCCGAGGTGGCCGCCTACGCCGGCGACCCCGACAAGGCGCCCGAGTGGTACGTGAACATCGCCTCCGTTCGCTGGCGTACCGAGCCGCCGCTCGTCGTCGGCTCGCAGCTGGATTTCGTGGCGAACTTCCTCGGGCGCACCCTCACCTACACCTATGAGGTCGTCGAGTACGGACCCGACCGGACGGTGATGCGGACAGCGCAGGGCCCGTTTCCGATGCAGACCACCTACACCTGGGAACCCGTCAACGCGACACACACGCGGATGACCCTGCGCAACCGCGGCGAACCCGTCGGCTTCGCGAAGGTCGCGGCGCCGATGATGGCCGCCGCGATGCGCCGGGCGAACACCAAGGATCTGGCTCGCCTCAAGCAACTGCTCGAAGCAGGCCAGACCCAGGCTGACTGACCGGGCGGCCTTCGCGGCCTGTGGCGACCCACCTGGCGCAGAGGGCCATGCAGGTGGGTGTGCCGGGGCCTGTCGGAGGCCCCGGCGAGCCCCGGCCACCCTCACAGAGGGGGCCACCGTAACCACTCGACCCCGGCAGGCAGGGCCGATCCCGACCTGCACCTTCTTCAGCCGCGGCGCCGGCTCGGCGCCGACGGCGTATCCCGGATCGTCGCTCGCCCACGCTGCTTCGATACAGAACCCGGCGTCGGTCGGTGACTCGGCTGGCAGCGTCTGGAACGTTCGTCTGCTTCGCCGCATGGGACGCGGTGTTATACGTGGTCGGCTTCGGCTTCGGCTTCGGCTTTGAGGCCAGCTCCGGTTCTGGTGGTGGGTTCCGTCCCTGCGGGCAGTGCTGGGCTTCGCCGGGCGAGGAGCCAGTACAGCAGCGCGGTCGCCACGAGCCCGACGATCCAGGAGATGTCCGCGCCGCCCAGCGGGGCGACCAGCGGGCCCGTGTAGAAGGCCGTGGCGAGGAACGGAAGTTGGGCGAGCAGACCTACTGCGTAGACCGCGAGTGCGTCCCAGCGCCAAGCCCCGTAGCGGCCCTGCGGGTCGAAGAGCGCCGGGATGTCGTACCGCTCCTTCGAGATCAGGTAGTAGTCGACGAGGTTGATCGCCGACCACGGCGTGAAAAAGGTCAGCAGGAAGAGCAGGAAGTCCTTGAACGATGCCAGGAAGCTGTCCTTGCCGAGGAGCGCGACCGCCGTGCCCGCAATCATGATCAGCGCGATGTACGCGGCCCGGCCGCGCTGCGAGAGTACGCGCTGGCCGCGGAATCCGCTGACGCTGGTGACCATCGACATGAAGCCGCCGTAGGTGTTGAGCACGTTGACGGTCAGCTTGCCGAGCGCGATCACGAAGTAGAGGAACGACGCGATCAGGCCCGCGCCGCCGAGGCCGACGACGTAGCCGACCTGGTTCGCGAGGAACTTGTCGCCCGCCGTCGCCGCCACCAGTACGCCGAACGTCATCGACCACTGCGAGCCGAGCGCGGAGCCCGACAGGGTCCACCAGAAGGTGGCCCGGCCGGAGGTGGTGCGGGGCAGATAGCGGGAGTAGTCCGCGACGTACGGCCCGAACGCGAGCTGCCAGGACGCCGACAGCGACATGGCGAGGAGGAACATCGGCAGCGAGAAGTGCGCGTTCTTCAGCAGCGTCGACAGATCGGCGTGGTCGAGCAGGCGTATGCCCAGGTAGACGAAGGCGAGCGCGCAGATGATGCTCGCGAACCGGCCGAGGGCGTGGATGACGCGGTAGCCGACAACCGCCATGACCGCCGTGACCACGGCGAAGATCACGATGCCTGTGGTGTGGCTGGTGTGGGTGAGCTGGCCGACCGCCTGGCCCGCGAGCACGGAGCCGCTCGCGAAGAACCCGACGTACATCAGGATCACGAGCAGCAGCGGGACCACCGCGCCGCGCACGCCGAACTGGGCGCGCGACTGGATCATCTGCGGGAGGCCGAGCTTGGGGCCCTGCGCGGAATGCAGTGCCATCACAGCGCCGCCCAGCGCGTTGCCCACCACAAGGCCGACCAGTGACCAGACGACGTCCCCGCCGAAGACGACGGCGAGTGCGCCGGTCACCACGGCGGTGATCTGGAGGTTGGCACCGAGCCAGAGCGTGAACTGTGAGAAGGCGGTGCCGTGTCGTTCCTCGTCCGGTACGACGTCGATGGAGTGTTGCTCGACAAGAGCCTCTGCCATGATCCGTTGTCCCTCCTCGGTCCCGTTGTCTGCGGACCATGGACTGCCAGGTCTGCATAACGCCATGCAGAGTTCTTGATGTTGAATAGATTGTCAAGGGGGAGCGCGTCATGAGCCTGAATGAGGAGTTTCCATCCTGAATTCGCAGGTCGAGCAGGGGCACCTGGCGATGGATCGGTGTGAGTGGCCTTGTCGCCGGCCGTGGTCACGCATCTCGACCGTGTCCCATGGGTGACCTCCGCCCCGGCCAGGACGAGCAGGGCCGGAAGCGGGGCGGTGGCGCGGCACATCCACGACGCCCAGACCAGCACCAACCGCCTGGTAACGCAGGGCGCCTGCACGCAGACCGCCCCCGGCCCCTCCAACGGCCTGGAGCGCGACGAGTACCCGTTCGACGCCACACCCGCAGGCCCCGACTGACCATCGACCGTCAGGCCCTGACCATGTTCACGGCGGGGATACGGGACCAGTGGTAGCGGTCGTGGTCGGCCCGACTGCGGCCCCCACTACAGGCCGGCGACAGGCCGCCTGCCCGGCCCTGTATCCGCGGCCGCAGACCGAGACTTGCCGGCGCATGCCTGCCAGGCGGCCGGGCCCATGCATCGCGTGCCCCACCGGAGGCAGCTCCTCTTGCGATGGCTGCGCACGCCGACTGCCAGGGTGTGCGCAACAGACGGGGCGGAGGGCGCATCAGCTCTCAGCACTCGTCTGTGCAGGTCCCTGGGCAGGTTGTGCAGCCCTGCTGCGCACGCCGCCTTTCTCGTATGCGCGCTCACCAGCAGCAGCAGAGCGCCGGCCACTCCGGCGATCGCGTACGTGGCCGACGCCAGGCCCGGCGTATACCTGGGCAGGGTCCGGCCTGCCGGACCGCATGCGAAGGACAGCATGATCAACGGCACACTCCACACCGCCACCCCGCGCACACTCCCGATCCGGATCGAACCCTTCATCGCTCATACCACCGACCGACACACAGGGGGTGCAGCCGCGAACACGCTCCGGGCCACGTCCATGGTCCGTCCGGCACCTCACGATCGAAAACAGTCCAACGACACCAGGCCGGCGCGGTCCGCAACCGCGCCCAGATCCTCTGCTGCGCCGCGATCGCCGCCGAGGCAGAAGCAGTGCTGTGGACCTACGGTGGTCTGACAGGGGCCGACAAGCCGAACCGGCGTTGCGAAGGGAGGCTGCGATGGAGGAGCACTTCGTCTGGGTGACGACGCGCCGGCTTCAGCCGGGCACCTTCGAGGAGTTCGAGAGGGCATGGCGTCCCGCCCCCTACCCGCAAGGTCTGCGCCGCGCCTGTGCGTACTGGTCCGAGGACGGACAGGAGATCACCGGGGTGTCGTTCTGGGACTCCCAGGAGGCATGCGACTCCTGGCGGAATTCCGAGCCGGAGGCCCGCCGGCGTAGGGCCATGGCCCCGTACGTCGTCGAGGAGCGGGAAGGGTTCTACCGCGGCCGTGAACTGACCATCCCGCCGAAGTAGCCGTCCGCGAACGGGTGCCACGGCACGCCGCGGCGGTCCCCTTGGCGACGCATCGACGGCGGGGCAGCCGGTGACGACCGTCAGGTCGCCATCACGGCATCGCAGTCGGGGCACATCACGGACGCGTACTCTGCGGGGGACCAAGGCGCCTCAGCGTGCTCGGATGGCTTGTGGCAGGCCGTATCAGTAGCGAAGGCGTTCTTGCCGCACAAAGTCCGCGGTCCTCTCGCGCGTCCCTGGGGGCGCCGGATGCACCCGGCGGACGGTCCGTGCCTCACCCGGCGCCCCGCTCGGGGAGGCACGCATGCCCACCGAACTGTCGAGCTCGTACTCGACGACGATCGCGCCCATGCCTCTACGGTAGACGGCCCACTGCCGGTTAGCGGTGGGCCACCGTGCTCCATTTTGGGCTGAGTGAGCGTGGCGCTCGACTTTCGCGGTTTTCGCTGGGTCGCTCGGGTGGGTGTGACTGCTGGCGTTCGGCTCCTGGGTGCTTGGCGTTGGCCGTAGGGTGCGGCTGTGGATGAGTTGCTTGTTGCGCGGGTGCGGCTCCTTGATCAGCAGGGTCGGTCGGTGAAGGCGATCGCCAGGGCAGTGGGGGTGAGTGCCGGAGACGTTGTCGGGGTACTGAATGGCGCGGTCGCGGCCTCGGGGCCGGGTGAGCCGCGTTGCTGGGTGAACGCCGGCTGGAGCCGCAGTGTGGATCTTGAGAGTGCGTCGCAGTGGGCGGGCCTTGATCCCGGGGCTTCCGACGCGG
>NZ_JBIARC010000179.1:0-5351 GCF_042889625.1 Streptomyces sp. NPDC002573 | reverse complement strand
GGCAGCAACGCCAGCGACGCCGCGGACGCGGCCGACCAGGCCAACTCCTACGCCGACCAGGCCGGCGCCCACTCCGCCGAAGCGCAGAACGCCGCGGCCGCCGCCCACCGCCACGCCCGGGAGGCAAGCCGCGCCGCCGACGCCGCCCAGGCGCTGGCGCAGGAGGCCGCCTCCGCCGCCGGTGAGGCCCGGGATGCCGCCAACGATGCGGCCACGCACGCGGAGAACGCGGCCAAGGCCGCCGACGACGCGGCCAAGCACGCGGGTGAGGCGGCGAATGCCGCCAAGCAGTCCGCCGCGCACGCCAAGGAGGCCAAGAAGGACGCCGACGTGGCCAGTGCAGCGGTCGCCAAGGCCCAGAAGGTCCACGACCTGGCCGTCCGTATCGACGCCGAGCAGCTGACCGCCCGCACCAACGAGGCCATCGCCCGCGCGCGGGACCTCAAAACACAGGAGGACCAGCGCACCGCGGCACAGCAAGCAGCCGTGCAGCAGGCCAAGGACCTGCAGGCTGAGGCGGCGAAGCTGGCAGACCAAGCCGCCCAGCCCGGCGCCGACCCCGCGCAGATCGCGCCCGTAGCCCGCAAGGTGGCCCTGGCGACGGCGAAGACCGGCCGCCCGTGGAGCCAGTCCGCAGCCCTGGTCGCCCTGGCAGGCTCCGACGCGGACATCACCGCCTATATCCGCACCGGCCGCCAGGAGGCCAGCAGCCAGGACGACCGCCAGGATGTCGAAGGCCTTGCGCTGGTCGCTGGTTCCGCCGACGTGCGCGCCGCTGCCGCCAAGGCTCTGCAAGGCGACGCTGCCGCGGTGAGTGCGTTTCTAGCCACCGGCCAGTACGAGGCCATGAAGCAGGACATGCGCCTCGTCGTCGCCCGGACCATCGCGAACGCTGGCCCGATCGAACAACAGGCCGGACGCACCGCACTCAACACTGACACAACGGACGCCCTGCGCCAGTTCATCACCACCGACGACTCCCAGGCACGCACCCAGGACGAACGCGTCCGCGCCGCCCAGCTCGCCGACACCAACAACAAGAGCAACGGCGCCCAGCTGAAGGCCGCCGCCCGCATCGCTCTGGAAGGTCCCTCCGACCTGCTGCACGCCTTCATCACGGTCGGCCAGTACAAGGCCCGGCGTCAGGACCAGCTCGCCGCCACCCACGAGGGGCAGATCCAGCAGCTGATCGCGCAGGCCGCGGGCATCGCCGCCACCGCCCAGAAGAACGCGGCCGAAGCGGGCAGGGCAGCAGCCAACGCAGCCAAAGCCGCGTCCGAAGCCGAGGGGTACCGCAGACAAGCCGAAGCAGCGACCAACGACGCGAAGAAGTACGCCACCCAGGCCAACGGCTACGCCGCCCAGGCCGAACAGTCCGCCAAGGACGCCGCCTCCTCGGCTAAGACCGCCCGCAACGCCCAGCAGGACGCGGAAAACGCCGCAGCCGCAGCCGTCACCTCGGCCACCTCCGCCCAGTACTCGGCCGACTCCGCACGGGGCTCCGCCGACTCGGCTTGGACGGCCGCCCAGAACGCCCGAGACTCAGCCACGGCAGCAGGCAAGGACGCCACGGCCGCGGCACAGGCGGCGACGGAGGCCTACCACACCGCAGTCGTCAAACAGCAGCAGGAAGAGGCGCGGTTTCGGCAGTGGGTCGAGGAACAGCGGAAGAAGAACAGCCAGCAGGACGATGACGACGGCAGCTGGATACCGGGGTGGCTCAAGGACACCGTCAACACAGTCAGCCCCTATGCGAAGGCGTTCTGGGACAACAGCCCGCAGCTCGCGGCTGACCTCCTCGAGAGCGTTGGCGGCGGCTTCCTAGCGGACATGGGAATCACGGAGGGCATCGTAGGCGGAGGCGGCGGAGTCTTGCTGTGCCCCGAGACACTGGGTGCTGGCTGCGTCGAAGCAGTTCTGGCGGTCAGCGGCGGGATAGCCATGACCGGAGGCGGCCTGGACATGGCCAACGACGGCGTCCACCGCTTCAGCGACGACTTCGACCAAGCCCTTCGCGAAGCCCGGGAAGAACGCGCTGAGACAGACACGGCAGCTGTAAGTCTTGATCGTTGAGGTATCCGTGCAGGCCAGGAGGGTGGGTGCGGGCACGAGGACGGCCACCGTGATCATGAACGCTTGTGACGACGATCAAGGACCAGGTGGCCGTGGAGGCCACGATAGCCGAGCGGGCCTGGACAGCGGCGTTCGGGTCGCTGATGGCGGCGGTGGCCGTCTGCTTCCCGCGCCGGGACTCGCGGATGCTGGGCAGGGCGATGACACAGGGGATGCTGATGGAGTTGGAGCGGCGTAACTGCTGGACGCTCGCACAGGCTCTGGGCCATGACGGGCCGTACCGGCTTCAGCACTTCCTCTCGCGCGGCGCCTGGAACCATGACCTGGCCCGCGATCATCTCGCCGCCTGGACGGCAGGCGAACTCACCGACGATGAGGCCGTGTTGGTCGTCGACGAGACGGGCGATGAGAAGTCCTCCACCGACTGCGTGGGTGCATCCCACCAGTACTCCGGTGCGCTGGGCGGGGTAGGTCTGTGCCAGGTCGCCGTCCATCTCACCTACGCCTCCGTGCACGGTCACGCACTCATCGACCGTCAGCTGTACCTGCCGGCGGCCTGGGCCGAAGACGAGGAACGCCGGCTGCTGCGGCACGTGCCCGACGAGATCACATTCGCCACCAAGCCGCAGCTGGCCGCCGCGATGCTGCACCGTGCCCGTGAACTGGGCCTTGCCGCCCGCTGGTTCACCGGCGACGAGGTCTACGGCAGCCTGGAGTTGCGCCGCACCGCCCGCACCCTAGGCTTCGACTACGCCCTGGCCGTCAAGGCCGACCACCGCGCCACCACCGCCGTCGGCCGCTTCGCGGCCACACAGCTGGCCGCGAAGGTCCCGGCCAGGGCCTGGATGCGCCTGCGCACGGGCAACGGCACCAAGGGCGACCGGCACTACAACTGGGCGCTGATCGACGTCCTGCCCGACGACACACCTGCGGACGCAGCCACCGCCGGACACGCCTTCCTCGTCGTACGCCGCCACCGCTACACCCGCGAACTGTCTTTCTACCGCTGCCACTCGGCCGCCCCCGTCAGCCTCACGACCCTCGTGAACATCATCTGCACCCGCTGGAAGATCGAGGAGGATTTCCAAGGAGCGAAGGGCCTGGCCGGACTCGACCAGGGCCAGGTGACCTGCTGGACCTCCTGGATGCGCTGGAGCCTGATCAGCCTGTTCGCCGCCGCCGTCCTCGCCGTCACCCACGCCCGCACCGCTGACGGAGCCGGACACGGCCTGGAACTCGCCCCGGCCAGCGGCCGCGAACTCCTGGCCATCCTGCGGATCACCGCGCTTCCGCAACCCCGACGCGACCGGGACCACATCCTGCACTGGTCCGCCTGGCGCCGCCATCACCAGCACCAGGCCACCGAGGCCCACCGCCGGTGGAACAACGTCACCGCCGCGGCGGCCACGTGACCGAAGCCCGTGGATCAAGACTTACAGCTGCCGTGACTGAGAGCCCTTGAGGCTCAAAGCAACGGTAAGGCGGTACCGGACTCCGTCAAGCCACGCGAGGTGATCGCCGCTGCCGGAGACGTGCTCGCTCGTGGTCGCCTCGAGGGCTGCTACGAACGCTCCTGACCGGCCCCGCCCGGGCGCGCGCACTCGTGTTGACGGGCGAACCCTCGGCAAGGAGCGGAAGCGGGCTTCTTACCAGTGCGGCTTATGGTGCGTGGCCATGACTCGCACACGGCTCTACCGCAACGGCTCTCTGATCCTGGAGGACTTTCCGACCGCGGACATCTCGGAATACGTGAACGATCCGGACGTGGCGGTCTGGCTCGACCTGTGCGATCCGTGCTCCACCGACTTCGCGATGATCAGCGAGGAGTTCGGTCTGCATGAGCTCGCGGTGGAGGACGCACGTCAGGAGCATCAGCGGCCCAAGCTGGACCGCTACCGTACCCACGCCTTCCTCAGTGCCTACGCCATCAGTACCGACGAGACCAGTGGACAGCTGACCGCGAGTGAATTGTCCGTGTTTATAACACCTACGGCGTTGATCACCATTCGCCCCGACCAACGGTTCGACATCGAGAAGGTCGTCGAACGCTGGGATGACAACAGTGATCTCGCCAAGTACGGGGTGGGATTCCTGCTGCACGGACTGCTCGACCACATAGTCGACGGGCACTTCGCCGCCGTGCAGGATCTCGACGACCGTATCGAAGCAGTGGAGGATCTGCTCTTCGACGAGGGGCGCGAGCAGATTGACTCCGTCCAGCGCGATTCCTACGCGCTGCGTAAGAACCTCACGAAGCTGCGCCGCGTGGTGTTGCCGATGCGGGAGGTCGTGAACAGCCTCCTCCGGCGTGACCTGCACATCGTCGCCGAGCCCTTGCTCCCCTATTACCAGGATGTGTATGACCATGTCCTCAGGGCCACCGAGTGGACCGAGTCGCTGCGGGACATGATCACGTCCATCATGGAGACCAATCTGACCGTTCAGGGCAATCGCATGAACCTGATCATGAAGAAGGTCACCAGCTGGGCGTCGATCGTGGCCGTCCCCACGGCCGTCACCGGTTTCTACGGGCAGAACGTTCCGTATCCAGGTGTCAACACCCACGCGGGTTTCCTGGCTTCCACCGGTGTCATGGTCGTTGCATCGGTGCTGCTCTACTGGGCCTTCAAGCGCAAGGACTGGATCTGACCCCGGTCCCGGCAGGGACCGGGCTGACTCCGGGCCACCGGGTGCGGGCCGGGGGAGCGGGAGCTGCGGGCCAAGATCGGCGGATCGGGCCGGACCGAGCAGCCCCTGTTGTCGGGCCAGGCGCAGAGACTGCGGATGAGCCGGCCGCCGACGCCGTTTCCCCAGTGGTCGGGGCCGAGTTCGATCCGCGCTGGCGGCCCGTTCGCCGAGGCCTACGTCATCGCGCACGAATACGGCCACCACTTCCAGGACCTCAGCGGAACGATCTCCCGCGGCAGCGGAAAGGGCCAGAACAGCGGCTCGGTGAAACTCGAGTTGCAGGCGGGCTGCTACGCCGGAGTGTGGGCCCACCACGCCACCACCACCCCCGACCCCAAGAGCGGTAGCTGTACTGCCCAGGGACGTTGGTCAACCTGGTGACGGGTGGTTTGCCGCCGGTTGCGATGTGCCGCGTTCGTGACAGTAAGCCAGCTGGGGATGTACCGCTTCATGACAGCCCCGAGGTCGCAAAGTACCACCGCCGTGTCAGTGGAAAGCCGTTGCTGGGAGCCTCAGCGACTCTCAGCATTCCGGGTATTTCGGCCCGGAAGGTCCGTCACATCACCAGAGCGTGAGGGCTTCGGTTTGAG
>NZ_JBIARC010000178.1:0-5515 GCF_042889625.1 Streptomyces sp. NPDC002573 | reverse complement strand
GGAGGGGGATGCGCCCATCATGTTCCAGCCGTTGCCGGTGGTCAGCGGCCCCGCGCCGGGCAGCACACCGCCGCCGGGCAGCGTGAGAGTCGGTTGACCCAGTGCCCCAGTTGGGCGCAGCCTTCGCTGTCCGAGGCCGGCACCTGGCGGAGGACAGCCTCGAACTCCTTAGGGCGACCGTGACCTGGCACAGTTCGGCGCGGCAGTGCGCGGCCTGCGCGCGACAGGAGCGCGACTTTTCGCTGGGGGGACGGTGGTGCGGAAGAAGGCTCTGGCGAGCGCGTCGAACTCGGGTAGGACCCGGCGGTAATCGCCGTCGAGGAAGCGGACCGCGGCCCGTTCCATGCGCAGGTCGAGCACCTCGCCGTTATCGGAGCCGAGCGCCAGGGCGGCCGGCTCGGCAACGCCGCTTCAGCCCTGCTGGGAGCGTGGCCGCTGCTGACACAGAACGCGCTAATGCCGCGCACGGCTCCTGGCGATCACAACCGGCTCGGCCACGGCATCCGCCGCCCCGAAGCCGACCCTCACCGGCACGCTGCCCGCCGACCGCGCCCTTGCCACCCTGACCACGCTGTTGCCGAGCGGCCTTACCCGTTCGAGCCCGCCCGGCGGCCGACGGTCCGGGCAGCTGTGGGTGGACGACGGCCACGGCAAGTCGCTGCTCGAGGTGCACGTCTCCCGGCAGACCCCCACCACCGCGATCCGTAGCCACGTCTTCGTCGGCACGACACCCTTAGCCGACGGCACCCTGATCGAGTCCCGGCAGGCACCACCCGGAACGGGCCCCGGGCACGAGGCGGTGAACGTACTGCATCCTGACGGGCTCTACGTCACCATCATGCAGTGGCAGGCACCGAGCCAGAACGCCCCCTCGACCCGTACCACGCCGATCCTGACACTGGCCCAACTACGGGACATCGCAACCAGCTCGCAGTGGAGGTAACGCCCGCAGGCGGTGATCCTGAGCGCGGGAAAGCGGAAACAGTCGATACGGGGGCCGCTTTCCAGGCTTGTGTTGGCGCAAATGAGGATGATTAAGGCGGGGGCCAGACGGCTGCAACGCCGGGCCGGTTCATCGTTGTGACCTATTTCACGCGAGAATTCGGCGACGTGAAGCACAACCCTTCTCGCGAGTCACAGATCTGATCTGCGTAACCCCTGGCCACGCCCGCGCCCCACACGCGGAGGTCCCCGACACGTGCTGCGCCGCCGCAGCACCAGCCCGCTTGAGGTCCCCCATGAAGCTTCGCCGTGCCATGGTCACCGCAGCCGCGACTGCGGTCATAGCCCCGCTGGCCCTGCTCTCCGCCCCGGCCGCGTTCGCGACGGACGGAACTCCGACTGTGTCGTCGAGCAGTCCGGCGGCCGGGGAGAGCTCTCCCGCTGCCGACGAAAGCACCCCCGCGGCCGAGGAGAGCAGCCCGGCCGCTGACGAAAGCACTCCCGGCGCTGCGGAAAGCACCCCGGCTGCGTCCACCTCGGCGAGTGAGAGCGCGACCGCGTCGGCCTCCGCCTCGGCGTCGGCGTCGACACAGCCCAGCGAGAGCGCGGAGCCCAGCGACTGCCCGGTCGACGACAAAGGGGTCGACCCCGAGTCCCAGCTCAGCATCTCCGTCTCCGGTCTGCCCGGCAAGATCGTCGCCGGCAGTGGCTGGCACTACTTCACGATGACGGCCGCCAATCACAGCGACCAGTCACTCGGCACCGTGCAGTGGCTCGCGACCATCGACAACGACTCCGCGAGCGACAACGAGAAGGACTGGCTGAGCACCTACGCCAACCTCGAGTACTTCAACCCCCAGACCAAGGCGTGGGAGTCGATGGCCGACCAGGTCGGCAACGGTGTCTACTTCGGCGAGACCCCCCTCGGTGCCAAGAAGACGGTCGACATCAAGCTGCGCGTCGACATCACCGCGAAGGCGCCCGCCGGCGACGGCTTCAGCATGGGCATCGGCGGCTATGTCGATGAGCAGAAGAACTGTGTGCACAGCGCGTTCGGCTTCTACGACTTCACCGTCCTCAAGCCCGGTAGCAGCAACGACAACCCCGGGGAGGCCAAGCCGGGCAAGGGCACGAAGCCGGTCAGCGGCAAGAAGCCCCAGGGCGGCAGCACCGAGATCGTGCCCACCGGCAACCTCGCCGAGACCGGCTCCAGCTCCATGGTGCCGACCATCGGCCTGCTCGGCGGTGTCGCCATAGTCGTCGGTGCCGGTGCGCTCTTCGCCGTCCGCCGCCGCAAGGGCGCCGGATCGAACCTCACCGCGTAACCACGGATACGGCGACACAAACGAGGCGGGGGTGGTGCATGCCACCCCCGCCTCCCGGCCGGCGACCGCTCCGTATCAGCCGCCCATTGGCGCCTACGAAGGCTCGGCGCGCGACGTCTTGTCCGCCCAGGCATCCATCCGATGCCTCCAGCGTCGAGCGTTTCGAGACCGCCGCGGCGGTGACCTTCGGTACGCGTGCGTCGGCTGAGCAGCATGCGTCCCGACCTTGAACTCGCTCTGCGGGAACGGCTGCCCTTTGCCGTTGCCCTGCGCTTCGGCGTCGGTCCGGCCCGCATCGACCAGCGGACGGACGACGTAGGCGTCACCCTCACCGACGGCAGCGGCATCGAAGCCGACCTCCTCGTCGGCGCCGACGGCATCCACTCCACCCTCCGCGCCCTGATCTTCGGTGACAGCACTACGTGCGTCACCGCGGCTGCCCCACCGCTGCGTTCACCTTCCAAGACCCTGAGGTACACACGGAACTCGGCCACGGCTTCTGCCGCACCGACACCATCGCGATCCGTTGGGGACACGCGTCTGGCCCACCTACTTGGCCACGCGTCCGCGGACGATCGGGCTTCGGCGTTCGGCGAGCCACACCTTGTGTTCAGCGATGATCCGCAGGCCTCCCTCCCTGGCCTCAGGCATCTGCACCTCGGGTCAGTTCGGAGGTGTGGGAGCTCGTCGGAGGGGGCGGCAAGATCAGCCTCGCTGACGGCGCGTTCCCATGGAAGGGCAAAAGGCCCCTCGGAGAGCGACTCCGAGGGGACCTTTCTGATGTTCCGATGCAGGTCAGAGCGGCAATGCATGGTGCCCCCGGCAGGATTCGAACCTGCGACACCCGCTTTAGGAGAGCGGTGCTCTATCCCCTGAGCTACGAAGGCGGGGTCCTGGCGAAGCTGGGTGAATACTCTGGGTGAGTATTCGTCTCGGCTTCCGCAAGGTGCGACCGCCCCTGGAGGCGGTTCCAACAGGTTAGCGGATCGGGGCGGGGCGGTGGGGGGCAGGCCGGGGTCTTGTCTTGATCATTTGTTTTCGGCGGCTTTGGGGGCCACAGCCCGGGCCACCGTGGCAGAGGCTGTGGCCGCCCGGAGCGTCAGCGGCTCCGTGGTCGCCGGGGCGGCAGCGGACGGGTCCTTTTGGGTCCGGTTTCGGTCGGTGCCCGGCGTCGGTGTCGTCAGGGGGACGGCGGGAGGTCGTCCGGCATGGTTCGTACGATCGACTCCCCGCTTGCGATCGGGATCGCGGAGAGCAGTTCCGACGGGAAGTCGAACGCGTCGACCAGGGCCATCATGTGCGGCGCCAGCTCGGCGACCGTCGTGTCCATGGTCTTCGGAAGCGCGCGGACCTGGTCCGGCGTGAGATGGCCCTCGGCGAGCAGATCGCCGGTGTGCTCGCGGAGCCGCCGGAGCAGGAACAGGCGGCACAGGGAGCGCAGCAGGGCGGCCGACCTCGGGTCCGTCGCCTGGTCGGCGGCTGCCGCGAGGGCGTCCGCGGCCTGGAGGCAGGCGTGGGCGGAGACCATCTCCAGGGCGGCGGACGAGGTGACGTTCCAGCGGCCGACCGGGTCGCCGGACGGGCCCTCGCGCAGGGCCGTGCGGGCGCGAGTCTGCCAGATGGCCTCCGACTGGGCGAGCAGGCCTCGTAAGAAGGGGAGGTCGGTCAGGTCTCCGGCCGGCAGTGCCTCCGGTTTCGCGGACTCGTGGCCGAAGACCATCTCGGAGGCGGCCTTCACCCAGATCACCAGGTTGTCACCCTCGGCGGTGATGCCGCCCTCGATGTTCGCGGCCAGGTCCGCTATGCCGTTGGCGGGGAACAGGCCCTGGGCGCCACAGCGTTCGCGGCACTCGGTGGCGATCTTCCGTGCCTGCCAGGTGATCCAGCCCTTGGCGACGGCCGTGAGCCGTTCGACCGCCTCGCGGTCCTGTTCGGTGTGCGCGGCGAACCGGTCGACCACCGCACGGTGCAGGAACGTCATCGCATACGCCGTGGCCAGCCCGTCGAGCAGCCGGCCGTGGTGGCTGCGGTGGGCGGCGAGCGGGATGCGCTCACCGGCCCGGGGCCCGGCGATGAGGCGGCTGTGGGCGTAGCGGACCGCGACGGTGAGCGCGGCGCGGGCCATGCCGAGGGTGCCGGCGCTCATGCAGAGCTTGCCCATGGTGACGCGGTTGATGGAGCGCAGGAGCCGCTTGCGCTTGTTGCCGAGGTTGCTGGTGAGCGTGCCGTCGCGGTCCAGCCGGCCGTGCTCGGCCTGCAGGAGCGCCTCGCGCGGCAGCCACACCTGGTCGAAGGAGGTGAGGCAGTGGTCGATGGGGGTGCCGGTGCGGTCCGGCAGTCGGCGGACCGTGACCCCGGGCAGATGCCCCGTCCCGTCGCTGAGCGGGGTGAGGAAGAGGAAGACCCCCTGGTCCTCGTCGTCGACGACGAGCCGGGCCGCGACGACCGCGGTCTTGGGGCCGCCGGTCAGGCTGGTGTTGGGCATGAACTTGCGCGCGCCGGGCGTCGGGGTGTGCAGACGGAAGCCGTCGCTCGCGCGGTCGTAGGCGGCGACGGTCTCCATCGCGGCCACGTCGTTGCCGTGCTCCAACTCGGTGCACAGGAACGTTCCTGTGCCGTGCAGCGCGGTGAAGGCGGACAGGTCGCGGCTCTCGTGGTCGTGGTCGACGAGGCTGCCGAGGAACAGGTTGTAGTGGATGCTCGCGAGGGTGGTGAGCCCTCCGTCCACCGGCCCGATCCACTCGTGCAGGGCGGCCAGCCGATGCGGGTCGGCCACGAACCGGTCGGGGTCGACGAGGACTTCATTGAGGAGGCGCAGCCGGTCGTACGAGAGCGCGGCCCGCTCGGCCGGGGGAAGTCCGGGCCGGTACGAGAACGCGGCGCCGGAGATTGTTTTGCGCCAGATGCCGTGCCGGTGCTCGCGTTGCGGGCCCTCGAAGAGGAGACGCGCGAGTTCGTCGGTGACCGGGCGTCCGGCGGGGCCCGCCTGCGCCGGGGTCTCTCGGCCCTCGGGGAGCGCCTGCGCCGCGGGGGCGGCCGGTGCTTCGTGGACCGCCAGGTCATGGGTGGACGCCGCGTGTTCGCGTATCGCCGGGTCTTCCGTGGTCTCCGCAGCCAAGGCTTCGAAGGTCGAGACAGCCATCGGGCTTCCCCCCAGGGCGGCTTCAAGTTCCGTGGCTGGGTGGATCGTTGGGTGACGGGCGGGTAGCAGTGCAGGCACGGGGTTCGTGATCATTGTGGTGTCTTAC
>NZ_JBIARC010000177.1:0-5527 GCF_042889625.1 Streptomyces sp. NPDC002573 | reverse complement strand
GCGCTGGGCGGTGGCCGGGACTTTCCGGACGCTGATGGAGGGGATGATCGCGGAGGCCGCGGTCCGCGGACAGGTCGATCTCGACCTGGTCAGCGGAGCTGATGGCCGACGCGGTACACGCCGACCACACGTTCTTCTCCACGTGCGGCAGTTCCCTGTCGGTGAAGGCCGCCATGCTGGCCGTGACCTGCCCCGGCCACCGGCTCCTGGTCGGGCGCGACGCGCACAAGTCGGTGGTCTCCGGGCTCATCCTGTCCGGCGTCGAGCCGGTATGGGTGGAGCCCCAGTGAGACGCTCTGCGGCACATCGCCCATCCCCCGTCGGCAGCCGCCTTCGACAAGGCATTCACCGAACACCCCGATGCCGACGGAGCCCTGGTCACCAGTCCGACCCCGTACGGAGCCGCGGCCGACCTCACGGGAATCGCCGAGGCCTGTCACCGCCGCGGCAAGCCGCTCATCGTGGACGAGGCGTGGAAAGCACATCTGCCCTTCCACGACGACCTGCCCTCATGGGCCATGGACGCTGGCGCCGACATCTGTGTGACCAGTATCCACAAGATGGGCAGCGGGCTGGAACAGGGCTCGGTCTTCCACCTCCAGGGTGACCTCATCGATCCGGCCGAGCTGGCCTCGCGGGCCGACCTCCTCAGCACGACCAGCCCGAACGTCCTCCTCTACGCCGGCATTGACGCCTGGCGCCGGCAGATGGTCCAGCACGGCCGCGCACTCATCGGCCGGGCCCTGGACCTGGCCGCACACACCCGCGCGGCCATCGAGACGATCGACGGTTTCCACGTCAACGACGCAGCGAAGTTCCGCGGCCCCGGCCGCGCCACGGACTTTGACCCACTGCCGGTCGTGATGGACATCAGCGAACTGGCCACCACCGGATACCGGGCGGCCGACTGGTTGCGGAAGAACCATCACATCGACACCCACCTGTTCGACCACCGGCGCATCAGCGCCCAGCTCACCCACGCAGACGACGAACACACCACCGCGCGCCTCCTCACGGCCCTGCGCGACCTGGCCCACCACGCCGCGGATCTGCGGGACACCCCCACGGTCACCGTCCCGCCCCCGGCCGATCTGCGCATGGAGCAGGTCACGCTGCCTCGCGACGCCTACTTCGCCCGGCACGCGAAAGTCCCCGTCGACCAGGCTCCCGGCAGGGTCGCCGCCGAGATGATCACTCCCTACCCGCCCGGCATCCCCGTCGTCCTGCCCGGCGAACGCCTGACCGAGCCCGTACTGGAATACCTGACCACGGGAGTCGCAGCCGGCATGTTCCTCCCCGACGCGGCCGACAAAAGACTGACGACGGTGCGAGTCGTCGCGGAAAGCTGATCCGCGGCCCACCGGATGCCACACCCGCCTACAGGGCCAGCCCAGACCGAGCGGTTCTCAGCTCCGGTCCGCACGAGTCTGAACTGGCGGCCTGGATCCTTTTCAGCCACAGAGACGACAGTCCCTACCGATCGGTCACTGCGGTTCCCGGCTCTTGAGCCTGCGCGAGAGTACGTCACGGACTTCCGCCGCGAGATCTCTTCCGCCCTGGCCCCAGGCGACCACAAGCTCCGCCACGTGACGCAGCTTGACGTTCGTGCACATCGAGGTCTCACGCAGGGCGTCCCATGCTTCGTCAGGCGTCATCCGGCCCACCGCCACGATGACACCTATCGCCTGGTCGATCACCGCGTGCGAGGTGACCGCCTGCTGAAGCTGGGAGACCTGCGTCTCCAGCTCCCTGATCCGATCGGGGCTCTCCAGCTCCTGAACCGCGCCGGAGAGCTTGTCGGCGTGGCTGTCCACGTAGCCTCCGTGGTGTAGGGGTCGGCACGAGAACTCGTCTGCCTGCACAGACCCAGTCCCCACAGGTACGCGAGCCTGCACCTTCACCGTCACACCCGGAGCCTGCCCGCGCAACGGTGCGTGACACCCGGTGGCGCATTTCCAGCAGGTGCTGATGTCCGCGGCCGAGCGCATGGGGCTGTGGCGGAGGCTGCCCACACCCGGCGCTGCGATCGGCCATGGGCCATCGGCCATCGGGTTTCTGCCCGGCGCGGTGAGGGCGCCGGGCAGAAGGACGGTCGCTGCAGTCAGCGGCCGAGCGCCTTTTCCAGCTGCTGCTTGGTCATCGAGGAGCGGCCGTGGATATGGCGCTTCTTGGCCTCTTCGTACAGCTGGTCCTTGGTGGGGCCTTCCGCGCCGCTGTGGGAGCGCTGCCCACCGCGCTGGGGCGCCGACTTCGCATCACGTGTGGAGGTCTTGCTGGCGGTCTTCGACTCGCCGGAGCGTGCCCGTTCCTTGTTGACCGTCCGCGCGGCGATCTCCTTGGCCCGCTTCGACGACTCGCCGCGGTCCTCGGCGCCCTTCTTGACGTGCTCGTACTGCCGCTCGCGCTTGGAGCTCGATCCGGCCGGCATGATGCCGCCTCCTTTCCTGCGCAGATGGGGCCTGCTGTGACCTCCTTCTTGCGTGGTTTCGTGATCTCCAGGAACAGGCGCTACTCGTTGGGTTCTGCCGCGCTGATGTCGCCGAGTGCCGAACCGGGGTCGCGTTCGATCGCCATGTCGCCGAGAGAGACGATGCCGACCAGATGGTCACCCTCGACGACGGGGAGGCGCCGCACCGAGTGCTCCCGCATCAGCTCGATTGCACGGTCGAGATCGTCGTCCGGGCTGATGGTGAACACATCGTCGCTGCACGCGTCGGCCACAGTCGTCTGCTCCGGGTCCATGCCCTGCGCGAGGGCCCGCACCACCAGGTCGCGGTCGCTCACCAGACCGCGCAAGTGGTCCTTCTCCGTGACCAGGACAGCGCCGATGTTCTGGTCGCGCATCAGCCGGGCCACGTTGGCCACCGAGGCCTGCGGTTCCACGGTCACCGGCGCGCTGGTCATGATGTCGCGCACGTGCTGGCTCATGATGAAGCTCCTTCCCCGGGTTCATATGGTGCTTCCCCCCGTCCTCGACCGCCGGGTACCCACCGCTCCGGGCTCCGCACAGGAACAGGGGTACCGCAACGCTCGTCCGTGGGCGTTGATGAGAGCCCGGTCGGCCTCCGGTCGGGTGAGGAGAACTCGCTGGACCCCTCATGGCCGACTGAGGCGGGGATCAGTGTCCATGGGCCGGAACGGACGGCCCGCCCGGACAGGACGAGCGAGAGGCGGATGCACCATGGGCCACGGCGGGAATGTGATCGAGGAACTGACGGCCGACCACCGGGAGGTCGAAGAGATCTTCACCAGGATCCAATCCATGACCGGCGGGGGCCAGGAACTGCGTGATCTCGTCAACGAGGTCACCATCGAACTGGTGCGGCACTCGGTGGCCGAAGAGCAGTACCTCTACCCGGCGGTGCGCGACCAGGTCGAGGGCGGCGACCGGATCGCGGACAAGGAGATCGCGGATCACGGCCGGGTCGAGCAACTCCTCAAACAGCTGGAGAAGGCCGACACCGACGACCCGCAGATGAGCGAGCTGCTTCAGCAGCTCATGGACGAGGTGGCCGCCCACGTCGAGGACGAGGAGAACAACCTTTTCCCGCTGCTGCGCCAGGCCTGCTCCTCCGAAATGCTCGGCGACCTCGGGGAGAAGATCCGGCGGGCCAAAGCCATGGCCCCTACCCGCCCGCACCCCGCCGCCCCCGACACTCCCCCTGCCAACAAGCTCCTCGCCCCGGGCGCCGGCCTGGTCGACCGGGCCCGGGACTTCGTCACCGGCCGAGGCAAGTCCTGACCTACCGGCCCGCCGCCAGCCGGTGCCGCACGACAGGGTCCGGCCGGCCCGCTGCCCCGGGAGTCAGCGTGCTCGTGCCCACTCCCAGGGGCATGCCTCCGGCCCTCATCGACCGGTCACGAGCGCCCGGCAGCGGCCACGAGGTTGCCCCGCCGGAGGCCGGGCAACCTCTCGTGCCGGGACTTCGCCATCAGCATCAGCAGCAACGCGCCCTGCGCGCCGAGGCGGGTCGGCTCGGCCTGGCCGTACTCACGCAGATCCCAGCCCGTTCCCAGACCGCGCATCACGGTGTGCTCGTCAGCACGGCACGGCCCTGCCCGCAGGACAGCTGAGCCGGATGCGTCGTCCTGCCCTGCCGCCGGACGGTGGAGAGGCCATGCCCGGACCACGAACGACTCACTGACCGCCATCAGCAGAACGTCACCTTCCGCGAGGCCGACCCCGCCGAGTACGCGGCCGTGGACACCGCCTACCAGGAGAAGTACGGCCGCTTCACCACGATCGTCGAGCACGTGCTGACCGACCGCGCTCGCAACTCCACCCTCCGCCTCGAACTCCGCTGACACCAGCTCCCCCACTTCCCCTGCCAGAGGAGATCCACTCGTGCGAGCCACCCTGATGTACGCGTCGAGGACGTCGCCGACCCCAAGATCCAGCAGTCGGCCGACGCCGTCGTCCGGATCGTGCTGTCCTGCGTCTGCGGCAGCGACCTGTGGCCCTACAAGTCGCTGCAGCCCACGGACAATCCCCGCCACGTGGGCCACGAGTTCCTCGGCGTCGCGGAGGAAATAGGTTCCGAGGTACGCACCCTCGAGCCCGGCGACGTCGTCGTGGCCCCCTTCGTCTGGGCCGACAACACCTGCGCGTACTGCCGCGAGGGCCTGCAGACCTCCTGCCCGCACGGCGGCCAGTGGGGCGTCAACGGGGTCGAGGGCGGCCAGGGCCAGGCCGCCCGCGTCCCGCAGGCCGACGGCACCCTGGTTTAGCTGCCCGTCGCCGAGGACTCGGAACTGCTGCCGGACCTGCTGACCCTCTCCGATGTCCTGTGCACCGGCTACCACGCCGCCCACACCGACCGCCTCACCTTCAACCGCACCATCATCGAAACCGGCACCGACTCCTACCGGCTCGCCAGCACCCGGGCCCGCGCCGAAGCCCCGGTCAAGACCGGTTGACCCTGCCGCCAGCGCGTTGGTCCTGCCGGCCTGGCGGCAGAACCAACGACATCACAGCTCGTCGTTCAACAGCGAATACATGAACATGTCCCGGCGTCGCACCACCAGAAGGGACACGATCCCTGGAGGCCGCAGCCGAGAGCTACGGATACGGCTACCACGGACAAGCACCCACCCGCGTACTGGCCGACCTGGTCACCGACTTCACGACCCTGCGCCCTCTCCTCACCGTCCCGCAGCCCACACCGGTCCGGGCCGGGCTGTGCCGGACAGCCGGGCAGATGGCCGGGATGACCGCGATCGTCTTACATGATCTGGGCAGCCGCCGGGAGTCCCGGGCCTGGTTCGCCACCGCCGCCGGGGCCGCCGCCGAATCCGGCGACCAGCAGCTGCACGCCTGGGTCCTCGCCCGGGAGGCGATGGTCCCGCTCAACTACGGCGCTCCGAGGGCAGCGGCAGACCTCGCCGGCCAGGCCCGGCTCGCCGCGGGCACCCGGCCGACCGCCGCCGCGGTGCTAGGGCGTGTATCGAAAGTGGATCTTGAGGTGGGATGATCTTGCTTCGTGGCACGTGGAGATCTGACGGATGCACAGTGGGCCCGCTTGGAGCC
>NZ_JBIARC010000176.1:0-5559 GCF_042889625.1 Streptomyces sp. NPDC002573 | reverse complement strand
TGGTTTGGGGCCCCGCCCCCGGGGGGGGGGGGGGGGGCCGGGGGCGGGGGGGGGGGGGGGGGGGGGGGGGGGGGGGGGGGGGGGGGGGGGGGGGCCCCCCCCCCCCCCCCCCCCCCCCCCCCCCCCCCCCCCCCCGACGCAGGAGAAATACATGACATGCGAGCTCTGGTACAGATCGCCCACATAATCGTGACAGTTGCTTGCATTGTCCATCAACATGCTGAATGCGGCATGTTGACGCCCTGCTTGAGGTGCCTCCCGTACCGGCCACGGCGTACGGCTCCTGCGCGTCACCATGTTGGAACTCCCCTGATTCCGGAAGTCGCCCGAAAGTGGGTAACAACCAGGCGGATCCGTGGCCCCATCTCACGTGCGAGGGATGGAGCATCTGCCGGTAGCCGGGGCACGCTGCCAGCAGGCCCACGGTCTCTCCGTGGCTGCGGCGGCGTCGCTGGCGATCGTCCTGGCCTGGCTCTTCAGTCTCGGGGGCTCGCTGTTGCTGCGGCGCTCCGAGGTTTCTGGACTCCTGTACGCATTGCTGGCCCTAGCCGTCCTGGTCTTCTCCCTGGCGCTCGCCTACACCGTGGTTCGTACACTCATACGGGGACGGCGTAGGAAGTTCCACGCCTTCGGTCCCTGGTCGTGACACCCCGCCCGGTCGAACCGCGTGCCATCGCGAACCGGTCCGACGGCGCACGGCGGGCTCGGGCTTGTGCTGACGACTGCGGTCTTGATCGCCTGACAGGCACTCGAAGTTGTCGGCCGGTATCGCAGGGGACGACTACGTCGCCGACCGCCGTGCCGTACGAATCGCGCCGTCACTCCGCCTCGGCGCGCTCCTCGACGTCTTCGATGCCGGTGGGGCGTCCGGCCCGGATCCACCGTGCGTACAGGCCGGCCGCGATAAGGAGGGTGGCGGCCAGGGACGGCATCGGCCAGCCGCGCAGCAGGTTCACCGCCAGAGTAAGGCGGCGGCCACGGCGGCCAGGCCGTTGACCCACGCCAGGGCCGTTTTGTCCTCCCGGCGGGCGAAGCGGGCCATGGCTACGAGACCGACGAGGAAGCTGACGAAGACGGCAACCGCGTAGAACAGCACGAGTTCCTGCTCCTGGCCCGCCGCGGCCACGATGATCAGCGCAGCGGCGGCCAGGTAGACCACCACCGACCAGTACGGAGTGTGGTGCCGGTTCGTCCGGCCGAGCACCAGCGGCAGCACTCCGGGCCGTTCGGGCGTGCCGGACAGGGCCTTGAGCAGTCCGGGGCCTGCCTGGAAGGAGGAACTGGCCGCAGCGAGCAGGAGCAGCGAGCTGGTCAGCTGGTCAGCTGGAAGGCTCCGTACAGCCAGCCGGGTCCTGCGGCGGCGTGCGTGTCCGCGGCGTCCTCCGGGGCGATGAGCCTGCCCGGGCGATCATGAGCGGAGCCAGTTGACCAGGGTTGCGACGGTGGCGCTGCTGAGGAAGGGGGAAGCCGCCCTCGTCACGTCGCGAAGTCCAGTTCGCTCCAAGTCCACGGCCTTGCGCGGCTGCCGTCCGTCTCTCGCCCGTACTGCGTAGCGACGCTTGGCAGGACTTCACCCATGTCCATCGCTCGACGGACTAGCGTGTCTGCCAGCGAGACCTTTCCCGCCGCTCTCAGTTCCTGGATAACTTTGGGTAGGGAGATGCGGTCGGTTTTGCCGGTGCTTGATGTGGCGGCTCGTTCGGCGAGCTCGTCGTACACGTCCATCTCACCCGCCTCTCTGAGTGCCTTCAGGACAATAGCGACGCCCCATAGTTGAGAGTGGTTGGTGTTCTTGGCGGTGCGCGCAGCGAACGTGCGTACGAGCTCCGGCTCACCCGTCTCCCCCAGAAGCCGCAATATGTCATCCACGCGGTGAGTACCCGCGTCAGTTCGTGTGGCGACGCGCGCTGCGTACCGGCGGAATGCGTCCGTCTCGCCTGCTGCGCTCAATGACTGCAAAACGTTGGCTGCAGCGTCTGGGTGAGTGGGATCCGCGAGCGCGACAATGCGCCCAGCAAGAACGTGGGCGGCCTTCGCCGCGCCCGCCGCCTGAAGTTCCTTCAACAGCTGGGAGCTGTGGTGGTTGGCGGGGTCGACTTGTTCGGCGGCTCGAGCTGCCAACTGCTCGCCCGCCTGCATCTCTCCTATCTCTCGGAACATCCTCAGCAGGACAGTGACACCGTCTGGGCGATCCAGAGCAACGCAGGCGGAGGCCAGGTCGGCCAACTCGTGGGCAGCTTCCGTCTCTCCGGCTTCCCTCAGGGTTTCGATGACGCCACGTACCGTCCACGGGTTTTCAGGAGCAGTATGGTTCTTCGCCCGGAGGATGAACTGCTCGATGGCTGCCGGCTCCCCTACGACCTTGAAGGTTCGCAGAAGTGCGGCGGAGTGGTCGGTGTGGGCAGCTGCACGCATGGCGAGGCTGTGGACGGCATCCGTCTGCCCAAGCTTGTGCAGCGCTCGTAGCAGCTCGGGCACCGTCTCCGAGTCCTTGGCGTCCATGTGAGCGGCGGCTCGTGCAGCCAGTTTGCGGACATGCTCAGACTCCCCCGCCGCGTGTAGGTCGTTGAGCAGGCGCTGTACGAGCGGATTGGCGGCGTCGGTGTGGGCGGCGGCGCGCCTTGCGAGCGTGCGGACGGCGTCAGTCTGGCTGAGCTTGTGCAACACTCGCAGCAGGTCGGCAGCATCACCAGGATGGCCCGGATCTGCCTGGGCAGCCGCACGGGGAGACATCTGAGCGGCCGCCGTTGCTTCTCCTACCTCGGACAGAGCCTCTAGGAGGATGGCCGCCCAGGCCGGCTCCTCAGGATCTGTGTCGGCTACGGCTCGGCTAGCGAGCCGGGAGACAGAGCCCGCCTCCCCCGCCTCGTGGAGTTCTCGCAGGAGACGGGCGACCCATACCGGGTCCGCGGGATCCGCATGGGCAGCGGCGCGCTCGGCCAGCTCATGCACCACCTCTGTGGGTGTACCTGTGTGCCTCACCTCTCGCAGCGCCTGGGCCGCATTCAACGCGTCGGCCACGTCTATGCGGGCAGCGAGCCATCGCCTTGCCTGGCACTGGGGGTCGAGGTTGTACCTGCGGAGAAGCTGCAGGAGCGAAACGGCGGCATATGGGTAACCAGCCAAAACTGCGTTCTTGTAGAGGTTGCCAGCGGCTTTGAACAACCCTCGCCTCTCAGCGTTCTGGCCGATGGCGTGGAGGTCCTCCGGGTCATGAGTGTGCGTGATCAGCGCGTGCCAAAGAGCCGGTGGGCCCAGGCAAGCGCTGCGGTCGTCGTGGGTCTGCTGGTCGAGGTAGTCGGCGGGTTCGAACGATGGGCGGGTTCCGGAGCGGCTGACGTGCATGACCAAGGCGGTCAGCGTGTGGCGAATGTCGGTACGGTCGAAGAGATCGCTATTGCGGTAGCCCCGTGTCAGATCACCCAGTGTCGTCTCGGCCCAGTCTGGAGCGGTCGGACGCTGGCGGCCGCTGAGGTAGCCATCGGCTGCCTCAGCGAGCAGCGCTCCTGGCAGTGGCTGGCGGTGACCCAGTCGGCGAGCGTCCAACGCTGCCGTGATCAGGGCGTGCTCAACATGGGTGAACAGCGTGCGGTTGCGGTAGGCCTCGAGGAGCTCTGGGCCGCCGCTCAAGCATTGGATCACCCTGCCGTCGCCTCCGGCGGCTTCGAGCGCATCGATCAGCCGTCTGTCCCGCATCCTGGGCGCCGGGTCGGTTGCCAGAGCGCGGAATTCGTCGAGCTGGGCCGTGGTCAGTGCGTCGGGAACATCCAGACGCACGGTGTGTCTGCTGTGGAGGAGGTCGCGGACAGGGCCGAAGCTTTCGGGGCGCCCCTGCGCGGTGAGTTCGACAAAGTAGGGGTGACGCCACATTGCGCCGACCAGCAGGATTCCGGGCTGCGTGGCGAGGAGCTTGTTGATGTCTTTGGCGTTGGTGGAGCCGTCCGGCCCGTAGAGGTAGCGCTGGGTCTCGTTCAACCAGAGGACTGTGCCTGGGGTCGCGCGGCCAGCCGTCAGGATTTGTTGAAGGTCCTCGGCATCGACAGGTCGCAGCAGCGCATGGTCGGGTGCCTCAACAACGACGGCCTCGTAGAGGGCTCGCGTCTTGCCTGTGGTCGAGTCCCCGAGGAGCAGAACGAAGACGGACGGACCGCCGCTGGCGGCTGCGGCGAGGTGCCGCCGCAGCCGATAGTCGTGCTCGCGCGCCAGGTATGGAGTCAGGCGGTTGAACCCCGACGAACCGGCGGTCCCGCTCGAGGCCTGAGCATGCGAGACGGCGCGGTGGACTCCGAGGTCTTCCGGATCCGCGTCCCGGATTGTCAGCCTGTCGTCGGGAGGTACTTCGTCCCAGGCCGCTCTTAGCCATTCCTGCCAGCGCTGTTCGTCCAGAAGTCCGGGAGTGAGTGCGGGTAACGGTTGGCCCGTGTGAACCAGCTCTTCGCGGAAGCGCCGTGCATGGTCGATCAGGACCCTGACAAGCTGCTTGAAGGCCACCATGTTTCTCGGACGGTCTGTGCCGGCGGCCCAGGCACTGATACGGCCGTTCGTGACTGGGGAGGCTGATCTGTTTGGCGGAATCGGTCGGTTGCTGGCCAGTTCAGCCGCTTTGGTCTGGCTGAGCCGGGAAGCTGCCAGTAGTTCTCTCAAACGGTCAGCGAGGAACCCTTGCGGTGAACTTGTCATCACGCGGCGCCCCCAGGTTCCGGCGGATCTGCCTGATCCGGACCGGAAACCGAATCTAGCGCCTTCACCAGGTACAACGCCCATGAAGCTCAAGATCCCTGCGCCGGAAGGATCCATGAGGCGGCCCAATGGGGCGGTCAGTTCGCCGGAAGAAGGAGCCGCGTCATGGACGCCACCACAATCCTTGCCGTGATCGGCAGCCTCGTTGTCATCTTGGGAGCCGCAGCTCGCCTTCCTACAGCAGCAGCTGAGGTGGTGCGCGCATGCATCACTCTCGTTCTTGCCGTATCGGATCTTCGCAATACCGTCCGGAACGCGTTCTCGGGCAGCGTCACGCAGCACTCCGAGGGTGGCGCGGGAACCCGAGCTTCCCGGACGCCCGACAAGCCCGAGGCGGAAGACCGCGTCGGCCCGTCGATCCCCCGCACGCATGAAGATCTCCAGCGCCCAAGGCACATCAGGAGCACCCAGAGGCAGGACTGATGGGGTGCTGGGGAAGCGTTGGGGACCCAGGAACCTGGTGCTGGATCCCCACGTTTCTGCCTGGGGCAGCCGAAGGAGCTCGCCTGCCTGCAGCAGCCCTCGCTTACACGGCCGCGGCGCCCTCCCTCAGAGTCGGCGGGCGGTTCCATCTCATCGAACTCGCGCTGCCGGAAGGTTGCGACGAAACCCTCCAAATCCGCGCCCCTACTGACTTCGGCGCTTTGAGGTGACTGTCTGCTCGGGCTACTGACTGCTGGTCACCTGTGCGCTATGTCGTTGGTATGCGCTATGCGGATGGGGGCGGGCTGACGGCGAAGGGCCGCCAGCGTCGCGAGGGGGTGCGGTTGGAGGCTGTCGGGCTGCTCGCCGAGGGGGTCAGGCCACCTGAGGTGGCCC